>JAFUDV010000070.1 GCA_017464245.1 Bacteroidales bacterium | reverse complement strand
CTCCCAGCCGCACAAAGTGGTTTGCAAACTGCGCCTGTACGCCGTATGCGGTGGACCTACCACCATCTCTTTCAAAGTTACGAAGTCCTCCTATTTAAGTGGCCAACTTCATAAGAGTTCTTCTCGTGACACACTTTCATGGACGCAAAGATAAGAAAAACCTAGATAATCTCGATGTCCGAGGAAGAAATCCACCCGCGGCGTCCGTCGGCCAGTTCGATGTCCCGGTAGCCGGAGACCTCGTCCAGCACCTTCACCTTGGTCCCCTCATGCAGGATGAAGAGGGATTTCGCCGCATCGGAAGAAGGCGAGCTGGTCACGGAGGAGACCGGGCGCATCACGATGGCCTCGTCATGCCGCTCGGCATCGGCCTTCTGGCTCCGGGCGAAGCCCCAGGCCGCCAGGGCGAGGAGCAGGGCCGCAAGTCCCGTAAAGAAACCGGTCCGGCGCGCTCCGGCGGTGGGTCCCAGCAGAAACAGGAGCAGCATGCCCAGGCCCAGCGCAAGCAGGACGAGCGACAGGATGGCCCAGCCATCGGACGACATCCAGTAGCCCACCTTCCGGACCCAGGTCCGGAGGATGAACTCGGGAACCTCGTCGATGCGGTCCTGCGTCAGCGAACGGGCGAATTCCAGGTTGTAGCGGACATCGGCGTCGGAAGGATCCTGCCGGAGGGCGCGCTCATACTGGAGGATGGCCTGCGCGGTCTCTCCCGTCTTGAAATACGCATTGCCCAGGTTGTAATACAGTTCCTTGGAGCGGAGCCCGGTGGCGGCGACGTCGGACCAGTCCCCGAGGGCCTCCGCCCACTGACCGGCCGAGTAGGCCTCCACCCCGGCCTTCCACAGGGAATCGGGATAACTCTCCGCCGCCTGCGCACCCAGCGGAAGGGCCAGCAGCAGCGCAATGACCGGGGCGGCCGCAGCCGCGGAAATACCTTTTTTCATGGAAGAATCGATGGCCGTGATCACGGAAACGGCCTGGTCATAATGGGCCCGCATCGCCTCGTGGCCGGCATCTGGTGCATAGCGGGCGTATTCACAGGCGTCCAACAGTTCGGTGAAGGAAGCCACCGTCGCCTCGGGGACACCCCTGGCCGAGAGGGCCTCGGCGATGTTCTCCTTGCTCTGGTCGGCCATGTCCATGGTGAGCTTGTCGGCGATGAAGCCGATGAGCGCACGGTGAAGTTCCTCATAGAAAGCCGTGTACAGGTTCTTGTCCAGGAAATCCCCGGCCTGCCTGAGGCGCTTGAGCGCCTGGCGCGTGGCCTTGCGGTTGCGGCTCCCGGCGACATTGGCCCGGCGTGCAGCGAGCTTCCGCAGGGAAAGCCAGACGGCGGCGGCCGCCAGCAGGAGCAGCCCGGCGAGGATCCAGTAGGCGGGCTTGCCCACGAAGAAGCCTTTGTCCTCCGACAGGGAGGTCTTGGTCTTGATGAACCGGATGTCTTCGCCGAGGTTCTTCACGCCCTTGCGGTCCACGGTCAGGGTGCCGGCCCCCTCCTGCGAAGCCTGGGCGGCACCGCCGGTGCTCCGGGCGACGGACAGCCGCAGCGAATCCGTGGACGAAGTGGCGTACCGGCGGCCGTTCACGTCGTAGTAGGAGAAACGGACCGGCGGCAGGGTGAACTCGCCCGGGCTGCGGGGAATGAAAGGATACTCGAAGGTCTTGGAGCCGCTCGTTCCGCTCTTGTCGGTAGCGCTCGTGGCCTTCACGTCATAGACTTCGAAATCCGGCGGAAAGGTGAGCTTCGGCGCCTCCACCAGGGAGACGTTGCCCTTGCCGGTCACGGTCACGACCAGCGAGGCCGCATCATGCGTCCGGAGCGAATCCTTGCTCAGGCGGGCGGACACGCTGTAGTCGCCCACGGCGCCGGAGAAACCGGCCGGGGCACCGCCGGGAAGGGCGGACACCTTGACGTTGACGGCCGGAGTCATCACCCGCTGCCGCTGCGTCACATAGTCGTTCTCGAAGAAGTCGTCGAAGATGGAGCCGGTCCGGGGACGCTGCGTGCGGACGTTCACCAGGCACACGACCTCGGAAGGATCGATGGTAAGGGTGCCCGACTTCTGCGGGATGAGCACCCAGCGCCGGAGGACGGCGGAGTTGTACATCTTGTCGCCTATCTGCTCCCGCCGGAACTCGATGTTCTGCGGAGTGTCCACCTCCTGGCTCCAGAAGCCGTTGAACTTCGGGAACTTGGCATCTTCAAAGCCTGTCAGGTTGGCCCGCTGGTAAATCTTGAGGGTGGCCGTGATGGGCTCTCCCACGACAGCCTCCCGCTTGCTCAGGTTCAGGCGCATGAAGATTTCCCCGGTATTCTGGGAAGCCGACGGACGCGCTTCCTGCGCGCTGCCGGAACCGCTTCCGGAGCCGCCCTGGGCGGCAGCGGCGCCTTCGTCCCGCCCCTCGACCACGGTCACCTGCGCGGAACGGGAACGGAGGTCCGTCCCCTTCACCGTCGCCGTGGCGGCGGCCAGCTGGAAGGTACCGGTCTTCTTGGCCTGAAGAATATAGGTATAGGAAGTCTGGGAGGTCTTGGTGGTCTTCCCGTTGACGATGGAGATGCTGGTGGATGTGCCCTTCTGCGGGCCCCAGACCAGGGTGAAATCATCCCCGGGGCTCCATTGGAAATCGGACGGGGCATGCTCGCCCTCGACAATGAACACGACGTTGAAGCGTTCGGAAAGCTCCACGATATTGTGCACCTCCACCCGGATGGTCTGCGCCCACCCGGAAAGGGTCATCACTAGCGCCACGAGGGCGGTCATCCATCTTTTCATCGGCCTACCAATTCTTTTCTTTCTGGCGGGACTTGAGCACCGCCGCCTTCTCCTTGTTCACCTTGTCCTGGGTCTCCTTCTCCTTGGCCTGGATGGCCTGGAGCATCTGCTGGGCCTGCTGGGGAGAAATCCCGGCCTCGCCACCCGACGGCTTCTGCTGCGCGTTCTGGTCCTGCTGGTCCTGATTCTGGTCCTGGTTTTGGTCCTGATTCTGGTCCTGCTGATCCTGGTCCTGGTTCTGGTCCTGGTTCTGGTCCTGGTTCTGGTCGTTCCCGCCACCACCGCCGTCCGGATTGTTCTCCAGCATCTTCCGGGCATAGACATAGTTCTCCTTCGCCTCCATGTTGTCCGGATCAATCAGGAGCGCCTGGACGAAAGCCTCCATCGCCGCCCGGTACTGCTTCTGCTGGAGGGCGGCGTCGCCGGCATTGAAATAGGTGTCGAACGCATAGCCGGCCTGCTTCCGGGGGCTGGTCTCGGGAATGTGCCGGAGCGCCTGCTCGTAGGACTTGCCCGCCGCCGCAAAATCACCCTGGCGGTACAGGTTGTTTCACAGGTCATAGGCCGCGGGGACGGAGGTGCTGTCGGCATTCAGGGCCTTGCGGTAGCTGATGTCGGCATCGCCATAGCGGGCCTTCCGGAACTGGCGGTTGCCCCGGCGGACATCGTTCCGGTCCACCTGTGCGAACGCCGCGACACTCAGGAAAAGGGATATGAATAGCAATAACTTCCTCATTGGTCGAACCATTTCCGCTTCGGGCGGCGCTCTCCGATGAGCATCTCGATCACCAGCAGCGCCAGCGCGATCCCGAAGAAATACACGTACTGTTCGTCATACTCCTCGAACACGACGGAGCCGAACTCCTCGTCCTCCATCCGGCGGACATCCTCGATGATGGGATTCAGGCCGAACTCGTCGCCGCCGGCATGGACATAGGCTCCGTTTCCGGCCTTGGCGACCTTCCGGAGAGTATCCTCGTCCAGCTTGGTCACGACGATCTCGCCGTCCTTGTCCTTCATCAGGCCGCCCTCGAAAGGGATCGGCTGTCCGTCCGCAGACCCGACGCCCACGGTATAGACCCGGATGCCGTTCTCCGCGGCTTCCTTCGCCGCCGCCACCGGATCGTCCTCGTGGTTCTCGCCGTCGGAGATCACGATGACCACCCGGCTCTTCTCGCTCTGGGCGCTGAAACTCCGGATGGCCGTATAGATGGCATCCCCCATCGCCGTCCCCTGCACGGGAACGGACCCGGTGTCGATGCTTCCGAGAAACATCTTCGCCGAGACGTAGTCGGTGGTTACCGGCAGCTGGACGAAGGAGGTTCCCGCAAAGAGGATCAGGCCGATACGGTCGTCCTTGAGACGGTCCGTCAGCCGGGAGATCGCCAGCTTGGCGCGGTCCAGACGGTTCGGGGTATAATCCTCGGCCAGCATCGAATTGGACACGTCCAGGCAGATCACGATCTCCGCCCCCCGGGACTTGTGCTCGGAGAGCTTCGCGCCGATCTGCGGCCGGGCGAGTCCGATCACGAAGAAAGCGAAGGCGAGGCTGAACAGGACCATCTTCACCCAGCCCTTGGAACCGGACCAGGAGGGCATCAGGGCCTTCACCAGCGCCTCGTCTCCGAACTTCCGCACCCGGCGGGTACGGAGATGCCTCCAGACCCCGTATCCCACGAGGAACAGGGGCACCAGCAAAAGCAGGTAGAGGAACCGGTATTGGGCGAACATCAACATATCACGGCAGTCTTCTCAAAAGGGCGCGGACGAGGATCTCCAGCAGGAGGAACACGAGCGCCCAAACGGCATATTTCGGGAACAGGTCCTTGTAGATGGGGAAACTGTCCACGGTGGTGCGGGTCTTCTCCATCTTGCCGATCTCCCCGTAGATCTCGGCCAGTTTGGTGTTGTCGTCGGCCCGGAAATACTTTCCGCCCGTCTCGGCGGCGATCTGTTTCAGGAGGTCCTCGTCAATCTGGACCGGCATCATCTGGACATCCATGCCCCAGGGCGTCTGGACGGGATAGGGTGCCTCTCCCTGCCGGCCCACACCGATGGTATAGACCCGGATCCCGTAGGTCTTCGCGATTTCGGTGGCCATCTCAGGATCCACCTCGCCGCGGTTGTTCACGCCGTCGGTCAGGAGGATGACCACGCGGGACTTGGCGTCGGAATCCTTCATCCGCGCGATGGCGGTCGCGAGGCCGTTGCCGATGGCGGTGCCGTCCTCGATGAGGTCCGTCTGGACCTCCTTCATCAGGTTGATGAGGGTGGCCCGGTCGGTCGTGAGAGGGCACTGGGTATAGCTTTCCCCGGCGAACACGACGATGCCCATCCGGTCGGTCGGCCGCTGGGCGATGAACTCGATGGAGATGTCCTTCGCTGCGGACAGGCGGTCCGGCTTGAAGTCCCGCGCCAGCATACTGGTGGAGACGTCGATCGCGAGGACGATGTCGATGCCCTCGGTGTCCACCCGCTCCATCTCGGTGCGCGACCGGGGACGGGCGATGCACACGACCAGCAGGCACAGGGCGGCGATCCGGAACGCCTCCGGCAGATGCCGGACCCAGCCCAGGACGGAATTTCCGCCCGCCTTCCACGGCGCCACGGTGGACACCCGCAGGTGCGGACGGCGTTCCTTGAGTTCCCGCCACAGGTACATCCCCAGCAGCAGGGCCGGAACGACCAGGAGCCAAAGGAGATATGGATACTCGAAATACATGGCTTACCGGGGCATATAGTCTTCGTCTTTCTCTTCGTGCGGGGCCTGGGCCGGCGCCTCCTCCCCTTCCGTTCCGGACGCTTCCGCCTCCTCCTCCACCTCGCTCTGGTAGGTGGCGGTCACGAAACGGACGGCCTGCGGGAGGACGGTCGCATTGTCCTCGGGCGTCGCGACATACTTCGCGAACTTCACGAAATCAGCCCGTTCGAAGAGGGTTTTCATCTCTTCATACAGGTCCGCCGGGACATCCGTCCGGCGGAGGTCCTGGAAGATCTCGGCGGTGGTCATTTCCATCGCGCCCACGCCGTAGCGGGCCACGATATACTCGCGGAGGGCGTCCGTCACGCCGGAATAGAACTGCTTCTGCTTCTCGGGGGCCCAGTACTTGTCGCCACGCCACTTGTCCAGTTTGCGGAGGGCCGTGATATGGGCCGGTTCGCGGAAGGCCGGGCCGGCGGAGGAGCGGGCGCGGCTGCGGAGCCAGGCCACGAGGCCGGCGACGAGCAGCGCCAGGATCCAGAAACCCAACAACCAGGGAAGGATCTCCCTGAATGTCAACGGATAACCAGCCTGCCCGCGAAGGTCGTGCGGCACGAAGGTCGCCGTGTCCACCGGCATGGTGAACACCTGGATGGTCTGGGGATTGAAGCGGAGCGTGTCCACGGTCCCGTCCGTATGGATGCGCTGGACGAACAGGGGCGGCAGCTCATACTCGCCTTCCTCGAAAGGCTGGATGGCGATCTGCGCCCGGATGTCCAGCAGGCGGGCATTTGTCGCGCGGACCTTCTGGACCTTCACCGTATCCACCTGCCACATGGGCAGGGCCAGGACGTCCTGCATGAAGGGCGTCGCAACCTGGGGGAACGCCAGGACGGTGCTGTCAGGGACGTTCGTGAGTTCGAATCCGTACAGGAGACGGTCGGCGACCAGGATGGAGTCGCGCGGGGTAACCGGCCGGATGAAGGATCCGTCCTTCAGGATGACGCGGCCGCCGGTGTCCGAGGCCGTCGTGTCGCGCCACGCTTCCTGGGCCGATGCCACCGCACCGGCGAGGAAGATGGCCGATATGATCAAACACCTTTTCATCGTTTGTGGAAAAGGGCCATCAGGCTTTTGACATAATCCCCGTCCGTTGCCGCGTCCACGCTGTCCACCTGGTAACGGTTGAAGAGTTTCCCCGCCGCCTCGGTAGCGGTGCGGAACCAGTCCTCGTAGGCGGTGCGGGTGCTGCGGGAGGAGGTGTTGACCCAGGCGCAGCGCCCGGTCTCGGAGTCTTTCACGTGGACAAGGCCCACGTCCGGAATCGTCCGCTCCCGAGGGTCGTACACCCGGATGACGGAGACGTCGTGCCGGTTCACGGCCACCTTCAACGCCTCCTCATAACGAGGCGCGCCAGTTTCGTCCACATCCAGCATGTCGCTGAGGACGAAGGCCGTGCAACGGCGCTTGATGGCGTTCGTCAGGTACCGGAGGGCTTCGCCGATGTCGGTTCCGTCGTGCTCCGGGGTGTATTCCAGGATTTCGCGGATGATGTGGAGGAGGTGGCTGCGTCCTTTCTTGGGCGGGATGAACTTCTCCACGGTGTCGCTGAAGAACAGGGCGCCCACCTTGTCGTTGTTGAGCATCGCGGAGAAAGCCAGCGTCGCGGCGATCTCCGCCAGGAGTTCCCGCTTGGTCTCCCCGGCGGTGCCGAACAGGCCCGACCGGCTGATGTCCACCAGCAGGACCACGGTGAGTTCCCGCTCCTCCTCGAACACTTTCACGTACGGGGCGCTCATCCGGGCCGTCACGTTCCAGTCCATGTTCCGCACGTCGTCCCCATACTGGTACTCCCGGACCTCGCTGAACGCCATTCCGCGGCCCTTGAAGGCCGAATGGTATTCACCGGCGAAGATCTGGTGCGAGAGCGCCTTGGTCTTGATCTCGATCTTGCGGACGCGCTTGAGAAGCTCCTGGGGTGTCATTACGGGACGATGACCGCGTTGATGATCTTTTCGATGATTTCCTCGGTGGTGACGTTCTCCGCCTCGGCTTCGTAGGTGAGGCCGATACGGTGACGGAGCACCTCGTTGCACACGGCGCGGACGTCCTCGGGAATCACATATCCGCGGCGCTTGATGAAGGCATAAGCCTTCGCGGCGGCGGCGAGGGAGATGGAGGCACGCGGGGAGTCGCCGTAGGAGATCAGGCCCTTGAGCCCCTTGAGCCCGTATTCCTCCGGAGTACGGGTGGCATAGACGATGTCCACGATGTACAGTTCGTTCTTCTCGTCCATATAGACGTCGCGGACGACCTCGCGGGCGCGGAGGATGTCCTCCGGTTTCACGACGGCCTGGGCCTTCGGGAAGGTGCCGCTGTTGTTCATCCGGATGATCTGGCGCTCCTCGTCCTTCTTCGGATAGG
>JAFUDV010000069.1 GCA_017464245.1 Bacteroidales bacterium | reverse complement strand
CGCCGGCATGCAGGACAGCAGCATCATCATCAGCGTGAATTCCGATCCGGACGCCCCCATCAACAAAATCGCCGACTATGTGATCGTCGGAACCGTGGAGGAAGTGATCCCGAAGCTCATCAAGTATTACCGGAAAAACAGCAAGTAAACTATGGCAAACTATTATACCGACCATCCCGAAATCGCCTTTTACCTGGGCCATCCGCTGATGCGCCGCATCGTGGAACTCCGGGAAAAGGGCTTTGCGGATGCTGCGCTTTATCCCGAGGCCCCCGTGGATTATGAGGATTGCATCGAGAATTACAAGCGTCTGCTGGAAATCGTCGGCGACATCGCCGCCAATATCATCGAACCCAATTCCGAGAGCGTGGACCTCGAGGGCCCGCACCTGGAGAACGGTCGGATGATCTATGCATCCAAGACCGTGGAGAATATGGAGGCGATGCGCAAGGCCGGCCTCACCGGCGTCGCGCAGCCGCGTCGTTACGGCGGACTGAACCTCCCGAACGTGGTGTTCAGCATGTGCTCCGAACTGGTGAGCGCCGCCGATGCTTCCTTCCAGAACATCTGGAGCCTGCAGAGCTGTGCCGACACCCTGTATGAGTTCGGTTCCGAGGAGCAGCGGCAGAAGTTCCTGCCGCGCATTTGCGCCGGCGAGACCATGTCCATGGACCTGACCGAGCCGGATGCCGGTTCCGACCTTCAGCGCGTGATGCTCAAGGCCACCTGGAGCGAGAAGGACGGCTGCTGGCTGCTGAACGGCGTGAAGCGCTTCATCACCAACGGCGATTCCGACATCCATCTGGTCCTGGCCCGTTCCGAGGAAGGGACCCGCGACGGCCGCGGCCTGTCGATGTTCATCTACGACAAGCGCCAGGGCGGGGTCAATGTCCGCCACATCGAGCACAAACTGGGCATCCACGGTTCACCGACCTGCGAACTCACCTACAAGAACGCGAAGGCGGAACTGTGCGGCAGCACCCGCCTGGGCCTCATCAAGTACGTGATGGCCTTGATGAACGGCGCCCGCCTGGGCATCGGCGCCCAGTCCACCGGCCTGAGCCAGGAAGCGTACAATGAGGCGGTCAAGTACGCCTCCGAGCGCGCCCAGTTCGGCCAGACCATCGAGCATTTCCCGGGGGTCTATGACATGCTCAGCCGGATGAAGGCGAAACTGGACGGCGGCCGTACGCTCCTGTACCATACGGCGGCCCATGTGGACATCTACAAGTGCCTGGAGGACATCCAGCGCGACCGCACCCTCACGCCGGAGGAGCGCGCCGAGATGAAGAAGTACACCCGCCTGGCCGATGCGTTTACGCCCCTGTGCAAGGGTATGAGTTCAGAATATGCGAACCAGAACGCCTACGACTGCGTCTCCGTCCACGGCGGCTCCGGTTTCATCATGGAATACAAGTGCCAGCGCCTCATGCGCGACGCCCGCATCTTCTCCATATATGAGGGAACGACGCAGCTGCAGGTCGTGGCGGCCATCCGCTACATCACGAACGGCACTTATTCCGAGATCATCCGCGGAATGCTGGCCGAGCCGGTGTCCGAGGCCCTCGAGCCGCTGCGCGCCCGGGTCGCCGCCCTCGCCGACATCTATGACGCGAGCATTGCGGCCGTGAAAGCCTTCGAGAATCAGGAAGTACTTGATTTCCTGGCCCGTCGCCTGTACGACATGACCGGTGAGATCGTGATGTCCCTGCTGCTGCTGCGCGACGCCACCGCCGCTCCGGACCTCTTCGCGAAGTCCGCCCACGTGATGGTGCGCATGGCCGAGGAGACCGTCCAGGGCAAGAGCGCCTACATCCGCGCTTTCAAGGCTGAGGACATCGCCGCCTTCCGCGTCTAATGTAACCAGTGCGGTCCGAACCGTTCGAACGCGGCTCGGTCCAGGGCCTCCCGGTCGTCCGGGTGGGCAATGGAAATCAGCAGGCGGGCGCGCTCCTGGAGGGACTTGCCGTACAGGTTCACGGCGCCCCACTCGGTGACGACCCACTGCACGTCTGCGCGGGGCGTGACCACGCCGGCGCCGGGCTTCAGCGTGGGAACGATCTTGGGCGCGAGTTTCGCCGTGCGGGAGGCCATCGCGATGATGGCCTTTCCTTCCGGAGACATCTTCGCGCCCCGGACGAAATCGAGCTGTCCGCCGGTGCCGGAGTACATCCGGGTGCCGATGGAATCGGCGCACACCTGGCCGGTCAGGTCGATTTCCGTGGCCGAGTTGATGGACACCACCCGCGAGTTGCGGGAAATGACCCAGGGGTCGTTCGTGTAGGCGATGTCCCGCATCTGGACGGACGGATTCCGGTCGATGAAATCATACACCTGCTGCGATCCGAGGAGGAACGAGGCGACGACCTTCCCGGTGTCGATCTTCTTGCAGGACCCGTCGATGATGCCTTTCCGGATAAGTTCCAGGGCGCCGTCGGCAAACATTTCCGTGTGGAGCCCGAGATGCTGATGCTCCGTCAGTTCCGAGCAGACGGCATTGGGCAGGGAGCCGATGCCCATCTGCAGGCAGGCCCCGTCGGGGACGAGTTCCGAACAGTTCCGCCCGATCAGGCGGTCGATTGGGGTCGGTTCCACGTAATCCTTGGTGAACAGGGGCGTGTCATCCCATACCAGGGCGTCGAAACAGTCCAGAGGGACCAGGTCCCCGAAGGCAAAAGGAACGTTCGGATTGACGACGGCGAGTTTAAGCCGGGCGACCTCCAGGGCGGCGATGGAACAGTCCACCGACGTGCCCAGGGACACCATGCCGTCCATCGGTCTGGATACCTGGACCATGGCCACGTTGCAAGGGAGGGCGCCGCTGCGGTACATCGCCTGCGACTCGCTCAGGTGCGTGGGAATGTAATCGGCATAGCCTTCCTGCACGGATTTCCGCACGTTCGGGCCTACGAAGAATCCCTGGTCGAAGAAGACGCCTTCATACTCTTTCGACCCGTATGGGGCCGGACCTTCCGTATGGAAATGGTGGAAGTGCAGGCCGCGAAGTTCGTCGGCACGACGGCACAGGGCGTCGATGAGCACGTGGGGGACACTGGCGATGCTGGAAAGGTGGATGTGATCCCCGCTCCGAACGCCGCGCACGGCCTCATCAGCTGATATGTAGGACATTGACTTCATGGCTCAATCGCGCAAAGATAAGCAGATTCTTTGTATATTTGCAAGATCGAATCCGAATAATATGCATACGAGAGAAGAAAAGGTGGCCGCCTTCGGCCGGCTGCTGGATATTATGGACAAACTCCGGAAGGAGTGCCCCTGGAACGCCGCCCAGACCATCGAATCCATCCGTCCCATGACGGAGGAGGAAGTGTACGAACTGAGCGACACCATCCTGAAGGGGGACCGCAAGGGTACGGCGAAGGAAATCGGCGACCTGCTTTACCACATGGTCTTCTATGCCCGCATCGCCCAGGAGGAGGGATCCTTCGACATCGCCGATTCCCTGAACAAGGTGTGCGACAAGATGGTGTTCCGTCACCCGCACGTCTTCGGCCCCGAGGCCGGAAAGCCCACGACGGCCAAGGAAATCGCCGATACCTGGGAGCTCGTGAAGGCGAAGGAAAAGGACGGCAACAAGCGGGTCATGGCCGGCATCCCCGACGCCATGCCCGCCATCCTCAAGGCCCTGTCCATGCAGGAGAAGGCCCGCGGCTGCGGCTTCGACTGGGAGCAGAAGGAAGATGTCTGGCCCAAAGTGCAGGAGGAGATGGGCGAGGCGAAGGAAGCCTGCGAAGAAAACGACCTCAGGCACATGCAGGAAGAATTCGGAGATCTGCTTTTTGCCGTCATCAACGCCTCCCGCCTGTACGGCATTGATCCGGAAGCCGCCCTGAGCGGTGCCTGCGACAAGTTCCGCCGCCGTTTCTCCTACATGGAGGAGGAAACCCTCCGCCGCGGACTCAAGCTCGCAGACATGACCCTCGCCGAAATGGACGCCATCTGGGACGAGGGGAAGGCCAAAGGGCTCTGATATGGTAAATCGGATTATTTTCCGTATCTTTGTAGACTAATTCAAAACCCGCCCCCATGGCAGAGAATACATTGCTGGAGAAAGTACTGAGCCTCCAGGACAAATACAAGAAGCTGGAAGAGTCGCTCGCCGACCCGGCCGTCATCGCGGACATGAAGAAGTTCGTGCAGCTGAACAAGGACTACAAGGAACTGCAGCCCATCATCGCCGCCGGCCTCGAGTACAAGCGTCTGCTGGATGAACTCGCCCAGGCGAAGGACATCCTCATGAACGAGAAGGACGAGGACCTCAAGGAGATGGCCCGCGAGGAAGTGAATGAGATCGAACCGAAACTTCCCGAGATGGAGCAGAACATCAAGCTCCTGCTCATCCCTGCCGATCCGGACGATTCCAAGAACGCCATGGTGGAGATCCGCGGCGGTACCGGCGGTGACGAGGCGGCGATTTTCGCCGGCGACCTGTTCCGCATGTACCAGCATTTCGCGGAACGCCGCGGCTGGAAGCTGGAAGTCACCGACCAGGCCCCCGGAACGGCTGGCGGCTACAAGCAGATTGTCTTCAAGCTCTCCTCCAGCCAGGACGGCGTGTACGGCATCATGAAATACGAGTCCGGCGTGCACCGCGTCCAGCGGGTCCCGCAGACGGAGACGCAGGGCCGCATCCAGACATCTGCCGCTTCCGTGGCCGTCTTCCCGGAAGCCGGCGAGTTTGACGTGGAACTGAACCCGGCCGACATCCGCAAGGACCTCTTCTGCGCTTCCGGCCCGGGCGGACAGGGCGTGAACACCACCTATTCCGCCGTCCGCCTGACGCACATCCCGTCCGGCCTCGTGGTCCAGTGCCAGGAGGAGCGTTCCCAGCTCAAGAACCTGGACCGGGCCATGGAGGAACTCCGTACCCGTCTGTACAACCTGGAGCACCAGAAGTACCTGGACGGCATTGCCGCCAAGCGCAAGACCATGGTCTCCACCGGCGACCGTTCCGCCAAGATCCGTACTTACAATTATCCGCAGGGCCGCGTGACGGACCACCGCATCGGCTGGAGCATGTACAACCTGCCCGTCTTCATGGACGGCGACATCCAGGAGTGCATCGACCAGCTCCAGATCGCGGAGAACGCCGAACGGCTCAAGGAAGCAGGGGAGGAGGCATAAGATGGCTCGCAATCCGGAAGACCTCAAGAGCCTGGGCCACAAGACCGTTTACAGCCAGGACTATGCGCCCGAGGTGCTGGAAACCTTTGACAACCAGCATCCCGACAACGACTACTGGGTCCGTTTCAACTGCCCAGAGTTCACGACCCTTTGCCCGATCACCGGGCAGCCGGACTTCGCCGAGATCCGCATCAGCTATGTCCCGGACGTCCGGATGGTGGAGTCCAAGAGCCTGAAACTGTATCTGTTCAGTTTCCGCAGCCACGGTGATTTCCATGAGGATGTCGTGAACACCATCATGAAGGACCTGATCCGCCTGATGGATCCGAAATACATCGAAGTGACGGGCTTGTTCACGCCCCGCGGAGGCATTTCCATCTATCCTTACGCGAATTACGGCCGCCCCGGCACCAAGTGGGAGCGGCTTGCCGGGCAGCGCTTCGCGGCGCACGAATAACGTCGGCGGCTATTTCCCTTCCTGGAAGTGGTGCAGGACGTTCTCGATGTAGGTCTTCGTGACCGGAATCGGGGCGATGGCTTCGTTGTCCAGGGTGATTTCGTACACGGCTCCCACTTTCTGGAGAACTTTCACCTTCTGCATGTTCACGATGAATTTCCGGTGGCATCGGATGAGGTCCGAGCCGGCGAAACTCTCTTCCACCGTCTTCAGGCGGCAGCGGAGCATGTAGGTCTGCAGCGCGCCTTGCTGGTCCGCGTACCAAACCTTGATGTAGTTGTCGTCCGACTCCACATAGTAGAGATTCGCACTGGAGACGGACAGCTTGAGGACCCCGTTGTTGTCGAACAGGGTGATCTTCTGGGCCGGAGAGGCCGCCGCCGGCGCCTCGTCCGTGACGACGTCCTGCATGTTCATCAGGCGGATGGTCCGGTTCTGGTCGATAATGGTGAAGAACATCGCCGCCATGATGTAGGGGACGCCCAGGCACACGAACGTATATACCAGGGCATGCAGGAAGATGGCGACCCCGTTCTGGTCCTCGGGCTGGGCGATCGTGATGGTGAAGACGGTGTACAGGACGGTGATGAGGACGATTTCCGACAGGCACCAGGCCGCGTAGCCCCAGTAGGTCATGGGGAAGCTGTTGCGCGTCTTGTACATCGTGACTTTGCTGGCGATGATGATGGCGAGCGAGACAAAGGCGAACAGGGCGGTGAATCCGAAGAAGGTGCTGTTCCCCAGACGGAACCAGGCATTGTTCGAGAAGGGAATGCTCACCAGGAGGAAAACGACCGAAAACAGCGCGGCGAATGTCACCGTACCCAGCAGCTGGTAGCGTTCCCGGAGGTAGGGGGGGAGGTATTTTGCCTTTCCTTCTTCCATTTTCAAGATTACAAAAGTAGCAAAAATCTCCGGAATTTCACCCCTGTATCCGGGATTTCACCCCAAGTTGGCCCTGAAAGGGCCCAGTTCGCCACTTTTATTTCCGGGATTCGGGACCCGGGGCTATTTTTGTACAGAAAACCAAACCTGAATCGACATGAGAATCATCGGAACCGGCAGCGCCCTTCCCCGCAGAGTGGTCACCAACGACGACCTTTCCACTTTTCTCGATACTTCCGACGAATGGATCTACCCCCGGACCGGAATCCGCTCCCGCCACGTCATTTCCGACGAGCGGCTGGAGGACCTGGGCGCCGAGGCGGCGCAGAAGGCCCTGGACGATGCCGGCTTGCAGCCGGAGGACATCAGCCTGTTCCTGTGTTCGAACGTGGTCAACGAGTACATGACCCCGGGCCTGGGCTGCATCATCGCCTCGAAGGTGGGCCTGAAGTGCCCTTCCATCGACATCAACTGCGCCTGCCCCGGCTTCATCTATGCGATGGACATCGCCGATTCGTTCTTCCAGGCCGGCAAGGTGGAGAACGTCCTGGTCGTGTGCGCGGAGGAACCTACCCGGATGACCTCCTGGCAGGACCGGTCCACCTGCGTCCTGTTCGGGGACGGGGCCGGTGCCGCCGTGTTCACCAAGGGGGAAGGGGTGAAGGCTGTCAAACTCAGTGCGGAGCCGTCACCGGACAAGATCTGGCAGTTCCGGGCCCTGGAACCGACGCCGTACGTCACCAAGGCGGAGACGAGCGTCCCGCTCCAGATGAACGGCCGGGACGTGTTCCGTTTCGCCGTCACGACGTCGGTGCGTGACATCAACGGAATCCTCGCCGCGCAGGGCCTTTCGGTGCAGGACGTGGACTGGTTCATGATCCACCAGGCCAACATGCGCATCGTGGAAGGCATCCGCCAGCGCCTGGGCGTTCCGGAGGAGAAGTTCCCCTGCAACATCCGGGACCACGGGAATTCTTCCTCGGCGTCCTGCCCGATCCTGCTGGACGAATGCCATCGGAAAGGCCTGTTCAAGAAGGGTGACAAGCTGATATTCAGCGCTTTCGGCGCCGGGCTCCTTTCCGCCGTCGCCCTGGTGGAGTGGTAATTGAGGAATAATTCGTATATTTGCAGTCTGTTGTACTGAAATTATGGAACCTAAAAGAGTAGTTATTACCGGTATGGGTGTCATTTCCTCCGTCGGCAACGACGTGGACACCTATTGGAAGAACCTGGTGGACGGCGTGTGCGGCATCGACTTCGTCGAGGACTTCAAGGACATGCCCGTCACCATCGCCGGCAAGGTGAAGGACTTCGATCCCGAACGGTACGGGATGGACAAGGCCTTCGTCCGCAAGCAGGACAAGTTCACCCAGTTCGCCATCGCGGCCGCCGTCCAGGCCATGGACCAGGCCGGCCTGAAGACCGAAGGGGAGGATGCGAACATCGATCCTTTCCGCCTGGGCGTGTATGTGGGCTCCGGCATCGGCGGCTTCGAAATCCAGTATAGGGAGACGGCGAAGATGGTGGAGGATCCTTCCGGAAAGTGGATCTCCCCGCTGTTCATTCCCACGATGATCTCCAACATCGCCGCCGGCCATGTGGCCATCCGCCACCAGGCCAAGGGCCCGTGCCTGGACATCGTCACGGCCTGCGCCACTTCTTCGCACTGCCTGGGCGAGGCCTTCAGGGCTGTCCGCCATGGCTATGCCGATGCGATCATCGCCGGCGGTTCCGAGCACGCTTCCATTCCCATCGGCGTGGCCGGTTTCGCCAATGCGAAGGCGCTCTCCCGCGCGACCGATCCCAAGTACGCCTCCCTGCCGTTCAACAAGAACCGTCAGGGCTTCGTGATGGGCGACGGCGCCGCCATCCTGATCCTGGAATCGCTGGACCATGCCCTTGCGCGCGGTGCGACCATCCTCGGCGAAATGGTGGGCTACGGCAACACCTGCGACGCCTACCATGCCACCGCTCCGCGTCCGGACGGCTCCACCCAGGCCCGGGCCATCACCCTCGCCCTTGAGGAAGCCGGCTTCGACCCGGAGAAGGACAACCTGTATATCAATGCCCACGGAACCGGCACGCACCTGAATGACGTCGCCGAAACCGTCGCCTATAAGGTGGCGCTCGGGGACTATGCCTACAAGGCGCATATCAGCTCCATCAAGTCCATGACGGGACACATGTTCGGCGCCGCCGGCGCGGCCGAGGCCATTGCCACGGTCCTTGCCCTGCGCGACCGGACCATCCCGCCCACCATCAACCTGGACTGCCCGGACCCGGAATGCGACCTGGACTACACCCCGAACGTGGCAGTGAAGAGCGACATAACCATCGGCATCTCCGACTCCCTGGGCTTCGGCGGCCATGATGCCTGCGTCGCCTTCCGCCGCTACGAAGGTTGATCCGCCGCCATCCGGATACTTACCCTTTTGTCATTCAGAGCGAAGCGAAAGAATCGATATTATGGACAGAGAAGAAATCAAGAAACACATCCCGCACCGCGAACCGATGCTGCTTGTGGATGAAACCACCCTGGATCCTGACGGAACCGGACACGGAAAGTACCGGATCCGCGAGGACGAGTTCTTCTGCCGGGGCCATTTCCCGGGCAATCCCATGGTGCCGGGCGTGATCCTCTGCGAGATCATGGCCCAGAGTTGCACCCGCCTGATGCTGGATGCCCTTCCCGGAAACATCGCCGTGTACCGCGGCATCGACCAGGTGAAATTCAAGAACACCGTCCGTCCCGGTGACTTGTGCGAGGTGACCTGCCGGATCGACGATACCAAGGCCGGCGTTTTCAACTGCTCCGCCAAACTGGAAGTGGGCGGAAAGCTTTGCTGCCGCGGCAAGCTTACCTTCGCGGTCATTCCAGACCCCTTGAAAGAGAAGAAAGAAGGTTTGCCGCCTTCCTGAGATAAACGCTTCAGGTTCGGGATAAAAGAGAAGAGGGTGACTGATCAGTCGCCCTCTTGCTCTTTACAGCGTCGCCATCCGGTCCACCGCCACTTCCGCGAGCCGGCGGATGAACGGCTTGTAATCCGGGTTGGAACTCTGCAGGTAGCGGTTCGCGATGGCACAGCACACGGTGCAGGCGTGGTGGCCCAGATGCGCACAGAGGCCGGCGAGCGGAGCGCTTTCCATCTCGAAGTTGGTAATCCGGTAAGGAACACCGCCTTCCTCGAAGCGGAAGGACTCGATCTTCTCGAGCATGTCCGGCATGGCCAGCGGAACGCGGACCACGCGGCCCTGCGGCCCGTAGAAACCGGGGGCGGAGATGGTCACACCCTGCAGGGTGACGTCCCGCATCAGGTTCACGATCTTGTCGGAAGCTTTCACGAAATACGGGGAGGGGAGCGTCTTCTCCCAGTTCATGTGGGCCTTGAACGCCTCCTCGACCTCGGGGATGGTGACCTTGTCGCGGTTGCCGTACCAGTTCATCACGCCGTCGAAGCCCACGGAAATGTGCGAGAGGATGAAGGATCCCAGCGGGATGTCCGCATGCAGGGCGCCGGAGGTGCCGATGCGGAGGATGTTCAGCGCCCGGTGCTCGGGCTTGACCTCGCGGGTGGCGAAGTCCACGTTGGCCAGGGCGTCCAGTTCCGTCATCACGATGTCGATGTTGTCGGGGCCGATGCCGTGGGACAGGACGGTGATGCGCTTCCCGTTCCGTTTTCCCGTCACGGAAACGAATTCGCGGGACGCATGGCGGAATTCCAGCTCGTCCAGCAGGTCGGCGATCATGTCCACGCGGCCGGGGTCGCCGACAAGAATCACGTTGTCAGCCAGTTCTTCCGGCTTGAGTTGGATATGGAATACGGAGCCGTCGCCGTTGATGATGAGTTCGGATTCAGGGATTCTCATGGCAATTCATTTATGCGGTCAGCTACAAATATAGTTTTTTCCCCCGACAATTCCTATCTTTGCAAAAACAAACGGTATTATGTGGCAAAGAATCCAAACCCTATATCTCGCGATTTCCACCGTCCTTCTCTTCATTCTCTGTTTCAGCGACCTGTATAGCGTAGCCTCTCCGGACGGCATGCAATATGTCACTTACTGGCAGTTCCGCAAACCCTTCTTCGGGATCCTTCTCGGAATCCTGTTCGCGATGACCGTGCTCGCGCTCGTCACCTTCAAGGTCCGCATCCTCCAGATGCGGCTGGCAACCCTCTCGGGGCTCGTGGCCCTGGGCATGACCGGGTGGCTGGCCTACTATTATTTCACGGCGCCGGAGAATGTCACGTTCAAGTGGACCATCATCTTCCCCCTCATCGTCGCCATTTGCAATTTCCTTGCGGCCCGCGGCTGCTTCCAGGACCAGCTGATGGTGGAGAGCGCCTACCGGATCCGGGAATCCCGCAGGCGCGATCGGAAGAAAAAGTGATTTTTTTCTCTCTTGTGCCGTAGTTTGGTACAAGATGGCCGTACCTTTGTATCAGAAATCAACAAAGTACGGCCATGAAAAACACGGATTACAACATCAACGCCCTCGGTTCCTTCCTTTCTTCCGATACGTCCTTCCAGGCCTTGAAGGACCTGATTGACGATTTCGGCCTCGAACTGGAGGAGATCACTTCGCTTTGAGCGTGACCGCGACGGATTCCTTGTCCGCGGCGAGTCCCACCTTGAGTTCCCGGACTTCATCCGTCCCTTTCTGGCGGGAAGACAGGACGCGGTCGGAGATGATGAACTCGGACACCGGATCCTCGATGTACCGTGTGATGGCCCGCTTGAGCGGACGCGCCCCGTACGCGGGGTCGTAGCCCGCCTCGGCCACGAAGCGCTTCGCGGAGGGCGTGACCGTAATCCGGTAGCCCGTTTCCAGCGCCCTTGTTTTCAGCCCCTTCAGTTCGATGTCGATGATCCGCTCGATGTCCTCCCGGGACAGAGAGTTGAAGTACACCTGTTCGTCCACCCGGTTGATGAATTCCGGCGGGAACGCCTTCCTGACGGCCTTGGCGACCACGTTCTTCCGGTCGTCCTCCACCTTTCTTCCGGCCGTCGCAAACCCGATTCCGTTGCCGTATTCCTCCACTTCGCGGCTGCCCACGTTGGAGGTCATGATCACGATGGTGTTCTTGAAGTCCACCGTCCGTCCGTTGCTGTCGGTCAGACGCCCCTCGTCCATCACCTGCAGGAGCAGGTTGAAGATGTCGGGATGGGCTTTCTCGATCTCATCCAGCAGGACCACGCAGTAGGGTTTGCGCCGCACCCGTTCGGACAGCTGCCCGCCCTCTTCATAGCCCACATAGCCCGGAGGCGCGCCGATGAGGCGGGACACGGAGAACTTCTCCATGTATTCGCTCATGTCGATCCGGACCAGGTTTTCCTCCGAGTCGAACAGGTACTCCGCCAGGGAACGCGCCAGCTGGGTCTTGCCCACGCCCGTGGGCCCGAAGAACAGGAAGGTGCCGATGGGGCGGTGCGGGTCCTTGAGCCCGGCCCGGCCGCGCTGGATGGCCCGGACCACCGTGTCGATGGCCTCGTCCTGTCCGATGATGCGGGACTTCAGCCGCTGGCTCATCTTGAGGATGCGGTTGCCCTCGGACTCGGCCACGCGACCGGCCGGGATGCCGGTCATCTTGGACACGACCGCGGCGATGTCCTCCCCGGTGACGGCAGAGGCCCCGCCCTTCTTCCGGGCGAGGTTCAGCCGGACCATGGACCCGGCCTCGTCCAGGGCGTCAATCGCCTTGTCGGGCAGGGACTTGTCGGTGATGTAGCGGTCGGTGAGGCGGACGGCGGCCTCCAGGGCGTCATCCGTATAGGTGATGTGGTGGAACTCCTCGTAGTGGGACTTGAGGTGGCGCAGGATCTCGAGCGTCTCGCCCGGGTCCGTGGGCTCCACGACAATCTTCTGGAAACGGCGGTCCAGGGCACCGTCCTTCTCCACGATCTTGGTGAACTCGTCCATCGTCGTCGCCCCTACGCACTGCAGTTCGCCGCGGGCGAGGGCGGGCTTGAGCATGTTGGCCGCATCCAGGCTTCCGGAGGCGCCGCCGGCGCCCACGATGGTGTGGAACTCGTCGATGAACAGGATGAGGTCGGGATCCGTCTGGGCCTCCTTGATGATGGCTTTCAGGCGTTTCTCGAAGTCGCCCCGGTATTTGGTGCCGGCCACCACGGAAGCGATGTCCAGCGAGATGATGCGTTTCTTGGCGAGGACGGGGGAGATGTCCCCGGAGGCGATCCGCAGGGCGATCCCTTCCACGATGGCAGACTTGCCCACGCCGGGTTCACCGATGAGCATGGGATTGTTCTTCTTGCGGCGTCCGAGGATCTCGATGACGCGGGCGATCTCCGTGTCGCGGCCCACGACCGGGTCCAGTTTCCCTTCCCGGGCGGCCTTCGTCAGGTCATAGCCGAACTCCTCCATGTCCACGCCGCCCTTCTTGCCGGTGCCGGCCTCTTCCTCCTCGCTGTCGGCGTCGGCCTGGGCGGGCTGCTGGTTCTGACCGGGGACCTGGAGCATGCCTTCAGTCTCCATGTAGGAAAGCATCCGGCCGTAGTCCACGCCGCGGGCGCGCAGATAGGCCTGCCCGTAGCTGTCCGTAGTCCGGCACAGGGCGAGCAGCAGGTGGTGCGGGGCCGCCTCCGGACTCTTGAGCCGGGTAGCCTCCATCACGGTGATACTCAGGACGTTCTGCGCCTGGCGGGAGAAGTTGATATGGTCGATCTCGGAGTAGGGGATGGTCTCGTTCGTGAAGATCCGTCCGTCGATGAACGTCTTCAGTTCCGCGGGCTCGACACCGAGTCCCCGGAGCGTCTCGAAGGCGGTGTTCTCTTCGTGGCGGATGATGCCCAGGAACAGGTGGTCCGGCCCGATGCCGTAGCTTCCGGTCCGCATCGCTTCTTCGCGGGCGTATTTGATGATGCCGTTCAGCTGGTCTGATATCTGTATCTGCATGGTGGGTTAAATATAGGCATTTTTCCCCTTATCAACAATCGTGCGCGGCACGGGCTTCGGACAAATTGTCAGTCTTTGAAAAGTCAAGAATATTGACTATATTTGCAAGTTAATAGATACTACCGAAAAAATGGACAACAACGAGCAGAAGAATCAGCTGGAAGAGCCCCTCTCCACGGGACTGATCCAGCCTGTGGAGATCGATCATGAAATGCGCACGGCGTACATCGACTACTCGATGTCCGTCATCGTTTCCCGTGCGCTCCCCGATGCCCGGGACGGCCTCAAGCCGGTGCAGCGCCGCGTGCTGTACGGCATGAACGAAATGGGCGTGAAATACAACGGCCAGACCAAGAAATCCGCCCGTATCGTGGGCGACGTGATGGGTAAGTACCACCCCCATGGCGACTCCAGCGTGTATGACGCGATGGTCCGCCTGGGCCAGTGGTGGAACCAACGCTACCCGCTGGTGTGGGGCCAGGGCAACTTCGGCTCCATGGACGGTGACTCTCCGGCCGCCATGCGTTACACCGAGGCCAAGCTCGAAAAGATGTCCGAGGATGTCCTTGCCGACATGGAGAAGGACACCGTGGACATGACCTCCAACTTCGACGACACCCTCCAGGAGCCCACGGTCGTTCCGACCAAGGCCCCGCTCCTGCTGCTGAACGGCGCCTCTGGCATCGCGGTGGGCATGGCCACCAACATGGCCCCGCACAACCTCGGCGAATGCTGCAACGCGATCTGCGCCTACATCGACAATCCCGAGATCACCACGGACGAACTGATGCAGTACATCAAGGGCCCCGACTTCCCGACCGGCGGCATCGTCATGGGCCGCAGCGGCATCAAGGAGGCCTATGAGACCGGCCGCGGCCGTGTCGTGGTGCGCTCCAAGACGGAGATCGAAGTGGATGACAAGGGACACGAGACCATCGTCGTCACCGAGATCCCCTACATGGTGAACAAGCGCGAGATGATCGAGAAGATCGCGCAGATGGCCGAGGAAAAGAAGATCGAAGGCATTTCCTATATCAACGATGAACGCTCCCGCGAGGGCATCCGCGTGGTCATCCGCCTCAGGCAGGGGACCAACTCCGGCGTCGTGCTGAACACCCTGTTCAAGTACACCCCGCTCCAGAGCAGCTTCTCGTTCAACAACGTCGCCCTCGTGAAGGGCCGTCCGCGTACCCTCTCCCTCAAGGAAATCCTCCAGAATTTCATCGATTTCCGCCACGAGGTGGTCGTCCGCCGTACGAAGTTCGAACTGGACAAGGCGAAAAAGCGCGCCCACATCCTGGAAGGCCTCCTCAAGGCGATGGACATCATCGACGAAATCGTCCATGTGATCCGGTACGAGGCCAAGAGCCGCGACGACGCGAAAGTCATCCTGATGGAACGGTACGATTTCTCCGAACCGCAGGCCGCCGCCATCGTCGCCCTCACCCTCGGCCAGCTCGCCGGCTTGGAACGGGAGCGCCTCCGCAACGAATACGAGGAACTGGAGAAGTTCATCGCCCACTGCGAGGCCGTCCTCGCGAGCGTGGAACTCCAGCTCGGGATCGTCAAGGACGAGACCCGCGAACTCAAGGAGAAGTACGGCGACCCGCGCCGCACCGAGATCACCCTCTCCGAGGACGAGTTCAACCCCGAGGACTTCTATGCCGACGAGGACCAGGTCATCACGATCTCCCACCTCGGCTACATCAAGCGCACCGCCCTCACCGAATTCCGCACCCAGAACCGCGGCGGCGTGGGCGTGAAGGCCAGCGCCACCCGCGACGCGGACTTCATCGAGCACATCTACATCGCCAACAACCACTCCACCCTCCTCCTGTTTACCCAGAAAGGCCGCTGCTACTGGCTCAAGGTGTATGAGATCCCGGAAGGCAACCGCTCCTCCAAGGGCCGCGCCATCCAGAACATCATCATGATCGAGCCGGACGACAAGGTCAAGGCCTATGTCAACGTCCGCACCCTCAAGGACGAGGAATTCATCAACAACAACTTCATCATGATGGTCACCCGCCAGGGCGTTGTGAAGAAGACTTCCCTGGAGGCTTACTCCCGTCCGCGCACCAACGGCGTGAACGCCATCAACGTCCGCGAGGACGACGAGCTGCTCGAAGCCATCCTCACCAACGGCCGCTGCAACGTCATGATCGCCGCCCACGGCGGGCGGTGCGTCCGCTTCGACGAAACGGAGGCACGGCCGCTCGGAAGGACCAGTACCGGCGTGCGTGGCATCAATCTTGATGAAGGGGATTATGTGATCGGTGTCCTTTGCCAGGATCCGGAAGCCGAAGGCGCGGCGGACCGCCAGGTCCTCGTGGTCTCCGAGAACGGATACGGCAAGCGCTCCGATCCGATGGAATACCGTCAGACCGCCCGTGGCGCGAAGGGTGTCCGCACCCTCAACATCACGGAGAAGACCGGAGCCCTGGTGGCCATCAAGAACGTCTCGGACGACGACGACCTGATGATCATCAACCGGTCGGGAATGACGATCCGGATGCCGGTCAAGACCATCCGCATCGCGGGACGCGCGACGCAGGGCGTGAAACTGGTGAGCATCCGTGAAGGGGATTCCATCGCTGCCGTGTCGGTGGTGGCCCACAGTGACGAAGAGGAGTCCCAGCCGGCTGAGAATCAGGAAAACCAGGAGACACAGGAAAATAACAACTAATTATTAACTAATAAAATGAAGAAATTATTTCTTGCCCTCGCGCTCGTTGCCTCGGTGCAGGTAGCAAACGCCCAGATCAAGTCCGACGCCGACATCCAGAAGGCCATCGACAAGGCAGAAGCCACCGCCAATGACGCCAAGAAGGGTGCCAAGCCCGCTCCGTGGCTCAAGCTCGGACAGGCCTATGTGACGGCCTACTCCAACCCCTCCGCGAACATTTCCACGGGTATCGACAAGCAGACCTTCGCCCTGATGGCCGGTGAGAAGCCGTCCGCTACGGAGATGGTCACCCTCGACGGGCAGACCTACGAGAAGCAGGTCCTCAGCCGTGCCAACGTGTACTTCACCCAGAACGGCCAGCTCGCCCTCGTGGAGGTCACCAAGCCCTCCGTCGCCGGCGACCCGCTCGAGAAGGCCGTCAAGGCCTATGTCAACGCCTATGAGCGCGGCGCCAAGGTGAAGGAAGTGGACGAGGCCCTCCAGAACATCACCGGCTTCTACTACAACGATGCCATCACCGCCTACACCCTGGGCAATCTCCCCAAGGCTTCCGACCTGTTCGGAAAGGCTGCCGAGGCTTCCATGACCGCCCCTTGCTCCAAGATCGACACGAACGCCGTCTATAACACGGCCTTCACCGCTGCCAACTCCGGCAACTTCGAGCGTGCGAAGAAGTTCTACAACAAGTGCCTGGATCTCAACTACACCGCCGAAGGCAACGTGTACTCCGCCCTCGCCAACTGCGCCCTCGCCGAGAAGGACACCACCGCCGCGAAGCAGTACCTCGCCGACGGCATGAAGCTCTATCCGGACAATTCCTCCATCCTCACCGGCCTCATCAACCTGTACATCCAGATGAAGGAGGACCCGAAGAAGATCGTGGAACTGCTGGACGAGGCCAAGGCCCAGATGCCCGACAACCCTTCCCTCTACTATGTGGAAGGCAACATCCTGATGGGCATCAAGGAGTATGACGACGCCCTCAAGGCCTACAAGAAGGCTTCCGAAATCGATCCCAACTACGAGTGGGGTTACTACGGCGAAGGTGTCCTCTGGTATCAGAAGGCCGTTGATGCGCAGAATGCCGCCAACGAGCTTCCGTACAACGCCTACAAGGAGTACGACCAGAAGATGGAGGAACTCTCCCAGAGCCTGAAGAATGCGATTCCCGCTTTCGAGGCCTGCTACGCCAAGACTGCCGATGAGGCCGTCAAGATGGCTGCCGCCGACAACCTCAAGCGCATCTACTTCGCCCTCCGCAACGACAACCCTGAGTACCAGGCTGCCTACGAGAAGTACAACGCCATCGTCGGTGCTGAATAAGGTTTTTTCCTACATCATTCCGATTTGCCTGTTCCTGTCCGGCACGTCTGCCCTTGCGCAGCGGCTGCCGGACAGGAATGTCGCATCCGGGCCTGTGCTGGAAACGCTGTGGCCGCTGGAGTTCGAACTGCTGCCGCCCAAGCCGGATACGGTGTCCATTTTCATCGTCGGTGACATCATGAGCCACCGGGCCGTGTCCAAGAGCGCGGAGGAACATGGGTTCGGTTCGTTTTTCAAGCACATCCGGAACCGGATTGAAGGGGCCGACCTTGCCATCGGCAACATGGAGTTCCCGCTGGCCGGGAAGCCCTATACCGGATATCCGGCTTTTTCGGGGCCGGACGCCTATCCGCAGTATCTGTCCGACATAGGCTTCGACGTGTTCCTGACGGCGAACAACCACATCCTGGACAAGGGAACGGCGGGCCTGAGGCGGACGATCGAGGTATTGGAGCGCAAGGGACTGATGTACACCGGCATCGCCGCCACGGCACAGGCCGACACGCTCCTGAATCCCCTGATGCTCCATGTCCGGGGACTACGGATCGCCATCGTCAATTTCACCTACGGGACCAATGTGGGGCCCTGGGACCCGTGGCCCAAGGTCAACTACATGCGGAAGAAGGAGATCCTGCCCATGCTCGGGCGGGCGAAGGCCTCCGGGGCGGACCTGGTGCTGGTCTTTCCCCACTGGGGCATCGAATACAGGCTCCATCACGACCGGGAGCAGGAGGACCTTGCCCGCTGGCTGGTGGAGAACGGGGCCGACGTCATCGTCGGGGCCCATCCGCACGTGATCCAGGATGTCCAGTATCTGGGCGATGCGCCGGTCATCTATTCGCTGGGGAACGCCCTGTCCAACCAGAACGACCTGAATTCCCGCCTGGAGATGGCGGTCACCCTGCGTGTCGTCCTGGAGCGGAACAAGGAGCCCCGGTTGCTGGAACCGTCCTACGAGTATCTCTGGTGCACCAAGCCCGGGATGGTGGAGGATTCCTACTCCGCCGTCCCCGTCACCCTTCCGGATTCGCTGTGGCGGGTAAAGTCCGACCATGCCGACATGCAGGCCACCTACAAGAAAATCTATGAAGAAAACCATCCAGCTGGAAGCCGTTGACCCCGTGGAACTGTACGGGGCCGGCAACAAGATCCTGACCGAGTTCTGCTCCTATTTCCCGCACATGAAAGTGGTGGCGCGGGGACATGAGCTGATCCTGGAAGGCCGGGAAAGCGACATCGAGGAATTCCAGGTCCGGCTCGGCGAACTCATCGAGCGGCGCCACCGGAAGATGAATCTCACCGTCTATGACGTGGAGGACATCTTTGACGGTACCTCCTCCCCGGACAAGTTCCGCATGACAGGGGACGCCATCATCGTCCACGGGACGGACGGGAAGCCCATCCGGGCCCGCAACAAGACGCAGGAGGAACTGGTCAAGGCCTATTTCGACAACGATCTCATCTTTGCGGTGGGACCGGCCGGAACGGGCAAGACCTACATCGCCATCGCCCTGGCTGTCAGAGCTTTGAAGAACCGGGAGATCAAGCGGATTATCCTTACGCGGCCCGCCGTGGAGGCGGGGGAACGCCTGGGCTTCCTGCCCGGCGACCTCAAGGACAAGCTGGATCCGTATCTCCAGCCCCTGTATGACGCGCTGGAGGACATGATTCCGTCCCGCAAGCTCCAGGAATTCATGGCCGACGGGACCATCCAGATCGCCCCGCTCGCCTATATGCGCGGCCGGACGCTGGACCGGGCCTGCGTGATCCTGGACGAGGCCCAGAACACGAACCTCGTCCAGCTCAAGATGTTCCTGACCCGCATGGGCACCAGCGCCAAGTTCATCGTCACGGGCGACGCGACGCAGATCGACCTGCCGCGCCGGTCCGATTCGGGCCTTCTCACGGGCATCCGGCTCCTGAAGGACCTGAAAGGGGTTGCCACCATCACCTTCCGGAACGAGGACATCGTCCGGCATCCGCTGGTGACGAAGATCGTGAAGGCCTTCGACACGCACGAAAACCGCCCCGGCGATTTTGAAGAAGCGTGAAAAACCATTAAATTTGTCAGTTAAAGTACATGCGCGTATGAAACGGTCCGTCCTCCTCTCCCTGGCCCTCGTCGCACTGCTCGCGAGCAGTTGTGATTTCTTCCGTTCCCTCGCCGGCCGTCCCACTTCCAAGGAGGTGGAAGCCAAGCGGGTGGAGGTGGAGCGGATCCGTGAGGAAATCCGCCTGCAGGCGGAGCTGGACTCCCTGGAGGAGGTCCGCCAGCGGATGGCCGATTCCCTTGCCGCCCTGGAGACGCACCTGCTGGACTCCCTTTCCCAGATCAAGGGAACCATCCTCAACCCCTCCAAGCTCGGAGGTCTGTACACCACCAAGCTGGAAGCCCGGTACAGCATCATCGTCGGGGCTTTCCGCACGCGCTCCTTTGCGGAACGCAAACTGAACCAATGCACCGAGGCCGGTTATACGGCAACGATCGTGAGCTTCCGGAACGGTCTGCTCGCCATCGCGGTCTGTCCGTCCGACAGCCTGAACGAGACGGTGCAGAAGCTGCGCGAACTGCGCGGGAACGGAATTTGCCCGAAGGACGGCTGGATCCTTGTAAACGAATGACGCAATGATGAAGCGCTTCCTTCTTGCGGCCTCCCTGCTGCTGCTTTCCACGACGTTGCCCGCCCAGTTCATGACGGGCGCTTCCGGTTATGACGATCTCTATGACTCCGAGGTCGTCCATGCCCTCAAGGAGCATGTCTCCTATCTTTCTTCCGCCGCCCTGGAAGGCCGCAAGGCCGGGTCGGAAGGGGAGAAGGAGGCGGCCGCCTATGTCTCCCGCATCCTGGAAGGACATGGGATCGACCTGATCTCCCCATCGGACGGACAGGCGTTCGGCCTCGCCCGGGAGGGGGCGGACACCCTGACTTCCCGCAACGTCGTCGGTTTCCTGCCGGGATGGGACAAGTCCTTGAATGACCGCTATATCGTCATCGGCGCCCGTCTGGACAACCTCGGGATGGACACGTATCTCGTGGATGGCGTGGAGACTCCGCGCATCTATTTCGGAGCTAACGGCAACGCCTCCGGGCTTGCGATGCTCCTGGAATTGGCCGGCCGCCTGTCCACGAACCGCGTCCTCATCCGCCGGAACGTCCTCTTCGTCGCCTTCGGCGCTTCGAGGGAGACGCTGGCCGGTTCCTGGTATTTCCTGAACCGTTCCTTCTCCGATGTGGCCCGCATCGACGCGATGATCAACCTGGACATGCTGGGAACGTCCGAGCGTGGTTTCTATGCCTATACTTCCTCCAATGAGGACCTGGACCGCATCGTCCGGAACCTGCAGGGGGAACTGCTGCCCATCCAGGCGCAGCTCACGACCGAGGAACCTTACTCCTCCGACCACCGTGCCTTCTATGACCGGGAGATCCCTTCCGTCCTGTTCACCACGGGCCGCTATCCGGAACATGACACCGGTCGGGATTCCTACAGCATCGTGGACTTCGACGGGATGGAACGGGAACTGGAATACATTTACAATTACGCGACGGCCCTGTGCAACGGGCCGCGGCCGCTGTTCCGGCAGGACAGCCAGGCCACCCCGGTGGTGCCCGAGGACGCCATCTCCTGGAACGACTGCGACGTGAAGCCGGTGTTCCTGACTTCCAGCGACCCGGCCTATTTCCTGGAGAAGTGGGTGTACCAGTATCTGAAATATCCGAAATACGCGCAGGAGAACGGCATCCAGGGCCGCGTGCTCGTGGATTTCATCATCGACGAGGGCGGGAACGTGCGGGATGTCCGTGTGTCCCGGAGCATCCATACCTCGCTGGACGAGGAAGCGGTCCGGGTGATTTCGGCCTCCCCGAAGTGGCGGCCCGGCCGTCACCGGGGGAAGAAGGTCCGCGTGGCAGTGACCATGCCGGTGGACTTCCGCCTGGAGAAGAGCACGAAGGGATCCTTCGGGATCAATGGAAAGAGAATCAACTAAATACCTATGGATTACAACTTTATAGAGATTGAGAAGCGGTGGCAGCAGTGGTGGGCCGCCCATAAGACGTTCCGGGCGGAAGCGGACGGCAAGAAGCCCAAATACTATGTTCTGGACATGTTCCCGTACCCTTCCGGGGCAGGCCTGCATGTAGGCCATCCGCTGGGCTACATCGCCAGCGACATCTTCTCCCGCTACAAGCGGCTGAAGGGATTCAACGTCCTGCATCCGATGGGCTATGATGCCTTCGGCCTGCCGGCCGAGCAGTATGCCATCCAGACGGGCCAGCATCCGGAGAAGACCACGCACGACAACGTGGCGCGCTACCGCCGGCAGCTGGACCGCATCGGCTTCTCGTACGACTGGGACCGGGAGTTCCGCACCTGTGACCCGGACTATTACAAGTGGACCCAGTGGGCCTTCCTGAAGATGTTCGGAAGCTGGTATGACAACCGGCTCCAGAAAGCCCGCCCCATCGAGGAACTGGTGGCTGCCTTCGGGAGCGGCGGCTCCGCTGCCGTGGATGCCGCGAACAATGACGCTCCCGTCTTTTCGGCCGATGAGTGGAAGTCCTTCTCCGACAAGGAGAAAGCCGATATCCTGATGCACTACCGCATTGCCTATCAGGGAGAAAGCACCGTCAACTGGTGTCCGGCCCTGGGAACCGTCCTGGCCAACGACGAGGTGAAGGACGGCTACTCGGAGCGCGGCGGCCATCCGGTGTTCCAGAAGAAGATGACCCAGTGGCAGCTCCGCGTGTCGGCCTATGCCGGCCGCCTGCTCGACTCCCTGGACCGGCTGGACTGGACCGATTCCCTGAAGGAGATGCAGCGCAACTGGATCGGCAAGTCCCAGGGGGCGGAGATGGTGTTCCGGATGGAGTGCGACGGCGTCGCCCATGACGTCACGATTTTCACCACCCGGGCCGACACCGTCTTCGGCGTCACCTTCATGGTCCTCGCCCCGGAGAGCGAATGGGTGGAGAAGCTCACCTCCGCCTCGCAGAAGGAGGCCGTGGACGCCTATCTGGAGCAGGTCAAGAAGAAGACCGAACGCGAGCGCATCGCCGGCAAGGCGGTGACGGGCGTGTTCTCCGGTTCCTATGCGACGAACCCCCTTACCGGGGAGAAGGTCCCGGTGTGGATCGCCGAGTACGTCCTGGCGGGTTACGGTACGGGCGCCATCATGGCCGTCCCGGCCCATGACAGCCGCGACTACGCCTTCGCGAAGAAGTTCGACCTCCCGATCGTCCCGCTGATCGAAGGGGCCGACGTCTCCGAATCCAGCTTCGACGCCAAGGAAGGCGTCATGATGAACAGCGGGTTCCTGAACGGCATGACCGTGAAGGAGGCCATCCCGGCCGCCATCGACTACGTGGAGTCCCACGGCCTGGGCCGCCGGAAGGTCAATTACCGTCTCCGCGACGCCATCTTCTCCCGCCAGCGCTATTGGGGCGAGCCGTTCCCGATCTACTTCAAGGACGGAATCGCCACGCCGGTGCCTTTCGACAAACTCCCGCTCACCCTGCCGGAGATTGACGAGTACAAGCCCACCGAGGCCGGCGAGCCTCCGCTCGCCCGCGCGAAGGACTGGACTTATGACGGATATCCGCTGGAAACCTCCACGATGCCGGGCTTCGCCGGCTCCAGTGCCTATTACCTGCGGTACATGGACCCGCATAACGACAAGGCCCTCGTCTCCCGCGAAGCCGACGAATACTGGCGCAGCGTGGACCTGTACGTGGGCGGCACCGAGCATGCGACGGGACACCTCATTTACAGCCGTTTCTGGAACAAGTTCCTCTTTGACCTGGGCTACGTGTGCGAGGACGAGCCGTTCCGCAAGCTCATCAACCAGGGCATGATCCAGGGACGTTCCAACTTTGTGTACCGCATCGTGAACACCAATACCTTCGTCTCCTGCGGCCTCAAGGACCGCTATGAGACGACGGAGATCCATGTGGACATCAACATCGTCCGGAACGACCGTCTGGACATCGAGGCCTTCAAGGCCTGGCGTCCGGAGTTCGCTACCGCCGAATTCATCCTCGAGGACGGCGAATACATCTGCGGCTGGGCCGTGGAGAAGATGAGCAAGTCCATGTACAATGTCGTGAATCCCGACCAGGTGTGCGACACCTACGGCGCCGACACCCTGCGCCTGTACGAGATGTTCCTGGGCCCGGTGGAGCAGTCCAAGCCTTGGGACACCAAGGGCATCGACGGCGTGAACCGTTTCCTGAAGAAGGTCTGGCGCCTGTTCTGGGACCGCGAGAACTGGCTCGTTACCGACGAGAAGCCCACGGCAGACGAACTCAAGGCCCTGCACAAGCTCATCGGCAAGGAACAGGAGGACATCGAGAGTTTCTCCTACAACACGACCGTGTCGGCCTTCATGATCGCCCTGAATGACCTGCAGAACTGCCACAAGCGGGCGGTCCTGGAACCGCTCCTCGTCCTGCTGTCCCCGTTCGCCCCGCACATCACGGAGGAGCTGTGGCACCAGCTGGGCAATGTGGATTCCATCACCTATGCCGCTTTCCCGGAATACCACGAGGAATATACGGTGGAAAACACCGTGAAGTACCCTGTTTCCTTCAATGGAAAGACCCGCTTTTTCCTGGACGTCCCGGCCGACAAGGCCCCGGCGGAGGTGGAGGCGCTCGTCCGTTCCCATGAGATGACGCCGCGTTATGTGGGCGCCCAGTCCATCGTGAAGGTCATCGTCGTTCCGGGCCGTATCGTCAACGTCGTCCTCAAATAACCATGGCAACCCTTCAAAGCAAACCCTGGACCGTCATCAAGGAATGGGCCCTTGTGACGCTCGGTATCCTGATCTATGTGACCGGCTGGTCGATCTTCCTGATGCCCAACAACCTCGTGGGCGGTGGCGTTTCCGGTATCTCGTCCATGATCCAGTACGCCACGGGCGGAGCGATCCAGATGGGTTATTCCTACTTCGTCATCAACGCCATCCTCATCATCGCGGCCGTGGTCGTGATCGGCATGGGCTTCGGTGCGAAGACGATCTATGCCATCATCCTCGCTTCCGTGGGACTGCGGTTTCTCCCGACCCTGATCCCGACGGACATCATCCAGACCCTCGCCTTGCAGAACGGCAAGCTGATGTCCACCCTGTGCGGCGGGCTGATGGCCGGCATCGGTATCGGCATGTCCATCTCCAACGGCGGGTCCACGGGTGGAACGGACATTATCGCGCTGATTTACACGAAGTACCGCAATGTCTCTCCCGGCAAGGTGATCCTGTACCTGGACTTCATCATCATCCTGTCCTCCCTGCTGGTCCCGTCCATCGTCCCGGACCTGGACCCGCAGACGGGCAAGCAGCTCCTGGGTCCCGACGGCACGCCCTTGACGCACCTGATGCCTTTCTCCGAGAAAGTGACGACGGTCATCTACGGCCTCATCCTCGTAACGGTGAACGGCCGGGTCATCGATGCTTACCTGTCCGGTTCGCAGCAGAGCGTGCAGCTGTTCATCCTGTCCAAGAAATACGCGGAAATCGCCGATTCCATCACCCATGACCTGCACCGGGGCGTCACCGTCCTGGACGGCAAGGGCTGGTATACGAAGGCTCCCGCCGAGGTCCTGATGGTGATCACCCGCAAGACCGACGTGAACCTGCTCCTGAAATACATCAAGGCCATCGACCCGAACGCTTTCCTGTCCGTCTCCTCCGTGAACGGCGTGTACGGGCAGGGCTTCGACACAATCAAAGGAAAATAGCCGCTTCCCTGCCGGGCGAAAAACCGACAGCCGATGAAAACGATCCTGCTGCTGTTTTTCGCTCCGGTCCTCCTGGTCGGAGTGTACTTCCTGGGCCGGGTCCATGCTCTCCGCGGGCGTGAACGCCGGCCGGACCCTTCCCCCGAAAAGGGGGGCGACACCGCTTCACAGGCAGACGGGCCTGGTGCTGTCGACCAGTTTCTGTACGACAGGTGTTGCCGGTACATGGCGGAACGGAAACCTTTCCTGGTGGAGTCCTTCTCCCTTGGAGACCTTTCCAACGCGCTGTTTACCAATAAGGTGTACCTTTCCAAGACCATTAATTACTACTCCGGAAAGAACTTCAGGAACTTCATCAACTATTACCGTGTGATGTATGCGATGGAGGTTTTCCGGAAAAACAAGTCGCTCCGGGTGACGGAACTCGGCCATCTGGCCGGTTTCCGTTCCAACACCACCTTCAACCAGGCTTTCAAACTGGTGATGGAGGAATCCCCGAGCACTTGGTGCGCACGGTTGAGAAAGAAGAACCGGGATTCCATGAAGTAGAACCTGTCCCGGCAGGGAAGAAGCCGGATCCCGGCCCGCTCTGAGCGGCGCCGGGATCCTCCGTTTAAATGCCTTTCCAGGAGGCCGGGACGGGAGCTTCCAGGAAGATCTCGGTCTTTTTGACAGGGTGGATGAAACGGATGGAGCGGGCGTGCAGGGAAATGCCGCCGTCCGGATTGGAGCGGGGTGCCCCGTACTTGAGGTCGCCCTTGATGGGGCAGCCGATGTGGGCGAGCTGACAGCGGATCTGATGGTGACGCCCGGTGAGGAGTTCCACTTCCACGAGATGGTAGCGGTCGGTGCTCTTCAGGTAGGTGTAGCGGAGCTTTGCTTCCTTGGTCTCGGAACCGGGGCCCTTGGCGATGAAGGACTTGTTCAGCTTTTCGTTTCGGGTCATCCAGTCGGTGAGGAGGGCCGTCTCCGGGGACGGTTTTCCGCAGCACAGGGCCCAGTAGGTCTTGTGGACATCGCCGCTGCGGAACATCGCGTTCAGGCGCTCCAGGGCCTTCCCCGTCTTGGCGAAGAGGACGATGCCGCTGACAGGCCGGTCCAGGCGGTGGGGGACTCCCATGAAAACCTGGCCGGGCTTGGCGTCCCGTCCGGCGATGAAGGCCTTGAGCGTCTCGCTCACCGGCTCGTCGCCCGTCTTGTCACCCTGGACGATCTCGCCCGGCCGCTTGTTGAAGACGAGCAGGTGATTGTCTTCGTACAGGATGCGCCCCTGGATGTCGTCGTATTCGTTCTGCTGCAGTTGTCTGTATCCCATCGCTGTCATAATTTGGTGCAAAGATAATGACAATTTGTCATAAATGCATCCTTGGCACGGAGTTCGATGAAAGGGAATCGCCGTCCGCGGTGGACGGTGGAACAAAGAAACAATATAATACAGAATACTATGGGAAAGATTATCGGAATCGACCTTGGAACCACGAACTCGTGCGTGGCCGTGATGGAAGGCAACCAGCCTACCGTCATCATCAATAACGAGGGACAGCGTACCACCCCGTCCGTGGTGGCTTTCACCGACGGCGGCGAGCGCAAGATCGGCAACCCGGCCAAGCGCCAGGCCATCACCAACCCGAACAACACCGTGTTCTCCATCAAGCGGTTCATGGGCGAGACCTACGACCGTGTGGGACAGGAAGTCTCCCGGATGCCGTACAAGGTGGTCCGCGGCGAGAACAACACCACCCGCGTGGACATCAACGGCAAGCTCTACACGCCGCGGGAGATCTCCGCGATGATCCTCCAGAAGATGAAGAAGACGGCCGAGGAGTATCTCCGTCAGGACGTGACCGAGGCGGTCAT
>JAFUDV010000068.1 GCA_017464245.1 Bacteroidales bacterium | reverse complement strand
TGCCATCTTCATCATCGACCGCGATGGTGACGAGGTGATGGTGCCGGCAAGCGATGACTTGATAGTGGAATTTGACACCGATGACAGAGTCATGGTCATGGAGTTGCCGCAGGGTCTCATTGAATTGAACGAATGATATTATTATAACGAATTAATGCGACGTGTAACACATATCCTTATCACGATGATGGCGCTGTTGTTCCTGGCAGGGCCGCAGCCCCTTGAAGCGAGGGACGACTATGACATCTATGACCTGTCGCTCGACGAGAATCTGTCATTGCCCGAAATCAAGAACGACAAGCAGGCCGACAAGATCCAGGACTTCCAGTATGACATGGCTGTGGCGTTCAAGAGGTCAAACTATGATGTGGAGATCATGCGTGACGACGAGGTCATCGTCATCACCATTCCCGCCAGCCAGCTCTTTGATGCCAACGACACGGTTCTGAACAAGATCGGCGAGGAGCGCCTCAAGCCGTTCCTCAGGATGATCAAGAATCCTGGCTTCTACAAGATGCTCCTGGTCATGCACAGCGACAACACGGGCAGCGAGTTCTATACCCTCAATCTCACGCGCCAGCGTGTCAATGCCATCTTCGACTGGTTTGACGAGAACGGCAGCGTGGACTATGTTGTCCCCTATGCGTTGGGCGACACCGACCCCCTTGAGGACAACAACTCGGTCGAGAGCCGCAAGCGCAATCGTCGCCTAGAGATCTACCTCGTGCCCGAGAAGACGATGCTCCAGCAGGCCAAGAAGGGAGTCATCAACATCACCCACATAGCTAAAGAGAAATAAACATATTCATTATATAATAAAATGGCAAAAGAATTAAAGGATTTAACGAAGAGAGCCGACAACTACTCTCAATGGTATAACGAACTGGTAGTGAAGGCCGACCTCGCCGAGCAATCGGCAGTGCGCGGCTGCATGGTGATCAAGCCCTATGGCTACGCTATCTGGGAGAAAATGCAGCGCCAACTCGATGATATGTTCAAGGCCACGGGCGTGCAGAATGCCTATTTCCCCCTGCTCATCCCCAAGTCGTTCCTCAGCCGCGAAGCCGACCACGTGGAGGGCTTTGCCAAGGAGTGTGCCGTGGTTACCCACTACCGCCTGATGAACGACCCGAACGGCAAGGGCGTCGTCGTGGACCCGGAGGCGAAGCTCGAGGAAGAGCTCATCGTCCGCCCCACTTCCGAAACCAACATTTGGAACACCTATAAGAACTGGATTCATTCCTGGCGCGACCTTCCCATCCTGTGCAACCAGTGGGCCAACGTCGTCCGCTGGGAGATGCGCACCCGCCTGTTCCTCCGCACCGCGGAATTCCTCTGGCAGGAGGGCCACACCGCCCACGCCACCGCCGAGGAGGCCGAGGCCGAGAAGCAGCGCATGGTGGAGGTATATGCCCGTTTTGCCCGTGAGGTGATGGCCCTGCCCGTGGTGGTGGGCCACAAGAGCCCGGGCGAACGCTTCGCCGGCGCCATCGACACGATGACCATCGAGGCGATGATACAGGACGGAAAAGCCTTGCAGGCAGGCACTTCCCACTTCCTGGGACAGAACTTCGCCAAGTCCTTCGACGTGCAGTTCACCAACAAGGAAGGCAAGCAGGACTATGTGTGGGCCACCTCCTGGGGCGTGTCCACCCGCCTGATGGGCGCCCTGATCATGGCCCACGGCGACGACAACGGCCTGGTCCTTCCTCCGGCCCTCGCCCCGATCCAGGTGGTGATGGTCCCGATCTACAAGAGCGACGAGGAGCGCAATCTCGTGCTGGACAAGATGTACGAGGTCAAGAAGGCCCTGGAGGCCAAGGGACACAGCGTGGAGGTCGATGACCGCGACAACCTGCGTCCGGGCTTCAAGTTCGCCGAATGGGAGCTCAAGGGCGTGCCCGTGCGGCTCGCCATGGGCCCGCGCGACCTGCAGAACGGCACCGTGGAGGTGGCCCGCCGCGACACCCTCGAGAAGATCACCGAGCCCCTGGAGGGCCTGGACGAGCGGATCATCGGCCTGCTGGACGACATCCAGAAGAGCATCTACCAGCGGGCGTTCGACTTCCGTGCCGCCAATGTGCGGAAGGTGGACACCTGGGAGGAGTTCAAGGAGGAGATCGAGAAGGGCGGCTTCCTGCTCTGCCACTGGGACGGCACCGCCGAAACCGAGGCGAAGATCCAGGAAGAGACCAAGGCGACCATCCGCTGCATCCCCGTGGACAGCTTCGTCATGGAGGAGGAAGGCAAGTGCGTGTACAGCGGGAAGCCTTCCCACCAGCGGGTTATCTTTGCCCGTTCCTATTGATTATTAAAAGGTTAGAAGAAGATTATGAAGAAGGTATTCATGCTCATCGTGGCCGCTCTCAGCGCCACCGCCGTCCTCTCCGCGCAGGACGCCCAGAAGGCTGCCGCCGAAGCGGCCGCCGCCCTGACCGCCGCCAACGACGTTCCTGTCGCCGCTCCCAAGCCGGTCTATTGGACCAACTCCATCCTGAACCAGATCAACTTCGGACAGACGGCCCTGTGGAACTGGGCCGCCGGCGGCTACAACAACTACACCCTCGCCGCCGCCATCGACGCGAAAGCGGATTACAAAAAGGACAAGACCCTCTGGACCAACCGTCTCCAGCTGGACTACGGCTTCCTGTACTCCGCCGACAAGCCCATCCTCCAGAAGACGAAGGACCGCATCTACTTCGAGTCCAAGTGGGGCTACGAGACTCCGGTGAAGCACTTGAGCTATTCCGCGAACTTCGACTTCAAGACGCAGTTCAACAACAACTACAAGTACGGCACCCCGACCAATTTCGCCGGTGAGGAGCCAACCATACAGGAATGGCTCGACGCCCGGACGCTGATGTCCGGCCTGCTTTCCCCGGCTTACACGAACCTCGGTTTCGGTGTCCTGTGGACGCCGAAGCCCTGGTTCTCCCTCAACTTCTCCCCGCTCACGGCCGACCTCGTGATCGTGAAGGATCCCGCCCTCCGGAACACCTACGGCATGGAACTGAAAGAGGAAGGGCTGGACAAGACGGTCGGTGACAACTTCAAGCCGGTCCGGTTCGGCCTTGGTGCGCAGCTCAAGGCGGACGCCAGCTGGGTAATCAACGACGAGTTCTCCTACACCACGCAGCTCGTTCTCTTCTCCGATTACCTGCACAAGCCGCAGAACCTCCGCGTGAACTGGGACAACAAGATGTTCTGGAAACTCGCCAAGTACTTCGCCCTCACCCTCTCCACGAACCTCATCTACGATGAGAACGTGAAAGTGAAGGCCCTCTCCGACGGAACCAAGGTTCCGGCCGTGCAGTTCAAGGAGTACCTCGAGTTCGGCTTCACCTACACGATCGCGAAGAAATAATCCCCATGGTCCTAGTCGCCGTCAGCGGTGGCCGGGACTCGATGGTTCTGGCTGAAAAGGTTCGCCGGGAAGGCGGGCCTTTTGCCGTTGCGCACTGCAACTTCCGGCTCCGCGGGGCCGACAGCGACGCTGACGAGGCGCTCGTACGCGACTGGGCGGCCCGTTACGGGGTGCCCTGCCACGTGAAGGTGTTCGACACGGAAGCGTACGCCGCGACCGAAGGAATCAGCATCGAGATGGCGGCCCGGAAACTGCGCTACCGCTGGTTCGGGGAACTGTGCCGTGCCCATGGCTACGAGGCTGTCCTGGTGGCCCACCATGCCGGGGACAATGCCGAGACATTCTTCCTGAACCTTCTGCGGGGGACCGGCATCCAGGGACTTACGGGGATGAAAGAGCGATCCTTCCTTCCCGACCCGGACTATGCGGACATCCCGCTCCGACGGCCGCTGCTGGGGCTCACGCGGGCGGACATCGACTCGCTCGTCGCCGAGTGGCAGCTGCCTTTCCGGGAGGACCGGACCAACGCGGAGAATACCGTCAAGCGGAACAAGTTCCGGAACCAGGTTTTCCCCGTCCTCCGGGAGATCAACCCTTCCTTCGAGAAAACCCTGTCCGAGGACATGGGGCGCCTGTCCATGGCCGCCGCCATCGCCGACGGGTATTATCGCGAGAACCGCCCCCTCCTCCGGGACGGAAGGGGCATCGACACAGCCCTCCTGAAGACGCTCCCCCACTGGGAATATCTCCTGTACCGGCTCCTGGAAGAGGAAGGGCTGCCTGCTCCGCTGATTGCACAGGCGACAGACATTGTCCGGAGCGGCGCGAGCGGGAAACGCGTCGGACCTTTCGTGAGCGCTTCCGGCCGGCTGGTCCGGGAGGAGCCCGTCGGGGTCCCGGAAATGACGGTGACCGAGGAACCGTGGGAGCCGGGCCGTTCCCCCGTCATGCCGGAAGGCGTCCTGGCGGTGGATGCAGACAAGGTTCACGGGGAGCTCGTCGCGGACCGCTGGGTAGCCGGCGACTGGATCCGCCCGCTGGGCATGCGCGGCCGGAAGAAGCTCCAGGACTGGTTCAAGGACCGGCATTACTCCCTGATGGATAAGCAGCGGGCGGTCCTCGTCCGCGACAGCGGGCTCTCCGACGCGCACCATGTCGTCGCTGTCGCCGGGCAGGTCATCGATGACGCATACAGGATTACCGCCGACACCCGGCGGATTTACCGGATAGCGTCCGCTCCGCCGACTGGATCCGCTTCAGCCAAAGGACCGCATCCGGACCTTCGTTGAAAAGGAGGTCCAGGACAGAAAGGCCGGGGGTAAAACCGAAACGTTCCGAAAAGACTTGGTAGTACGGTTTTTCCAGGCCCAGGTCCCGGAGAACGGTGTCCGGCCGCTTGGGATGGATGACATACCGGTAATCGTCGGGGACGGAGCCGGGCGCCGTGAACGATTCCGTGGGCACCAGCGAGCAGGCAATCCCCGTCTTGTCCAGGATGAACCGCACGAGGGACAGGTTCCAGTCCCAGAGGCGGTCCGGCCGGGAGGACATGACCCCGAACAATTCATCCCGGTAATACTCATAGTAGGGAGAGGTGTAATAGGCTGCGTCCAGGGCGCGCCGGGTGCGGACCAGCCAGGGCGTGGACCAGTCCACCCGGACTTCGGAGATCCGCATGGACCCGGCATGGACCACCGGGACCTGCAGCATCTGCACGCCGTCCCCCGCCAGGATGTAACTGCGGTTGCGATAAGACTGCTTCTGGTAGGTCTCGCAGGCCTCCAGGTAAACCAGAGACGGAGAAACCCTGTCCGGAGACAGGGTCATGTCACGGGCGATGAGGGCGAACCACGCCACCGGCGGAAAGTATGCCGTCGTAAGCAGCACGGACCTATGCGCGCGACGGACGGGGCTTGTTGATGACCCCCCGCTTGGAATTCCGGATGAAGGAGATGATGTTGTCGCGTTCCTCCGTCTTGGGGAAGTTCTGTTCGATGTACGCCAGGGCGTCGCTGATGTTCATGCCCTTGAAATAGAGCGTCTCGTAAATGTCCTTGATTTCGTTGATCTTCTCTTCGGAGAAGCCGCGGCGGGACAGGCCGACACGGTTCACGCCCTCGAAGCAGACAGGTTCGCGGCCGGCCAGGACATACGGAGGGACGTCCTTCACCAGTTTGAAGCCGGCGCCCACCATGGCGTGCTGTCCCACATGGGTGAACTGGTGCGCCAGGGTGCCGCCGCCCAGGATGGCCCAGTCCTCGACCTCCGTCTCTCCGGCCAGGGCGACATGGCTCACCAGGATGCAGTGGCTGCCGATGCAGCAGTCATGGGCGATATGGACATAGGACATCACGAGGGTGTCGCTGCCGACCTTGGTCACCAGCTTGCCGCTGGCCTTGGTGCCCCGGTTGATGGTGGCGCACTCGCGGATGGTCACACGGTCCCCGATCTCCACATAGGTGATTTCACCCTCGAACTTCAGGTCCTGGGGAACCGCCCCGACGACGGCCCCCGGAAAGACGGTGCAGTCGCGGCCCATCTTGACATAGGAGAAAATGGTGGCGTGCGGAAGGATCTTGCAGCCGTCCCCGATCTCGACATGCTCGTCGATGAAGGCAAAGGGACCGATTTCGATGCCGTCCCCCAGCTTGGCGGAGGGGCTGACAACGGCCAAAGGATGAATTTTATTCATAGCAAAAGCATTGTTACAAAAGGGCACGAAGCGCCTTGGCGGCCTTCGTGTTGATGGAATGCCCGGGCTTGTAAGCCGTGATGCGGGCGTTCAGGTACCCTCCGGCGAGGCGCAGGTCACCCAGGAGGTCCAGCAGTTTGTGCCGGCCGCACTCGTCGGGGAAATGCAGCTGGAGGTTGTTCAGGTACCCCTCGTCCGTAATGTGCAGGTCCGGCATGTTGAACAGGCGGGCGATGGAGGCAAGCTGCTCGTCGTTCACGGGATGCTCCACGATGACGATGGCATTGTCCACGTCGCCGCCTTTGATGAGGTTGTTCCGGAACAGGTATTCGATTTCGTGGAAGAACACGAAAGTCCGGCAGACGCCGATCTCGTGCGCATAGTCCACACGCTCGTCCCAGTGGGCGGACTGGATGCCCAGGATCTTGGAATTGAAGTCCACCGTGATGTCGGCCGAAGGGCCGGCGGCGGGCTCGATGCGCACCCAGGAGCCGGACCGGTCGTCCCGGATTTCCAGCGACTGGGGGATGTCGATGTACACGCGTGGAACACCCTGGTCCTTCAGACCGTCCTGGAGGATGGCCTCCACGTAGGGGCGGGCGCTGCCGTCCAGGATGGGGACCTCGATGTTGTCCAGTTCGATGAGCGCATTGTCCACGCCCAGGCCCGTCAGGGCCGACATGATATGCTCGATGGTGACCGCCACGGCCTCGTTGTGCGAGATGGTGGTGCTCCGGGCGGTGTTGGTGACGTTCTCGGCGAGGGCTTCGATGACCGGCTTGGTACGGAGGTCGCTCCGGCGGAACTTGACGCCGTGGCCCGCAGGGGCGGGCATCAGCTTCATATGGGAATACGTCCCGGTGTGGAGACCCTTTCCCTCGAAATAGTAGGTTTTCTTGACGGTATGCTGGTTACAGGGCATCAGCGCTTATCTTCGTAAAACTTCTTGCAAGTTTACAAAGGTAAGCAAAAATCCGGTATTCCGCAAAATGGGGCTACTCCGCACCGCTCTGGCGGAACTTGGCGTAGGCTTTCATGTAGGTGCGCGGCTCGATGCACGGAGACCCCAGGAGGGTCTGTCCCTCCTTCCGGATGTTGCCGATGACGCCGGCCTGCGCCAGCAGGGTGGTATGGTCCGCGATCTTGAGATGGCCCGCGATGCCCACCTGCCCCGCGATGATGCAGTATTTGCCGATCGTCGTGGAACCGGCGATGCCCACCTGGGCCGCCATGACCGTATGGTCGCCGATCACCACGTTGTGGGCGATCTGGCACAGGTTGTCGATCCGGACACCATCGCCGATGACAGTGGATTCCATCTGGGCGCGGTCCACGGTGGTATTGCAGCCGATCTCCACATCGCTGCCGATGATGACGTTCCCCAGGTGCTCGATCTTCTCCCAGCTGCCGTCCTCCCGGGGTGCGTTGCCGAAGCCGTCGCCGCCGATCACACACCCGGCATGCAGGATGGTCCGGTCGCCGATGACCGTCCCCGCATACACCCGGACGCCGGGATAGAGGATGCATCCCTTGCCGATCTTGCAGTCGTCGCCGATGTACACGTTCTCGTAGATCTGGGTATCGTCGCCGATGACGGTATGGTGCCCCACGAAGGAGAAGGCGCCGAGATACACGCGCTTGCCGAACTTCGTCGTCCAGAACCAACGGGCCCGCAGGCTCCGGTGGCGGCGCGCCTTCTTCTGCTTGTCGGAGACATATTTCAGGAGCTCGGTGATGGCGGCATAAGCGTTGTCCACGCGGACGAGTGTCGCACTGACGGGCTGCTTGGGCTCGAAAGCCTTGTCCACCAGGATGATGGATGCCTGGCTGGTATAGACGTACTGCTCGTATTTGGGATTGGCGAAGAAACTCAGCGTTCCGGGCTTCCCGTGCTCGATCTTCGCGAACTTGGTGGCGGAGGCGTTCTCGTCCCCGTCCACGGTGCCGCGGAGCACGTTCGCCAGCTGTTTTGCAGTGAATTCCATAGTGACAGATTAAATCGATGCAAAGATAACACTTTTCCGGTTATCTGACATACCGGTCCCGGTCCTCCGGGATGATCTTCCGGATCACACGGCAGGGATTGCCGGCTGCCAGGACGCCCGCCGGGATGTCGCTGATGACGACGGACCCGCCGCCGATGACGGAGCCCGCGCCGATGGTCACGCCCGGCATCACGCACACCATGCCGCCGATCTTCCGCGGCCCATAATAGTAAGGAAATAGGGCTATCCGCAAAACCAGGTTGGAGACTTTTTCAACGCCAAGATTGTCCGATGTCCCAGTGGACAGCGTACATGGCCTTCGTTTTTTCCGACGGCAAGTTGAACTCTTCCAAAATGAGCTGGTAGGCTTGCGGGTAGTCCTCAATCCATTTACCGACAGCGACCTCGAAAGTCCCGTCTTCCATATGATAGAACACCCTGCCGCGGGGCTTATCCTGATAAGCACCGATGAATGGTCCTTGTCCGCCGTGCTGGTATCGCTGGATGCGGAATTCCTTTTTCCACACATCCTCGTGCATCTCGGAGCAGGTGATCCTACCATCGGAAGCATTGGCCTTCGTGTAGTCGCTGACACGGTGTGACACCACGCCGAACAACTGGTTCGTCGCACGGTTGTACCAGAAGATGCCCACCTTGGGCTCGCCGTCTTTTCCCCGGTTGGCTGCCATCTGCCCCATGACGGATTGTTCATCCTCCTTGGAGTAGGATTCCAGATTCACATTTTGAAGAGCAATTTCCTTCGCCCCTATGGAGATGATGGTAACCTTATCTTCGTGGACAAAAGAGGTGATGACCTGGCCCGGCGCGTCTGTGCGTTGCCAGAGTCCGGAAGACTCCCTTTCAAGTGTCGTTGGAGCGCCGGATCCCGTATCGGGATGCGAGACCGTATCTTTCAGAAGCGATTTTACTTTTTCCGCCAGTTCGGGGGCATCCGTCTTGAGAAGCCCGTAC
>JAFUDV010000067.1 GCA_017464245.1 Bacteroidales bacterium | reverse complement strand
GCGGTCAAGAACGGGCAGAACCCCTTCGAGGTCCTTCGGGTCATTACGACCCTTGCCCAAGCATAGTATCATTGTTTGAATCATCATTGACAGGTGGTCAGGGCCTACAGCCTATGGCTAGGGTACCTGAGTAGTTACGAAAAGTCGTGGTTCCAACCCCTTTGAAAAAACCGAAGGTTTGGAACTTTTCAATTTGTAAATGATTGATTTATAGAACCTTGCGGGTGGTTCGGTGCCAATCCTGTTTTCTGGTCCGGAAATGGGTTAACCAAAGGCCTGCGGAAGGTCGAATTGTAACGAACTGATAGCCAAGTGATTCATAAACACACATCAGCAGACCCGCTAGAAAAAAGGATGGTCTGCGGATTGAAAAATCGCAATGTGCAGTCAGTCAATGAATTACAAAACCATTACCCGCAGACCCCAGTGAGAAGCACAAATAACACGGCCTCAGCACTGCACCGACACTGAACCGAAGCACCTGGAGCGAAGCGAAGGCGCCATCAGGCGCCCGGCCGGGCCGGGTATTTGACGACGAAGGAGGCAAATACGGAAAGGCGAACAGGCCGCGGGGGTGTATGAGGGGGCAGAGCCCCCTGTATTAAGGTACGGGGTTGTTAACTTATATCTAACTTTTCTGGATGACTTATTTGAGGTTTATCTTATTGGTATTCAGGTAGATGTAGAACGGATTGGCGAGACTCGCTTTCCGTGTTCTTTGGACACGTGAACGCCTATTTCGCCAGGAATTCCGAAGGGGTGAGGCCTGTGACTTTCTTGAAGATCCGGTTGAAGTGGTGCGTGTATCCGAAGCCCAGCAAATGGGCCGTTTCGCTGACATTGTGTCCGTGCATCAGGAGGCTTTTCCCCCTTTCAACCACGAAAGAATGGATGTAGCCGATGGCCGTACCGCCTGTAGCCTTATGTATCATGTCGCCCAGATAGCGGGGAGAATACGCCAGTTCTGACGCACAGTATTGGACGGATGGGACCCCTAGGCCCGACTGCTTGTTCTCCGCATAATAGTCGAGGAGCAGTTGATTGAAGCGCTTGAGCATGTCGGATGAATCTTTGTCACCGAACGAGGTCTGTCGCAGATAGATGCGGTTGCAATACTCGAGGATCACATGGAGATAGCCTTGGAGTACACCCCGTAGGGCGGGGCTGTCATCATGGTCCTGCAGTTCGTTACGCATCTGACCGATCAGCAGGGAGATCCGGTCCCATTCCGCAGGAGTCATCTCCAGCGAGTTGCTGGAGAAGTAGGAAAAGAAACCGTATTCTTCCATCTTTTTCCCCCAGGCGGTTCCTTGCATCAATTCCGGAGACCAAAGGAGAACCCATCCCTTTCGGGATATCAGTTCTCCGTTGTCTTCCACGCCTCCAATCTGCCCCGGTGCCACCGCAATGATGGAAGGACCGTTGGTCTTATAGGTCCTCATTCCATAGGAAATGCCCTTGACAAACTCGTCCTGGATGAACAGTCCATACACGCTGTACAGGTTCAGGCTCCGGCGGAAGAGCCCCAGTTCTTCATAACGGAGGATGCATACAAGCGGATGAAGCGGGGGAGCGTTGACATAAGCCGCATAGTCATTCGGATTGGTTATGCGTAAAACCTTTTTCATACGTATAAGTCTCTGCAAGTTGGACAAATATAATGATTATCTGCGAAATTGGTTAATAATGGACAAAAATGGGTTATGCCGTTTCAGATGAAACACGCTATTTTTGTAAAAATCAAACCAGTATGGATATCAATCGCCCCATCAATCGGAGAAATGCCCTCAAGGTGTTGGGCCTCGGCATGCTTGCGACCTGCATGCCTACCCTTCCCGCCTGCGGAAACACCAAGAATGAAAAGAAGATCAAACGGCTGATCTTCTACTTCTCCGCCACCGGCAACAGCCTTTATGTTTCCCGCCAGATCGCCGGAGAAGAGGGCACGCTGCTGAGCATCTCGCAGGAAATCCACAATGAGAATCCTGTTTATGAGGCGGAAGAAATCGGCTTCGTCTGTCCGGTCTACTGCTTCATCCCGCCGGCAATCGTGCAGGACTTCATCGCCCGTTCCACGTTCAAGGCCGATTATTTCTTCACCGTCGGCACTTTCGGCGCCCATAGCACGATCTTCCCGGAGTTCGTGGACAATCTGGCCAAGGAGAACGGTTTCCAGATGAATTACATCAATACGATCCAAATGGTCGATACCTACCTGCCGTATTTTGACGCGGCCAGGGAAATGGCGGACCCGAAGAATCAGCTGATTCCCGAGAAAATCGCAGCCGTCCTCGCCGCCATTGACAAGCGCGAGAATTATATCCTTCCGGTCACCGAGATGGACAGGATGATCTGCGAGGGGTATTACCGTTCCTCCGGGCGTGACCGTAAGCGGCCTACGGTCACCCGTTCCGAAAAAATCGTTTTCTCCACAGACGCCTGCGTCGGATGCGGCGTCTGCACTTCTGTATGCCCGCACGGTTCCTGGAAGGTAGTCGACGGCCATTCCGTCGCCGAAGGGGAGTGCGAAAACTGCCTCGCCTGCGTCCACAACTGCCCGCAGAAGGCCATCTCCATCATCCCGACCCCTCCGGAGCCGGAGGAGCCGAACCGGAATGCCCGCTACCGCAATCCGAACGTCAGCATCGCCGACCTGATCAAGGCGAACAGTCAGATTTGATTTCCAAGATATATGAAGAAGAAATTGTTGACGGCAGCCGCATCAGCCCTCGTCGGTTTTCTTGCGGCTGCCCAGCCGTGGATGATGCGTCCTCAAGGTCCCGCCAATGAGTTTTCGGCCCTGGAGGGGACTTCCGTCCTCAATTACAACATGGTGCCGGAGCGCAACGTCCATTCCCGCGCCGGATATGGGCCTGCCTTTTATATCTTCCCGGACGGCCGGCTGGACAACAAACAGGCCCTTGAAATTGCCCGGAGGCTGAATCTGACCGACATCATCCAGGAATACGGCGGCCGGATCATGGTCGTCAATCCCGCTTCGGACAAGTGGCAGGATCAGGACTTGGAGGCCTTTACGCGGTTGATCGGCATGGGAGGTGCCCCGACAAATGTCAAGGTCGTCGGAATCGGTTCCGGGGCGACTTTCGTGAATCGACAGTTGGCCGCGACGGACCTTACGGGTGTCATTGCCGGAATCGTTACGATTGATGGCGAACCCGGGAAAGTCTGTAAGTTTCCGGTACCTGCATTCATCGGCGGGAAGAATGCCGCAAAGGCGGCGAAACCTTATCAGGCAGCGAGCGATGCTGCTCCGGCTGACCCTCTTCAGAAAGTCGTCATCAACACGGACAGGAAGGCTTCTCTGGAGATGCTCTTCGCCCAGGCGTGGGATGATGTGCTGAGTGCCAACTATCGGTATAACAATCTCTTCCGTACTTTCTACATGAGCCGGGGAATCGACAACCCGGAAGGCGTGAAAAACTTTGAACTGGTCTCCATCCCCGTATTCGACAAGCTGGGGATCCAGCGCAATGTTGTGGAGTATCCCCTGGTGGATATGAATGCCCCTTCCCGGCCGGAAAATCCGGACAAGTATCTCTGGTACGAGTACATTCCCAAGCAGGCGCAGGATGCCGCCCCGGGTACGGTTCCCCTGGTCGTCCTTCTCCATGGCCACGGCAATGACCCCCGTACGCAGAGCGAAACGTCCGGCTTCCCGGAATTGGCCGCGGAAGAGGGATTCATGGTCGTGGAGATGGAATGGCAGGGCGGAAACGGATACGTCCCCATGGGCCTTGACGGCATTGAAGCGGTCATCAGCGTCCTGCTGCAGAAGTATCCCCAGATTGATGGATCGAGGATCTATGCGGAAGGATTGTCTGCCGGCGCCATGACCAGCAATATGCTTGGTGTCCGCAAATCACACCTCTTTGCTGCCGTTGCCGGCCATTCCGGAGGCATTTTCTCCGGGAATGGACTCGGTTACTATGCCTATGGCTCTGAACCGTTGATGAATGAAGCCATTCAGAAACGGGGGCACGTGGAAGTCGGTTATTGTTCCGTTGTAGGCACTCACGATGATACGATCCGGTTCTTCGATCAAGACAACTGGGAAGGAAGTCCCTACCTCAATGTCTGGCGGATCTATGAGACGGTCAACGACATGCCCGTGACGGGCGACCTGGATTTCAGCGTGGATCCGACCTTCGGCTTCGCGCTTCGGGACAGGAAGCAGATTCACACGGGCAAGAGCGAGGACATCACCATCGAGTTCGGCCAGCTCTATAAGGATGAGAAACCCATGATCCGCCTGATGGTCATCGACCATTATGGGCATTGGAATTTCAAGCCCGCCGCCCGGCTCATCTGGGACTTCTTCCGCCATTTTTCGCGTGACACGGAAACCAAGGAGCTTCGCTATCAATGAAAAGGATTCTGATTATTCTCCTGCTGGCCGTGGCCGCATTTCCAGCCTTCGCCCAGATGGGCTCCCCAATCATCATCCTGCTTTGGCCGGACAGAGCCCCTAACGACGACGGCATCGTTACGGAGGAGGGACATCCTTCTCCGAGGAGTGTCGACAACGTTTCCAAACCGGAACTGTGGGTTTTCCCGGCGTTTCGGCCTAACGGAACAGTGATTATCGCCTGCCCCGGGGGCGGATACTACTATCTGGAAATAGAAAAGGAGGGCACCGGACTCGCTCCCTGGTTCAATTACATCGGTGTCACCCTGGCTGTCTTGAAATATAGAATGCCGAACGGTCATTTTGAGACCACGCTGAGCGATGTCCAGGAAGCAGTCAAGATCATGCGGAAGCATACCGAGGACTGGGGGGTAAATCCGGAGAGGGTAGGCGTAATGGGCTGTTCGGCGGGTGGCAATCTGGCCATTCAAACTGCCGTGCAGTTTACTTCCCGGGAGAACAGGCCTGATTTCCAGATCCTTCTTTATCCGTTCACGACGATGAACGATTTCGAAAACAACATCATGTTCGGTCCGGATGCTTCTGAAGAGTTGATTAGAAAGTATTCCGTACTCGAACAGATCAAGCCGGACACGCCCCGGGCATTCATCGCATGCAGTGCCGACGATCAGATTGTTCCTTTCGACGACAGCATCATGTACTTCAAGGAATTGCAGGCCCGAAAGATCCCATCTGTGCTACACATCTATCCTACCGGAGGTCATGGCTGGTGCGAAGGACCCTGGTTCCATTACAGCCGAGAGTGGAAGACGGAACTGGAACGCTGGCTTGTCGAGTGGTAGCGTCCGGGTTCCAACAGCCATGCCCTGGCGGAACAGTTCGCAGAAGGTGCGAAGAGCGCGGGAAATCAGCGGAAACCCTAAACTTCAGGATGCGTTTGAACTGGGGAAGAACGTTTAGCCTGGTACATTCGGCATCTTCGGCATAATGCAACCCCCGACAGTCTTGGAAGATTGCCGGGGTTTTCATCGTAAGTAGTGTTGTGCGGAAGGGGGGACTCGAACCCCCACGCCTTGCGGCACCAGATCCTAAGTCTGGGTTGTCTACCAATTCCAACACTCCCGCATGAGTGAGGATGCAAAGATAGTCAATTTTTCGCGAACTCCACGCAGGCCCAGTCATCCCGCAGGGTTTGGCCGACGAAGGTGAGGCCGAGGGAGGCGGCGCGCTCCTGCAGGGCGGGGATGTCGGCCTCGTAGAAGCCGCTCATCAGGAGGCGGCCGCCATGCCGCAGGGAACGCACGTAGGTGGGCATGTCCTCCAGCAGGATGTTGCGGTGGATGTTCGCCAGAATGACGTCATATGAGCCCATCTGGAGGAGGGAGGCGTCGCCGCAGGCGGTTTCCACGCGGGTGCCTACCCGGTTCCAGCGGGCGTTGCCCCAGGCGGAGCGGGCGGCGACCGCGTCGATATCGACCGCGAAGACCTTCCGGGCGCCCATCTTCGCGGCGAGGATGCCCAGGATGGCGGTGCCGCAGCCCATGTCCAGCACCACATGCCCCTTGATGAGGTCCTCGATGCCCAGCATCCGCTGCATCATCATGTAGGTCGTGTGGTGCGAGCCGGTGCCGAAGGCCATTTCCGGATCGATCCAGATGTTGAACCGCGTGCGGGGAACATTCTCGTTGAAGCCGGCCTTGATCGTGACGACCCTGTCCACGACGATGGGCTCGAAGCGGCTTTCCCACTCCTTGTTCCAGTTCTGGCCCTGGATGGGGACGGCCTCGAAGCCGGCCACGTCGGCATACCCGCTGAGGACGACTTTCAGGTCGCCCGGCCGGTATTCCGAAAGCGGAATGTAGGCCTTCAGGAAAGGCTCCTCCGTCAGGAACGAGTCGTACGGCAGTTCGGCGAGGTCCGCCATCAGCATCTCGGCCGTCTCTTCGGAGAAGGGCTCCAGGCGGACGGATACCTCGATGTACTCGAAGCTATTCATTTTCTTCTTTCTTTGCGGGAGATTTCCCGATGGCCTCCAGGACCTCTTCCTTCAAGGTTTCCCGGTCCGGCTCCACGGCGGCTTCCTCGAAGCGGCGGGACATGACGGCGACGGAGTCTTTCACGCTGGCCGGTGCGGCGAGCGTGTCGGCCGCCGTGTAACCCGTCTCGTCCATGCGGTCCTGGATGTAGCGCTGGGCGTTGTTCTCCGCGATGGCCTTCTCCACCCCCAGCTCGAAGATGTTGTGGATGGAGGCCAGGAGACTATACTGTACGGTGTCCAGCTGCTTGGTGAACACCGGGACGTTGACGTTCCGGTACCGGGCCTTGCCCAGTCCGTACTTGATGTGGTCGAAGTCGTCTCCCCAGACATTGATCCCGAACTTCACGAGCAGCGGGGACTTGATGACCGACAGGTGGTAGTTGAACGACTCGTCCAGGTGCTGCAGGCCGCTGGCGGCCAGGACGTACCGGTCCACGTCCAGCACGAAGGGGAAGACCTCCAGCACATTGTCCCGGACCATGCCGGTAACGGCCATCCGGTCCACGTTGGCCCCGCCCTTGTTCTTGAACAGCAGGTATTTGGCGATCTTCTGGAACTCCTTGCTGTCGCCCGCGATGGACAGGTCCTTTCCCGTGATGCGCATGACGCCGTCGATGGAAGGGAGCACCAGGTTCATGAGCGTGTCCACGTCGGAGGTGGCGGCGAGCTCGCAGTCCAGGTCCCCCGCGAAGGAACGCAGCATGGGCATCAGCGTATCCACCGCCGGGAACAGGGTGATCACCTTCTCCGCGGTGATGTCCACGAGGTTCAGGTCGAATCCGGCCTTGATGTCCTTCTTGCTCCTGGTGGAGTAGAAGCCCTCGAAATAGATGTCGCCCATGTTGGACGCCGCCAGGGCGTTGGTGACCTGCAGCGTGCGCTGCTTCATGGCGATGTCGGCCGCGGCCCAGGTCACTTCCAGGCTGTCGTACCGGATTCCGCTGGCCTCCAGCGTGACTTTTGCGTCCAGGTTCGCCGGAACGACCAGCAGGCGGGAGAGGGTGCTGTCCGGGAGGTCGGCCGTCTCCATGGCTTTCTCGATGGCTTCGTCGCTGGCACGTTCCATCGTCTTTTCCGGCTCATAGGTCCGATAGTAGGCGTAAGCCCGCATCAGTTCGTTGGCATCCAGGAAGTCGGAGGTGACCAGCGCGTCCAGGTCCAGGATGCCGCGCCGGAGGATGGACCGGCGGAGGTTCCCCAGCGAGCCTTTGGCCGTCAGGTCGGACCCGCCGGCCGTGACGGTGACGTTCTGCAGGTCGATCCGGTCGTTGGTCACGGTGCCCCGCAGGTCCCTCACCTGCGTCCGGAGCGGGAAGGCCGGGTACAGGATCCGGGCTTCCTGGGCGGAGACGTTCCCGGAGAAGTCCCAGTCCTGGTAGTACTGTTTCAAGGCGTCGGACAGGCTGATCCGGATGTCTTTCTTGCGGAAATCGGCCTCCTGCATCCAGGCGGGAAGCGCCCGGCGGGGCCGGTTCTGCCGATACTTGATGAGGAGGGAGTCCCTGGGTACGCCCGGATAGACCGCCTTCAGGGAATCCAGCACATGGGCCCGGCGGTCCTGCATCCGCGTTCCGGTCTGGTGCCTGCTGGCCGTGATGTCGAATTTCAGGTTCCGCAGGAGGGCTCCGTCGGATCCGCTGCGCACGCGCAGGCCGGCGCTATGGCTCGTCAGGTTCAGCTTCGGGGACCGGAAGTCCTTGGTGGATGGCGTGATGCGGAAGGTTTCGGTATTGTCCCGGACGCCCGCGGAAAGCCCGTCGTCGTCCTTCATGGACAGGGAGGCAGCCTTCAGGACGCCCATCAGCGGCGTCAGTTCCTTCCCGCCCTTGAGGAGGGCGGCGGAGTTCTGGGCCAGGAGCCGGATGCTCCGGCCGCGGATGAACGTCCCTTCCTTGTAAGTGGCGGAAAGCGTGTCCAGGGTGGCGTCCAGCGCCAGCACCCGCGCCCCTCGCCGCATGTTGTCGTCGATCCGGTTCCCCTTGGTCTCCAGCACCAGGTCCGCACGCTGCACGAAGGCTCTCAGGCGGTCCTGCGTGTCATCCACGCGGAGGTCGCGGATGACGGCGTTGCCTTTGATGTCGGCCTCGCCGATGCGGGGGAGGGCCAGTTGGGACAGCCGGGCCTGCCCATGGAGGGAGGCCGTGAGCGATCCGGTGCCCGTAATGCCCCTCTCTGCCGTGAATGCGCGGGTGAGCGAGTCCACGCGGGCGCGGACCTGTCCGTCCAGGGCGAAGAACGGATCCTCGCCCGTCACGTCCGCCGCCGTGCCCTTGAGGTCCAGGCGGGCGCCGACGATGTCCACCAGCACCCGGCCGAGGTCCAGGTCCAGCTTCAGGTCTTCGTCCGTGTTGGCGGTGACGTCCAGCGACAGCCGGCCTCGCCGGCCCAGCCCTTCATAGTCCAGGTAGGAGTCGGGCACCTGCAGATGCGCCTGGATGCGGGGAAGCCGGCCCTTGGCCAGCACGCCGTCACAGTGGGCGGCAAGGTCCAGGACGGCGTCGGTCCGGACTATCTGCAGGAGGGGGAAATTGGCTTCGTATTCGGTCAGGAGGCTGCCCAGGGGGCATTTCTCGATGGCGGCGTCGGCCCGGATGTCCGTGGAATCCTTCCCGAAGACGACATCCCCGTTTCCTTTCAGGTCGATCGTGGCGACCCGCAGTCCCAGGCGGTCCACCTGCACTTCCAGGTTGCCGTCCTTCCGGTCGGGGAAGGCGGCGCCGGCCTCCAGGTGGAGGGGAATGCGCAGCCGTCCGGCGGAACGGGTGGCGAGGAAAGCCTTGGCGTCGGCCTTCAGGTCCACCTTGCGGTCCCGGGCTTCCAGCTCCAGGCGGTCCAGACCCATGGATACGGTGTCGGCCGGCAGTCTCCCGCTGAGGAACAGGCTGTCCGCGAGGAACTTGACCTTCGTTCCCGGGATATTCTCCGTGTCCAGTTTACCGTCCATCGACACCTGCTTCATCCGGACCAGCCCGAACAGCGTGTCCTGCTGGTTTGTATAGACCACGTATGGCCGGCCGGTCAAGTGGACCTTGTGCAGGCGGATGGGTGGAAGGGGAGAGGAGGTCGTGTCGTCCGGATTCCCCAGCACGAGGATGTCCCAGTTGGCGGCGGTGCTGTCATACTGGTGGGCGAAGATGCGGGGACGGTCCAGCTCCACCCGGCGGATGTCATAGCTGGTCTTCCGCAGATAATTGACAAGATTGAGGGAGGCCGACAGCGTACGGAAGGACAGCAACGTGTCCCGCTCCGGCGCCCGCCCTGCCTGCAGCAGCGGAAAACGGCCCTTCTCCACGAAAGTGGAGTCGTACTGTGCAAACCGTTCGTGCGGATAGGTGATCGCACCGTCTTCGACCGTGAAGTTCAGCCAGGGGAAATCCTTGATGACGGACGCCCGGACCTTCGAGAACACGATCCCGCCTCCGTCCACATAGCTCTCCGCGACGTCGTTGACGATGCCCGTGAGGACCTTCGGCCGCAGGACCACCTGCAGCGCGACAAGGATGACCAGTACCAGGCCGATGAGACCCAGCACGAAGTTCCTCAGGATGCGCAGACCTTTCATTCCAATGTACAAAGATAATGTTTTTTGTGTTCGCCGTCCGTTGTTCGGAAAGATTTCCTATCTTTGTAACAATCAAGTTACGTAATATGGACACACCGTTTCCGTATGACAAATTCGTGACCGGCAAGGACTTCATCGGCCGGAAGAGCGATTGCACGATCCTTTCCAACCTCCTCTCGCAGGGGGAGCATGCCGTGCTCATCGAACCGCCGCGTGCCGGCAAGACGTCCCTCGTCCAGCAGGCGCTGTTCTCGATGCGCTTCTCCACCAAGGTGTTCACCGTGGGCCAGTTCTCCGTCCTGAACATCCGCACCGTGGACGAGTTCCTGCTGCGGTACGGGTCCACGGTCATCCGGATGGTCGCTTCCACGCCCGACGAGTATGCGAGGGTCGTGGAACGGTATCTCGGCGGCACCCACTTCGTGTTTGACCGCAATGCCTTCGCGGACCGGGACGAACTTCTGTCCCGGGGCTGGGACCTGGATGAGGACGATGTGAAGGCCGTCCTCCGCCTGCCGTTCCTCCTCGCGCAGGAACGGAGTTCACCCATGCTGCTGATCATCGACGAGTTCCAGAACGTAAACTTCACCGAGGACGGTGACCGCATCCTGCGCCCGCTGGACGAAGTCATCCGGGAAGAGGCGGAACAGGGCCACAAGGGCTTCTCCTTCCTCTTCTGCGGGTCCATGGTGAACGCGATGAAGGAAATCTTCGAGTCCAGCCGCCTGTTCCACCGCCGCGTCACCCGGGTGCGCCTTTCCCAGGCCGACGAACGGGAGATCGCGGACCATGTGGTCAAGGGATTCCTCGCCGGCGGAAAGGTGCTGGACAAGGACCTCCTCATCGGGGCCTGCCGCCTGTTCAAGAACAACTTCTGGTACATCAACCATTTCGCATCCATCTGCAACTCCATGTCCAAGGGATACATCATGGAGCCGGTGCTGGTGGACGCCCTTTCGTGCCTGATTTCCGTCCACGAGCCCCGGTTCCGGGCCATGATGAACGGCCTGACGACCTTCCAGGTGAGCCTGCTCCGAGCCACGGTGGAAGGGAATACCCGCTTCAGCGCCTCCGAAGTCATCCGAAAATACGGCCTGAACTCGTCGGCCAATGTCAAGCGGGTGAAGGATGCCCTGATGAAGAAGGAGATCCTCACTTTCGACGACGAGGACCGGCCGGAGTTCCTGGACCCGCTGTTCGAATACTGGATCAAGAAGTACTATTTTGAAATACCGGAATGACATGAGAAAGAAGATCGTCGTCCTGACCGGCGCCGGAGTGAGCGCCGAAAGCGGTTTCGCCACTTTCCGCGATACGGGCGGACTGTGGGAGCAGTATGACGTGAATGACGTCGCCTCCATCGAGGGCTGGTACCGCAACCGCAAGCTGGTGCTGGATTTCTACAACCAGCGCCGCGCCCAGCTGAAGGATGCGAAGCCCAACGCTGCCCACGTCGCTATCGCGGACCTGGAGAAAGACTACACTGTCGATGTGGTCACGCAGAACGTGGACAACCTCCACGAACGGGCCGGCTCCACGCGGGTGCTCCACCTGCATGGCGAACTGACCAAGGTCCGTCCCGAAAACGGCCTCTACGAGGATACCTACCGGACGGACGAGGTCATCGACATCGGCTATGACCGGGTCGTGCTGGGCGACAAGGCCCCGAACGGCAGCCAGCTCCGTCCGCACATCGTCTTTTTCGGTGAGGCCGTCCCGAACATCGAGAAGGCCATCACCCTCGTGGAGAAGGCCGATATCCTCCTGATCGTGGGCACCTCCCTGCAGGTCTATCCCGCCGCCGGACTGTACCGCTATGCCGCTGCCGGCACGCCCATCTACATCATCGACCCCAAGGACGTTCCCGCCCATGACCCCCGCATCACCCACATCAAGGACGTGGCCTCCAAGGGAATGGAAAAGTTTGTGCAGGTGCTTGCAGATTTGTAAATTATTGCTACCTTTGCAGTCCCAATGAAAAAAGGAGGTGTAAAAGCATGATCATTGTCCCGATTAAGGAAGGAGAAAACATCGAGAGAGCCCTGAAGAAATTCAAGCGCAAATTCGAAAAGACCGGAGCCATCCGCGAGCTGCGCGCCCGCAAGAACTTCGAGAAGCCTTCCGTGAAGAATCGCATTGCTCATCAGAAGGCCGTGTACGTCCAGCAGCTCCGGCTCAAGGAAGAGCAGTAAGCACCTCTGCAAGATAAAGCGGGACCACCTTTCCGGTGGCCCCGTTTTTTATGCCCTTTCCTGCCGGATCAGCCAAGCAGAAGCGATTCCAGTTCCTCCGCGGAGGCGACTGCCGGGTATTCGGCGGTGGAAACCATCGGACGGTAGCCCCAGGTGACGGCGATGCTCCGGATGCCGCCGTTGCGGGCGGTGAGCATGTCCGTCGCGGAATCGCCGACCAGGATGGCGGACGAGGCGGCGGAACCCGTGCGGCGGAGCACTTCGCCCACGATTTCCGGATCCGGCTTGAGCGGATAGCCGGGGCGGTTGCCCAAAACGGCCACGAAGGGGATTCCGGGGAAGAACTCGCCCACCAGCCGCTCCGTTCCTTCCTGGAATTTGTTGGACGCAATGGCAAGTTTGACGTTCCGCTGATGGAGCCGGTTCAGGAGCTCCTGCATACCCGGATAGGGGCGGGTGTGGACGTCGATATGGGCCGTGTACCAGGCCGTGAAATCCGCCAGGCTGGCGTCGATGATCTGATCGTCGTCCTGGAGCGCTTCCGGAAGCGAGACCTTTACGAGATTCCGTACTCCGTGTCCGACTTTCTGCCGGTAAGCCTTGGTGGCATGTGTCGGGAAGCCCCGGATCGAGAGGGCGTGGTTCACGGCCTCGCCGAGATCCTCCAGCGTGTCCAGCAGGGTTCCGTCCAGGTCGAACAGGACGGTCTCGTATCGTAGTTGCTTCATGTCAGAAAAGTCCTTTGGGTACGATCCAGCCGCGGTACCAGCCGCGGATGACCGCAGGCCCCTGGGACGCGAGCTCCTCGCGGGTGGGCTTGCACCGCAGGCGGCGGTATTCGGCGTGGGCCTGGACCACGGCCTTGTAGAAGGCCCAGCGTTTGGTAATCAAGTAGGTGCAGGCGGAGCATCCGTCCAGGAGCATCCGGACGAGGATGCGACGGCGGGCCTTTCCCTGCGCCCGCTCTACGGAAAGCCCCTGTGCCCGGAACGACCGGGCCAGGTTGTTCTCCAGCAACAGGAGGTTGTTCCGGAAATTGAGCCGGAGCTTGAAGGGGGATTCGTTGGAGAGGGTGCCTCCGCCGATATGGTACACGTACGATTCCGGAACGACCGTCACCTTGTAGCCGGCGAGTTGCAGCCGCCAGCACAGGTCGATCTCCTCCATGTGGGCGAAGAACCGGTCGTCCAGGCCGCCGAACGCCTTCCACAGGGAGCTCCGGACCATCAGGCAGGCTCCGCTCACCCAGAAGACATCCTCCGGCGTATCGTATTGCCCCTCATCCTTTTCGCGCTTCTGGAGGATGCGGCCCCGGCAGAACGGGTAACCGTAGCGGTCCAGGAGGCCGCCGGCCGCACCGGCGTATTCGAACCGGTCCCGGCGATCGTAAGAGAGGAGCTTGGGACCGCAGGCGCCGCATTCCGGATGCGCGTCCATCCAGTCCACGAGGGGCTTCAGCCAGCCGGACGGAACTTCGATGTCCGAGTTGATCAGCACGAAATAATCGGCCTCCACCTGTGCCAGGGCGCGGTTGTAGCCGCCGGTGAAGCCATGGTTTCCGTCCAGGGGAATCCGGCGGATGGCCGGGAACTCCTCCGCGAGCAGTTCCAGGGACCCGTCGGTGGAGGCGCTGTCGGCCACGATGACTTCCGCATCCAGCCCTTCCGTGGAGGCGATGAGCCCCGGGAGGAACCGGTGCAGGAATTCCTTTGTGTTCCAGTTCAGTATGACGACGGCCGTCTTCACCTACTCTTCTCCGTGGTGGCATTGCCCGTGGCCGCAGCATTCGCCGTCGCCGTGTTCGTGGCAATGTCCCTCGCCGTGATGGTGATGGCAGTGCCCCTTGCCTTTCCCGTGGCAGCAGTGATGTTCTTCGGGCGGAAGGAATTCCCCGTGGAGCCCTTCGGTGAGCTCCTTCTCGGTGGCGTCCCGGACGGAAAGCACTTTCCCCTCGAAATGCAGGACCTTCCCGGCCATGGGGTGGTTGAAGTCCATCAGGACGCCGTCCTCTTTCACCTCGGTGACGGTGGCGTTGACGATGGATCCGTCGGCGCCCACCATGGGCAGGATCCGGCCCACCTGCATCAGGTCCTCGCGCACCTCGCCCTGGATGGTGAAGGCGCTCTTGGGCAGCCGGATGAGGCGTTTGTCGTCATAGGGACCGTAGCCCTCCCCGGGAGTCAGGGTGAAGGCGAATCCGTCGCCCTCCTCCAGCCCTTCCAGGGCCTCTTCGAACTTGGGAATGAGCATGTGCATGCCCTGGATGTAGTCCAGGGGCGTTTCCTCCGTGGCGCGGTCCACCACGTTTCCGTCCACCGTGAGGTCGTAGGTCAGGACGACGACTTTGTTCTTCTCGATTTTCATCCGTTGCAATCTATGTTTCGGAACGCTAAGGTCGGGATTAATTTGGACATACACAAACGGGCGTCGTCGGCGATGTCCGTCAGATTGTTCCACAGGTCGATGAAATTGCCCGTCACGAGCATTTCCCGAACCGGATGGGTGATGCGGCCGTCCTCGAAGGCGAATCCTTCGATCCCGTAGGAGAAATCGCCGGTGGAAGTGTTGGAATTGCCGCCGTTGAATCCTGTGATGAGGATGCCTTTCCCAACTTTGCGCAGGACATCCTCCCGGGTCTTG
>JAFUDV010000066.1 GCA_017464245.1 Bacteroidales bacterium | reverse complement strand
TTGAACACAACCGCATTGCAGACGTCAAGGCCTGGGAACGCAAAACGCTCCCGGAGAACCTTGCCGCCAAACGAGTGCGGATATTGAGCCAAGCTAGCTGACATCATACAATCAAAAATGAATCACAACTTAACACCCTATATAAAGAACGAAATGGGCCAAACGTCGTTCAACTTCAGCGTGCCCAATGATTTGATTGATAAAGAATACAAATCAATGACAGATGGCTTTTCCGTGGACGAAGCCCTTTCTATTTTTTCCCTTAGGTTTGTCCCCGATGATAGTTTCATCAACGAATATGCTCGTAAGTACCTGAATGAAACGGATAGCCTCAGCATGTTTAGGCATATGTACTTCAGAACGGATGGAAACCTTTCTCATGAAGTTGGCCCTGATTCTTGCGATAGCAATGCTCGATATGACCAGGCTTGCTCAACGGTGTTGCAATATCTTGGCGTCTTGCTTCGTATTATCATTTTGAAGGGACAAGAAGAGGGACTGTTCTCTGTAGACAATATAATGGACTTTGTTTCTCGGGTTCCTTATTTATCCGAGAAGCGGATTCTGATAATCGAAAAGGGCGTGGCGGCTTATCTGGATCACGATTATATCACAAGTATATCTATCTTGGTGCCTCAAACCGAGCACCTTATTCGAGTGTTTTTCCTATCAAACGGTTATACTGTCACAGACAATGACAAAACCGGGACAACAAGTGATGCTTTGGGAACGCTACTAGATAATGATGATATAATTGTTTTCGAGAAAAACATCAGCAACTATTTGAGGCTGATACTTTCGATGAAAACCGGTTGGAATGTCAGGAATCTCTATTGCCATGGACTAGAGGAATCTTTCAGTCTCAGTCATGCTGACCGAGTCTTCCATATAGTCATACTTATGGCAACACTTCTCCAGCCTAATGAAGAATAAGAGGTGCTACCATCTGAGCACCTCTCTATTAGATCGAATGAAATCCTTCATGACGGCGGTAATCACGGGAACCGAGACAGAATTACCGAACTGCTTATAAGAGTATTGGTCCAAAGGATGAAGTTTGAAGGAGTCCGGGAAGCCCTGAAGCCTGGCACATTCTCGGGGCGTAATATGACGCGCACGGTTGTTCTGGATTACACCAAGGCGATTTGAATCAGAAGAGGTTAAGGTGATAGAAATGCTGTCCGGGTCAAGGAATTTGAACACCTCGAACGACATGTTACCACAAACAGGGTTGTATTTTCCGCCCTCCTCCTTAAGATAATGCTTTGCCTTTAGGCTTTCAATCACATCCAAGATATCATCGTCAGTATAGAATGTCTTGATTTGCTCCAAGCTCAGTTTTTTCCCGTCTTGATGACGGCCAAATTCTGGCTTGCGACGATTCTGGATGAGCAGCGTCATGAAATTGCGCTCAGCGGGAGAGCATTCACCGCGCAAGCCGAGATCCCAAGAATGGAGAGACTGGCCGCCGCGATAATCCATCATTCTGTAGCCGTGAAGCATAGAGAGGTTACCACCCGTTGCTCTACGTAAACGTTCCTGGAAGTCCTCAGAGCAATAGTATTTCTCGTCTACATTGTTCTCAAGAATATCTCCAACGGTATGACGGATTATTGTCTGGTCATCAAAAAGAGTATATTCATTCTTAAAGCTGTGAGAATCCGCAGCGCCCAGATTAGTGGCTAAAGACATATCTGGATTCGCGCCTAATATCCCAACAATATAAAGCCTTACACGGTTCTGCGGCACACCAAAGTTTGAGCTGTTCAACAATAGGTCATAGGTGCCGTATCCAAGACCGTGGAGTTTTCCAATGATAGTTTCAAACGTCCGGCCTCCATCATGGGAATAAAGACCGCGGACATTCTCCAAAAGGAAAGCCTTGGGGCGGTATTTTTCCAACAAGCGCTCAATCTCAAAGAACAATGTTCCACGAGTGTCTCCAAAGCCCATACGTTTGCCCGCGTATGAAAAAGGTTGGCAAGGGAATCCTCCCAGCAGGAGGTCAAATGGTTCGGATTCTGTAATACAACGGATATCGCCACTGGGCTTTTCATTGAAGTTCAGGTTATAAGTAAGGCATGCGTTCTCATCAATTTCACTTGAGAGTACACACCTTGACTGAATACCAAACTCTTTGAGGGCTTCAGTCGCTCCTATTCGTATACCACCGATACCGGCGAATAAATCTATAAACCGTATCATCCTAGCTTTTTGCGAATAAACTCCGCCAACACATCAAATTCCTCTGGGGTATAGGCTACGGTGCAGTGGCTGTTCTCGCAAAGAGTGCGAATGGCAGCAGCCCTCGAGAAATTGCCAATCCCGTCTAGAATGTACGCTACAAAACTACGCCGCCCGGAAACCTGGACGAATCTGTTTCTGGCCAACTTGGATTTTCTCTCAACGACACTGTTTGACGTTTCTTGGAATGAAACTTCTACGGCAATGTAAGGCTTATATTTGCTCGTATCATCAATTCGATCAACAAGAATGTCAAATGTCGCCCATGTTTTCCCGTCGTTTTCGGAGACATCGGGCAATTTGCCGTTACTCTGTAGCCGATAACCATCTCCCAATTTCTTTGAAAGATAGTTCATCGCATATTCTTGTGCTTTATTACCCAGGTCATTGGACTCCTTCCCCGCAATAATTCTGCTAACACGTATATAATTCTTCCTGACGAAGTCCTCAATTTTCGTGTCGTCCCCAAGGTATTCGTTACAATTGCACTTATAAAGGACAGACTTTACTTGGCGGTTCGTAGAAGACGCCCCGAAAATCAACATCATTATTAGGTCTTTACATAGGGCCTCATTATAGGAAGAGGACTTCAGGTGCTCTAGAGTATCTATCTTTAGTTTTTTGTTGTTAAGGGCTCCCTTTGTCGGGAGTGCAGAAAACAGATATGACTCTTCTTTTCTTCCCTGTTTATAAACGAGTTTGTGATCCGGGAAAAGAGAGTCGAAAACCTTGTTAATGCGTTGTAATTGCTCTGCGCCAAGGTCAGTTAAAAGAATGAGGTGTTTTAGAAATAGATGGTAATCAAAAGATGAAGCCTTAAGAAGCTCGAAAATCTTTTCTGGCTTCTTTTTATTGGCCAATTTCAAAATGGAAATAAACCTTTCCTGGGTGTCTAGTAAATACTGAAGGATACTCATTTTCTGAGCTTCCTCGCGAACCTCAATCGGCCACCAATTGCATGCTAATTTCTCCAGGTCTTCTATGGAGCGTAAGTATTTATCGTCACTCATGGCTTAACCATTTTAATAATTACAAATATACAACAATTACTTCAAAAGAGGTTTAAAGTTTTTGCAAACCGCCGACTTGGTTTGGCTCATTCTGCTCAATAAAACATGAACCATTTAGGATAAACTGCTATCTTTGTTATGCAATCCCTCAATAACAATGACAGATTGTTTCAGTCCAATCCAGCGGCATCGGATTATGTCCGCAATTCATTCGGTTTCTACTAAGCCGGAAATGAAGTTGCGTCGTGCCCTTTGGCATTTAGGATTCCGCTATAGGACCAATGATAAAAAACTCCCAGGGAAACCCGATATAGTGTTACCTAGGTATCGATCAGTAGTTTTTGTTCATGGATGCTTCTGGCATGGCCACAAAGGATGCCCGACTAGCCATATTCCTGAAACAAACAAGGAGTTTTGGAGGGCCAAGATCGCGAGGAACCAGGAGCGGGATCAGGCAGTTTGGCGTAAGCTGGAGGCAAAAGGATGGAGCGTCATCATTGTCTGGGAGTGTCAGCTGAAAAAGGCGAACCTTGAAGAAACCATCGACCGGGTAGCCGGTGAGATTGTCCGGAACGGAGAAGCCTATCGAGCCGTCCAAGAAGAAAGAAAAAAAGCGCGGGAAGAGTATCGGCGGGAGAGAAGAGAGCGGAAGGAAAGAGAACAATCTCTCTTGGAAGAGATGAAATCTCTCTGATTATTCTTTCTTCGTTCTTCACCGAAAGTTGCCCGCCTGCGAGCAACTTTTTTTGTCGCAGATTTCTGATTTTTGGGACATTTTTTGGGCCACTTTTAACGAAAAATCCCTCACAGAACGCTCTGTAAGGGATTTTTGCGGAGAGGACGAGATTCGAACTCGTGGTACGGAATGACCCGTACGTCGGTTTAGCAAACCGGTGGTTTCAGCCACTCACCCACCTCTCCGGGAGCCAAATTGGCGAAACTCCGCCACGGGGGCGGACTGCAAAGTTACGAAATTTTTCCGAATAACCAATGATTGTACAAAAAAACAGGAGACCCGGAATCAGGTCTCCTGCAAAGCAATCATGACAGGGGATTACTCAGCCTTTAGGGCAGGATACTCTCTCCACTCTACATACGGGGTAGAGTCAAAGTCCACATAGCTGACTTCGTTGTTGCAACGAGTCATGTAGTGAAGGTCGATATCATCATACTTTCCAGTCTTGTCATGGAAGACGAAACCTTCCCCTTCGTTCATGGGCCAGAAAGCCTCAAGGCCGTTCCCGGAAGGTTCCTTGAAAGCGTTGGCCGCGATTTCGTCATCCGTCAGAACGCGGCTCCAGACAGAAACATATGCAATGGCGCCGTCGAAGGCGGAACGATAGGAATCACCCCAGGAGTTGGCAAACTCAAAGCCCTGGAACTGGACTCCGGTGGGATACTGTCCGGCTTTGGTGTCGGTCAGGATACCATTCCCGTACATCTTGGCTGTACCGTCCGTGGCGTAGGAAACTGCGACAGAGCCCCACTTGCCGGCCTCGAAACCGCCTGCGTAGAGCTTGATGCGGTTGCTGCTGGTAGGAGCATCGACCATCCATTCGAGTTGGTTCGCATCGCCGCGTTCACCGAAGCGGAACATGTTGCACGGAGCCTCGTCCTTGCTGCCGAAGTTGCACAGACGCTGTCCCTTGGCATTCTCATAAATGAAGTGAATCATCACCGTGTAACCATCGGAGAGATTCAAGGCCCGGTTGAACTCCTTGTACCAGGCGGATGCCTGCGGGTTGCCCCAGTACATGGCTTTCATGTTGCCGGTGGGCTGCGGGTCATCGCCACCCGGAGTCACACTGCCCTTTTCGCGGAGGCAGATGCCTTCCATGCCGGCATCTTCGAGGGTCTTCCAAGCGGCAGCGGCGGCATCGCCGTTGTCCTTGCGGTTGCCGTTGCCGTCCCAGCACTCGGTGAAGTCCAGGCTCTGGGCCTCATTCACGGTGTTGGCGACATACTTGTCCTCAGCGCCGTTGAAGACCCAGTTGGCCACAAGGCCTTCGGCCTTGGAGGCAGGGACTTCGCACAGGGTGGTGGCGATGTCCTCCACGCTCAGGGCGCGGTTCCAGACACGGGCGAAGCCGATGTAACCGTTGAACGCCTGGGTGAGCGGCCAGTTGCTGCCGTCATCCCAAGTCATGGAGATGTCGAAGCGGGCGAGATCCCAACTGTCGGCCGGGCTGGCATTGTAGGAGGCGATGAGTTCCTCGTCGTCATAGACATGGACCTGGGTCCCGTCGCTGACGATGGTCATCACGACCCACTCTTCAAGGGGCCATACGTACGGGGCGTCGCCCTTGCGGACCTGCGCCTGGTTCACACCGAGGACACCGGCGTTGAGGCACAGCTGGCCGTCGGCGTCACCGTCGTTGGAGAAGCGGAACAGGACGGACTGTTTCTCGTCTGCCGTAGCGAATTCACCGAGGCGGTTGCTGTACAGGGTATGTCCCTGGGCATCCTTCTCATTGAACTTGTGGTCGTTCCAGTGTTTGGACCAGAACTTCACCTGCAGCGTGACATTGCCCGGATTCACGGAAATCGGGGTGTCCCAGATGAAGGTGGAATTCACCTTGTAGTCGGAAGCGTCGAACACCTTGTTCCAGCCGGCCGGGGTGTAGGGCTCCATCTCGGGCTTGGGCTCGGCCTCACCGGCCTTCTGGGCGATGGTGATGGTCTGGAGGGTCTCGTCGGTACCGGCACGGACGATCTTCACTTCGCCGGTGCGGATTTCCTCGGTGGGGTTGTCATCGACCTTGAGGACGATGGTGTAGTTCTGGGCGCGGGTCTCCACGTAGTGGATCCAGTCCACCTGCGGCTTGACGTCAAAGGCGATGTTGGAGACGGCGTGGGCCTCGACGGTGGCGTCCTTGGCCTCGGCGATGTAGTTGATGTCGGCGTCCGTGATCTCGAACTTGTCGGCCTCGGCTTCGGCGCCGAAAGTGAGCTTCACGATGGAGGTCAGGCCCACCTGGGAGTCGGCATAGGCGAGGGCGGAACCCTTCGCGACGACGAGCGGGGTGACGGTGATCTTGCTGTCATCGACAGTGGCCTCATAGTTGGCGTCGGTGAAGACGTCCACCACGGTGTTGGCGGTCTTGTTCTCCACGGTGTAGGGAATCTCGATCGGATCGGTGGTGGTCACGGCGTACTGGGTCTTCGCAATGACGAGCTTGAACGCCTTGGCGAAGGGGATCTCGAGGGTGCTGCCATCGTCCAGGGTGAGGACCACGGCCTTCTCGGTGACCTTGATGTCCTTGAAGATGGCGTCGCCCAGGCCGCCGCCCATGGCGCCGATGTCGGTGGTCTTGCCGTCGACGGTCATCAGCAGGTGGCCGTCCTTCACGGAGAAGGAAGGGGTCTGGCCCACCTCGAGGTCCTTGCCGTCCACCTTGATGATTTCGCCGTTCAGGGCCCAGCAGAGGGCGCCGGAGGCGTTGCGGATGGCGGAGAGGTTGGTCTCGGCGCCGGCGCCGGAGATCTGGAAGTGCACGACCTTGCCGGTCGTGTAGGTGACGGTCACGCCGACGACCTTTCCGTCCTCGGTGAATTCTTCGACGCTCTGGACGAACATGCCGTCGTTGGTCGCGTCCTGGATGGCCTTCATGTTGGCCTCGAGGTTGCCCACCTTGGTCTCCAGCGTGGTGACCCGGTTGCGGAGCTCGGAGTCGTCATACTCCCGGGCGCACCCCACGAGGAGGAGTCCCAGTGCGAAAGCAGTAAATAACTTTTTCATGGAATTATTAGTTTTGTTCATTTATTGTGCACACTTGTTCTTTTCGTCCTTCACCCACACGATGGAGGCGCCGGCCTCCGGGGTCGTGACATAATTGGCTTCGTCCTTCTGACGCTCGGACTTGTCCCAGTCCATGTCGTTGCCGGCCACGGAGTCGTGGAAGATGTGGCCTTCGCCTTCGTTCATCTTCCAGTAGCCTACGAGGCCTTCGGACTTGGGATCCACGGAGCACTGGGTGGAAGCGATGTCGCTCGCACTGCGGGCGATGTTCCAGATACGCATTTCCGCCATGCGGCCGGTGTAGCTCTGGGAGGAACCGTAACCGCCCCAGGACATGCCGATTTCGAAGCGGTTCAGGTTGAACGCCTGGCTGCCGGAGATGGTGTTCTGCCAGGGGGTGTCTTTTTCACCGTTGATATAGACGCTCATGTCGGAACCGTTCCAGACGATGGAGATCATGTACCACTGGTTCACATTGAAGACTCCTTCACCGCTGGCGTCCGCGGTCGTGGCTCCCGTGACATAGCGGCCGTTGACGGAAACGATGTCCAGGGTCTTCCAGGGCTTTCCGTTCTCGTTGAAACGGAGCAGCACCTGACCGCCACCGTCTTCGTTCCAGCAGGCCAGACGGCACAGCTGGTCGGAACCGCGGGACTTCATGTTGTACGGATGGGCCTTGATCTCGAGGGTCCAGTTGTCCCCCAGGTTGTACCCGGCCCCCAGATTGTAGGTGGAGTACACGCCGATGTTCGGAATTTCCAGGGAGAAAGTCTCCATGGTCTTTCCGATCCGGATGAACAGGTTTCTGGAGGACTCCAGGATGCCGGCCTTGCCGCCGTTCATGTAGGCGACGGAGAGCGGGATCACGTAGTTCACGCCTTCCTGGATGAACGAGTTGTCGCGCAGGGTCACGGAGGTCATCGGAGAAGTGGCGGTTCCCTTCTTGATGGTGACGTATTCGTCGTTGATGACGAAGGTGTTGCGGGGAACGGCCGCATAGCTGGTCTTGTTCAGGTCGTTGTAGCGGGCGACGGCAAGACTGTCGTAGGAGATGTGCACGTCCACGTCCTCCTCGGCGATGCCCGTCAGGGACACGGAGAAGTTGTAGCTGATCGGAATCTCGTCCGCCAGGATCTGGTCCTTGGAGACCGGCGAGGCGTCGGTCCCGGTGATGACGGCGATCTCCTGGCCATAGTCGAAATGATCGGCCTTCTGGGTGCAGGCAGCCAGGCTCAGGGCCGCGGCACCGAAAATGAGGATATACTTTTTCATAAGGCTTCTCTTACTTGGCAGGGTTCACGATCTGGATGGCGCGGCGGAGGAACGCGTAGTTCAGGTAGGTCCCGGAATAGCCCTTGGCCTTGAGCGCCTCCACGCCGTTCGCATAGTCATTGTCGATATAGTAGGCACCGAAGCCGCCTTCTCCCTGGCCCGCCTCGTTGGCATAGCGGGCGTAACGCTCGAGGGTGTACATCGGAGCACCGCCTTCGGTGGTCATGTTGGTGGGATAGCCGCCGTTCAGGTAGTTGGGGCCTTCGTCGGAGGACTGTTCGTACTGCTCGCAGTAGACCATCTTGGACTCGGGGCACCAGGAAGGGCCGCCGACACCGGAGCCCTGCATGGAATAGGCCTGCTTCACAAGGTAGTCGATATACGGCTCGATGTCTCCGCTGGGATAGCCGCCGAAGTAGTCCACGATGAGGAGTTTCGAGGGGTCGGAACCCTTGGGGCCGAAGTATTCGCCAGCCTTCTGGATGCAGATGGTCATGTCGCCGGAGGCCCAGCCTTCATAGTCGAAGTCCACGCCGTCCAGGCCGTGGGTGTTCACGATGTCCACGACGAGTTTGGCATAGGCCTCGATGGAGGCGCGGTCGCCGCGCTGGACGACCCAGTGCTTGACTTCGCCGCTGGCTTCGTCCACGAGGTCGAATTCCTGGCCGTAGTGCGAAGCGTCGGCATGCATGACGAAGCGGGTGCCCTTCACCTTCTGGCAGTACTCGAGGTCCGCGTAGGCGTTCGGGGAATAGTCATAGGTGTGCAGGGGCGCATGCTCGATCTCGCCGGTCTCCTGGTTTTTCACGTTGCCGTAGAAACAGGCGTCGGTATACTCCTCTTTCATGGGGGTGCCCATCCACAGGTTCACGATATCCAGCGAATCCGGCAGGGCCATCAGGCGCGGCCGCATGGTCTTGTACTCGATGAACAGGCTCGTGGCACCTTCCGGCGGGGCCCAGGCTGCGAAATACACATACGAAACGGTATGCTTGGACTGCTTCCACTCGCGGAGACCCTGGTAATAGGGATCCTGGGCGTCCTTCTCGAGGTCGTACGTGTTGAAATGCTGGATTTCGAGCTTCTCCACCTTGGTGTCGCAGCTGGAGGCCAGGAGGGCGGCCGCCAGGACGATCGGGAATAAGGTCAATATCTTTTTCATCTTTCACGCATCATTAATTGTTGAACGGCTTGGCGTCCCACCACAGGCGTACGCCGGCGTTGTCCGCACCACCCAGGGCCGCGACGCCGGAGGCATAGCCCTCGGGGTTGTCGGTCTGCTCGGAGACGGGATACGGGACGCGGCGGATGCCCTGCTCGGTGCTCACGACGCCGTTGGAGAAGTTGTTCGCCGGGGCGATCAGCACCGGGTAGTGGAGGCGGCGGTATTCCGCCCAGGCCTCGGCGCTGTTCGGGAACAGGGCGATCCACTTCTGGGTGGCGATCTTCTCGAGCTTCTTCTCGTCGGAATCACCGTTGTTCCAGGCGATCGTGACGGTGGAGGGAGCGGAGGCATGGGCACGGGCCACGTTGTCGCGGAAGTCGGCCGGCTTGGCGGTCGTATTGGCGATATAGGCGGCGGCACCCTCGGCACCCCATTCCTCGAAGGAGAGCCGGATGCCCTGCTCGTAGAACTCCTGGGCCATACCGCCCATGTTCCAGCCCTTCAGGGCGCCTTCAGCGCGCAGGAACGCCACCTCGGCGGCGTTCAGCCAGCAGATCTTATAGATGCCGGCGTTCGGGGCGGAGACCTTCGCGGCGGTGTTCTTGTAGTTGGTCCAGGCGCTCGGGGAGATGCCCGGACGCACGCCGTGCAGGTTGCCGTCACCGGCCGGCTTGGCGATGAGGAACTTGCGCGGATCGTTGAAGCCGTTCAGGTAGCTGTCCATGGAAGCGCCCATCTGGGTGTCGGCGTCATTGAAAGCGACGTTGATCTCATAGATCGGATGGTGCATGCCCGGCTCCGTGATGACGGCGTTCTCGCTGTTGGAGACCACCACGCCGAAGGGACTGCCTATGGATTTCTCGGCCTCTTCGCGGGCGAGGCCCGGATCGGCGTAGCTCACGCGCATCGCCAGGCGGAGGCGCAGGGAGTTCGCGAAGTGGACCCACTTGGTGGCGTCGCCGCCGTACACGAGGTCGTAGTCCTCCAGGAGCTTGGCGCCGGAGGCGGCCACCTTCTCGAGGATGTCGATGGACTCGTCGAGTTCGTCGAAGAACTGGACATACACCTGGTCCAGCGGGTCGTAGAGGTTGGAGAGGTCTCCGGTGTGGGAATAGGCGATGGGGCCGTAGTAGTCGGCCACCTGGTGCATCGAGGCCACTTTCAGGACCTTGGCGAGCGCCAGTTCGTTCTCCATCCCGTACTCGAGGGCGGATTTCTCGAAGTTGGCATAGCCGCCCATCGCGTACTGGTACTTGACGGTAAACAGCCGGCGGTGCCAGCCGTCGTTCACGTCCCAGCCGGCGTTGTGGCCGTCGCTCAGGGTGGGGGCCATATAGCCGCACCAGGTCTCGGCGCACAGGTTGTACATAATCTGGTAGTCGGAGTCCAGCCAGGTTCCGTCGCGGTAGATGATGACGGAACGCTCGAGCTGCTGGAGCATGCCGCCGAGGGCGAGACCGTCCTGGGCCATCTGCTCGTCACTCACGCCGAAGCGGTTCTTGGCCAGCTCTTCGAAATTCTTGGTGCACCCGGCAAGGACGGCCAGCGCAGCGGCCGCCACCAGCATATATTTGAAGATATTCTGTTTCATAGGGCACATGCTTATTTGACGATACATACGGCGACGCGGTTGGATTCGGGGCTCTGGGATGCATCGCGGTCACCGGCGACGGAACCCGACGTGATCCGGCTCCGGTCGATGCCGGCTTCCACGAGCATGTCCACGACCTTGGCGGCGCGGCGGGCGGAGAGGACGGTGTTGATCCGGTCGTTGCCGGTTCCGCTGTCGGCGTAACCGGTGACGGTGATCTTCGCATCCGGGTTCTCGTTGAGGACCTGGACCATGCGGCCCAGCTTGAGGGCTTCCTCCGGACGGATCTCGGCCTTGCCGATGATGAAGTACAGGTCGTCATTGTAGGCGTCCACGGTATGGGCCGGGACCTTGACTTCCTTCACGACCTCCTTGACCACTTCCTTCTCGACCACCTTCTCGACGATCTTCTCGACCACCTGGGGCTCGGAAGGAACATAGACGGGAGCGCTGGCCGGGGTGACTGCGGAAGCGGTGCTGCCGCCGAAGCGCATCTTCACCGCGAAGCCGAGGCTGCGGGTGGAAGGCTGCATGAAGTAGTCCACGCCCTGGTTGTAAGTACCCACGTTGGAGGTCATTTCGGGATCGAACGGGGCCTTGAGGTACAGCATGGCGAGGTTGTTGCCCACCACGGAGAGGGTGATGCCCTTGACCCAGGAACCGAGCTTCTTCACCGGAAGGTCATAGTTCAGGGAGAGTTCGGCCAGACGGGCGTTCGTGGCGTCATAGACATACTGGCTCATGATGCCGTCGCGGATGCCCAGGGTCTGGTAGTAGCCCTGGACGTCGGAGGTCTTCATGCCGTTGAACTCGAAGTAACCCTTCTCGCGGGCGTCGGCGGTATCCTGGGACACGCCGTAGTAGTCCAGGATGGCCTGCGTCTTGGAGATGGCGATACCGCCCAGGCGGGCGGTGAACAACCAGTTCAGGGTAAGGCCGTTCCAGCCCAGGTGGCCGCCCCAGGAGAGACGGTGCTTGGCGTCGGTGGAGCCGGCGTAGATCATGTCCTTCTCGTCGTAGTCGGCGATGATCATGCCGTCGGCGTTGAGGCGGTAGAAGCCGTGCTCGTCGGTGGCGATGGTCGTGACGTACACGTCTCCCAGGGTGCCGCCTTCGTACAGGAAGTTGTTCAGGCCGCCGAAACCGCCCATGGGCAGTCCGTTGCCGTCACGCAGGGTGCCGCTCTCGGGATCCTTGAACTTCAGGTCCACGATCTTGTTCCTGTTCCAGGTCCAGGTGAGATAGGTGCCGTAGTTCCACTTGCCGCGGTTGTCGTCGAAGCGGAGGGCCATCTCGATACCGGTGTTGTCCACCCGGCCGCCGTTCAGGTACATGTCCGTGTTGAGGGAGGTGGTGGAGATACGGGGATCGAAGAACTGGTTGAAGGTCTTGGCATAGTAGTACGTCGCATCCAGCTGGACCTTGCTGTCGAAGAAGTGGATGTTCGTACCCAGCTCCCAGGACTTGGTGCGCTCCGGAACGAGCTCGGTGTTGCGGCGGCGGGCGCTGGTCGCGACGTTGCCGCTCACCTGCTCATGGCGGGGATCCAGCAGGAACAGGGACGGATCCGGGGCGTTACCCACCTCGGAATAGGAGGCGCGGATCTTCCAGTAGGGGAAGAAGGAACTCTTCATGAACGGGAGCAGTTCCGTCACGATGCCGGAAAGGCCCACGGTCGGATAGGTGATGCCGCCGGCCGTGTACAGGGCGGAGTTCCAGTCCACGCGGTAGGTCATGTCCAGATAGACCCTGCTGCGCCAGCCCAGCTGGGCGTTCGCGAACACGGACTGGTTCTGGTAGCGGTAACCTGCGGAGGAGAGCAGCGTATGGGAACTGTTCTGGTCGATGTTGGTGTAGTCGAACTTGTTGTTGACGGTCTTCAGCGGGCCGGAGACGTTGTCGCTGCGGAAGGTGATGTCGTCGATGTTGGCACCCACCACACCGGTGAGGTTGAACACGTTGTCACCGAAGTACTTGTTGAAGGTGGCGAGGACTTCTCCGAACTTCTGCTCGGTGTACTGGTTCACGCGGCCGTAGAAACCGTGCTTGGAGCCCTCGGTGAAGAGGGTGTTCGTGGAGGCGTCGAACTTGCGCTCCTGGATCTCGTCGGTACGGTCGTACTTAGCCCGGGTGCTCAGGGTGAGCCACTTCAGGGGCTTGTAGGAGAGCTGGCCGGAAGCCATCATGCGGTTCTTCTGGTTCTGCCACTTCTGGTGCTCGGTGATCCAGTAAGGATTCTGCATCGAGTGCTCGAAGTCGTAGGGCCAGTACTGGGTCTTGATGTTGCGGCCGGTGTCGTAACGCTCGTACACGCCCACCTTGGAGAAGTCGTCACCCGCGGGGAACAGGTACACCGGGACGATCGGGTTGCCGTATTCGCCCTGGGCGATCATGTTCTGCTCGTTCACGCGGCCGTAGGTCATGTTCACGTCCATCGTGAGGATGTCCTTCACGAGGTCGGTCGTGTTGCGGAAGGAGAGGTTGTAGCGGCCCACATTGTTGTTGTGGATGATGCCGCGTGCGTTCGCGACGGAGGCGGACACATAGGTCTGGCTGCGCTCCGTACCCGTGGACAGGGAGAGGGAGTTCACCTCGTTCACGCCCGTCTGGAAGAAGTCACGCGGATTGTAGGCGGACGGGGTGTCCAGCTTCGCGCCCCAGCTGTAGTAGGAACCGGGCGAGGACGGGCCGTAGGTGTTCTGGAACTGCGGCATCACGTACGCGCGGGAGAAGGTCGTGGAGTTGGAGTAGTCGATGTCCAGGCGGTCCTTGCCGCCCTTCTTGGTGGTGATGATGATGACGCCGTTCGCCGCGTTGGCACCGTACAGGGCCGCCGCGGACGGACCGGAGAGGACGGAGATGGACTCGATGTCGTCCTGGTTCAGGGAACCGAGCACGTCACCGGTCTGGCCGGCGCCGGCATAGACGCCTTCCGGCTGGGAGCCGCGGAGGCTCTGCATCGGGATACCGTCGATCACGTACAGCGCGTTGTTGTTGTTGGAGATGGACTTGGAACCGCGCATCACGATACGGGATGCGCCGCCCGCGCCCGTGGAAGACTGGCTGATGGAGACACCGGCCACCTTTCCGTTCAGGCCGTTCACGAAGGAGCCCACCGGGCTCACGGTCTCGATCTTGGCCTGCTGGACGTTGTAGGAGAGGGATTTCTCCTCCTTTCGGATGCCCATGGCGGTGACCACCGTCGCGTTCAGGACGTTGTTGGCCGCTGCCAGGGTGACATTGATGACCGAACGGCCTCCGATCTGCTCCACGACGTCTTCCTGGCCGATGTAGGAGAAGCGCAGGGCCTCCACCGTGGCCGGGACGGTGATGGAATAACGACCGTCCAGGTCGGTGATGGATCCTGTCGAGCTGTCCCCCTCCACGACGACGCTGGCGCCGATGAGCGGTTCACCGTAGTCATCCGTGACGGTACCCGTGATGGTCCGGTTCTGGGCCAGGGCGAGTCCGCCAGTGATGAACAGCCCCGCAGCGGCCGCGAGGACCCCTGTCAGGACTTTCTTAAGTTGGAAACTCATAAGGTGTTTGGTTGGTTAATATATAAAAGGATTATTGTTGTTTCTTGTACGCCCGGACGGTCAGGACCTCTTCCGTGGGCTTCCCGTCCACGCGGGGCTGGACGGTGAATTCCACGGAATCCAGCCCGTCGGGCATCGTGAACTTCACATGGATGGTGTCGCGCTCGTCGGCCTTCATCCTGCCGGGCTGGCGCATCCGGAGATAGGGTTTCCACGCATCGGGGATGTCGAATTCGATCCGGGCCCTGCGGGTGTTCCCGTTGCCGTGGCGGAAAAAGAAATCGCCCGTCTCGCCAGGGCGCAAGGCGCCGTAGCTCAGGACCTTATGGCTCATGTACAGTCCCCCGCCATAGGCATAGGGGCGGTCTTCCTCGATGGGATGGTTGAAGCCCACGACCCGGCCCTTGATGGCGAAGGTGCGCACCTTCACCGGGGAGTTCCGGTACTGGACCTGGACCTCCTCCCGCATGGGCCCGGGCCGGTAGGCGGGATTGTAGGTCACTTCGATCACCTCGTCCTCGCCGGGCGCGACCGGTTTGCGGTCGAACCGCGCCTCGGTGCATCCGCAGGGGGTGTACAGCTGGACGGGATACAGGGTGTCGGAGAGCTCGCTCTTCGCCACGAGCCGGACGGTCACGGGACCGTCAGCCTCCAGGATCTTCCCCAGGTCCGCATCCTTCCCTTCGACGGTCCGGATGGTCCGGATACCGTCCTTGGGCGCGCACGCGGCGGCCGCTGCGAGCAGCAGGAGGATCAGCCGTCTCCTCATAAGCCGGAAACGGTATCGTCATACAGGGCGAAGCCGCTCAGGACCGGGCAGGCCAGGGAGGACTTGATGGAAATGCGCACGGCGTCGGCCGTCACGCGGCCTCCCAGGATGATCCGCTTGTGGCCGATGGTGGTCTTGGCGCCGCTTCCCCAGGACTGCCAGGCGCCGTTCACATGGACCTGGATGTCGAAGCTTTCCACCCGCTGGCCCAGGGCGATGTACTCCTGCAGCTGGACGCGGTTGAAGGTCCTGGCGCCCGCGAGGGTGAACTCGATGTCCACGGTCTTCACGTCGTCACCCGTGGCGAAATAGGTGTCCGGATCCCCGTCCAGGAGGTGCTGGGGGCCGTATTTCTCGGCATAGTTGCCGCGGATGCTGGAGGCCGAGGCGGTGGCTCCGTCAGCGAGGTTCGTGGCGAACACCGCCTGGCGCATCTTCGTGAATTCTTCGATGACCTTCACTTCCTTCGCGTCGATGACGCCCTTGTCGGACGGCGGGACGTTCATCAGGAACACGGAGTTGCGGCCCACGCTCTTGTAGTAGAGTTCCATCAGGTCGCGGGCGGTCTTCCGGCTGTCGTTCGCGCCGTAGAACCAGCCGTTGGGGTCGCCGATCTGCTGGATGGAGAAGTCGCACTCGGCAGGGACCCAGGACGAGGCGCCCTTGTCGCCGGAGCCCAGGTAGGACTCGTAGTTGCCGGGCAGGTTGCCCGGGGTGAGACCGCGGCCCTCGCGGTCGAGGGTGGACCAGTTGGTCTCGCCGGCGACACCCTGCTCGTTGCCCACCCAGCGGCAGCCGGGACCGCCGTTGGAGAAGATGACGCACTGGTCGTTGACATCCAGCACGGTCCTGTTCACCGCCGGCCAGTCGAAGTTTCCGGCATGGTTGCCGTCGAACCACATCTCCACGACCGGAGCATAACGGGTCATCAAGTCCTTGAGGGCGTTCTTGTACATCGTCTCATACTGGGACGTGCTCTTCCCGGAAACCTCGATCATCCGGTCCCACGGGGAGAGATAGATGCCCATGTTCACGCCGTACTTGTTGCAGGCGTCGCGGACAGCCTGGACCACGTCCGTATGGTTCTTGCAGGCAGCGTTGGCCACGTCCGTCGTGCTTTCGGGATTGTCCCACAGGCAGAAGCCGTCATGGTGCTTGGCCGTGATGATCACCTCGCCGAAGCCGTTGTCCTTCGCCACCTTCACCCACTGGTCCGCATCCACCGTCGCGGGAGCGTAATTCTGGAGAAGGAGGCTCTCGGACCAGGGCTTTCCGTTGCAGGTAGGGTTCTCGCCGTCCCAGCCGGAGAAGGTGGCCTGACCGTAGTGGTAGAACATCAGGAGTTCCTGGCGCTGCCAGGCCAGCTGGCCCTCCGTAGGCACGGCCCCATAGGCGGCGGGGGCGCCGGGATCGGTGGGAGTGGGCTGCGAAGGCGTCGCCGTCTCCTTCACCGTCAGCGTGCAGGAGTCGGTGAATCCGCCGTCCACGGTCGTCACGGTGAGGACGGCGCTGCCGGCACTGACGGCCTTGATCGCTCCGCTCTCCTTTTCCACCGTCGCCACGGCCGTATCGTCGATACTCCAGGTCACGCGGGGGTTCGTGGCGTTCGAAGGGGTCACCTTGATCCCCAGCCGGGTCACGTCCCCTATGGTAAGTTCGAGGGTGTTCTTCAGGAGGTTCACCCCCGTCACCGGGACGGTCTTTCCGCCCCTCGTATCTTCCTGCACCGGAGCCGTTTCCGAGCATGACGAGCAGGCTCCGGAAAGGAGAACCGCGATTGGAAAAACGAGTACCTTTTTGTAAAAAAGATGAAAACTAAGTATCATTGGTTATTATGGTTGGCACCACAAAGATACTCAATTTTCATCACTTGGACAAGAGCCTTGGCCATTTGTCCCGGACAAGCCGCCGGGAAGGAGACGGTTAAAAGTCGAAACCGATGGAGGCGTAGGCGGTAAGACCGTTGATGTTGCACCACTGGACGGCGAACCGGAGCGGTCCCACGATGGACTGGCGGGCGTATTCCGCACCGAAGGCATAGATCGGCTCACCGAGGAACAGATCCCGGAACGTGTCGTCCCGGAGGAAGGCCGAAGCCCTGGCCGATACGAAATTCTTGCGGAGGAAACGGTATCTCAGGTCCAGCCTGGGCACGGTCGTGACCCGGCTGGTGGACCGGTATCCGATGGGGAATCCGAAGAAGGGGATCTGCCGTTCGGTGTAACGGCCAGGCATCATGCCGCCCACGACGACACAATGCTGCGGATGCATGAACGAAGACATCTGCATCGTATTGAATCCCATGTACAGGCTGGGAAGGATGCTGAAGGAGTCCCCGATGGAGAAAGCGGCCTCGATGCTGCCCAGGACGCTGCCGTAGGGGGTCACTTTCTTATAGGGATCCCAATCCTCGGGGATTTCCGGTCCGGGACCCTCGTCATCCGGAGTCACCTCTCCCGGATCGTCGCTCCGGGCCTCGGCGAGCGTCTCGTCGGGAACGAAACCGCCCCAGTCGTCGTACCATTCGTCCTGATCCTCGACCCTCCTCTTTCCCTTGAAGACATACCGTCCGTTCAAGGTAAAGCGTACGCCCCGTGTGGGGAAATAGCCATCGTCGAAGGTCTCGTACTTGAATCTCGCGAATCCCGAGAGCCAGTAGCACTTCCAGTTCCAGCTCGACACCAGGTCGCTCACCCCCAGCCGGTGCTCATAGGGGGTCATCTCGGCCGTCACGCCCACCCGCACGTTTCCGTTCCGGATCATGGTGTCCTCCAGGTAAGCGTCCAGGGCCGTGGTGAACAGCCGGTAGTTGGTTTCGCCCACCCAGCCGACCAGCGCATTCATCAGGCCGGCGCGGGCGACGAGTCCGTAGGAGGGAAGCCCGATCCGGGATTTCGTGCCCCAGTCCACCGACAGGGAGGGATTCGTGCCCAGTTTGAGATCCGCCATCATGCGCATGCCGGTGAGCCGGCGCGTGCCCAGGCCGTAGCGGAGAGCGATGGCCACGGTCTCGTCCATATCGGCCCGGAGACCCAGGGCGAACTCGTTCGTCTGTCCCTTCTGGCATTCGAAGACCAGGGTATAGGGCTCTTCGCTCCCTTCCATGTGGTAGGTGACGGCTTCGAAGGCGTTGGTGCCGTAGATGTCGTTCAGGATCCGCTCGACGGTCGCCCGGTCGTACAGGCCGTCCTTGGGGATGTCGCGCCTGTACTGGATCCGTTCCTCCTCACGCTGGCCGATTCCCTCGAACCGGAGTTCCTTCACCCGCACCTTTCCCTGGGCGAGGTTCACCGCCGGGACATGCCGGGAGACGGCGGGGTCGGCCTTGCCGGCCACGGCGGCCGCGATGGCCTCGAACAGTTCCTTGTTCGCCCGGGCGTTCCTGTAGCCCTGGTCGATGATGTCATCGACACTCTCGTCGTCGAAGGAAAGCATGGTGTATCCCTTCAGTTCATGATGGACGTCCAGGTCCAGCATCTTGCGGGCGGGACCGTTGGCGGAGGAGGCCAGGAGGGTGATCGTCTGCAGGAGGAAGTCCACCGGGGTGTTGAGCTCGTTCAGCTCGCGGTGGATGGACATGTCGGACCCGATGATGATGTCCGCCCCCATGGCCTTGGCGATGTCCGCCGGGAAATTGTTCCGCATGCCGCCGTCCAGCAGCACTTCCCCGTTCTTGCGGACAGCCCTGAAATAGAAGGGGATGGCCATCGTGGAACGCAGGGCGTCGGTAATGTTCCCGGAGGTCCAGTACTTGGGCGTCATGGCATAGAGGTCCGTCGCGACACAGGCGAAGGGGATGGGCAGGTCCGCGAAACTCAGGCTGTCCTGGTAGCCGACGCTCACGCTGCTGAGCATGTTCCGGACATTGAGGCCGTACAGGTAGCCGTCCGGCATCCCGGCTCCCATCCGGGCCATGGATTCCTTGAGCATGTCGGCCGAGTTGCTGCCGGATTCCTTGGCCATCTTTTCGGCGATCCGCTCGTTCTTCAGGCGGTCCGCCAGGTCCTCGTCGTCATAGTGGTTCGGAATGCGGACAATGAATTTATCCCGGTTTTTCTTCAGGTCGTAGGAGATGTATTCGTCCGGTACGTTGTCCGACATCATGACGGGCCAGTTGATCTCGCGCACCAGCGAATCCAGCTGGTCGTGCTTGTAGCCCAGGGCATACAGGCCGCCCACGAGGCCGCCCATGCTGGTACCCGTGACCACGTCCACCGGGATGCCCATCTCCTCCATGTACTTGATGACGCCCAGGTGCGCCAGGCCGCGGGCGCCGCCGCCGGCGAGGACGAGCCCCACCGTGGGACGGTATTGCCGGATGGAGTCCATCCGGGCGCGGACCTTCGCAAAAGCGACGGAATCGACCTCGGGGGTGGCACTGGACAGGATCTGGGCCTGTACGCCCAGGGAGAAAGCGGTAAGGAGGAACAGGAGGGAGATGATCTTTTTCATGGAATACGAACCTGGCATTTTGATTAATCCTGTAAAGATACGAAAAAAACCCGCCCATTCGCAGGAACAGGCGGATTTCTCTCAGGAAGCAGGCGGCCTACAGGCCCGAGAAGAGGATCTTGTGCAGGATGGACGGCGTGGCGTCGCCGCAGTCGTCGGCCACCCAGATGCAGCCGTTCTTCTTGTCCACGCAGATGCTCTCCGGGTTCCAGTTGGCGAAGTCGCCCACGTAGTAGGTGGCCAGCAGTTCCGTGGCGTTCCCGTTGAACAGGTACACCGTGTAGCCCAGGTACTCCGGACGGTCCTTGTTGGAATTGGAGTCGATGACCCACAGCCAGTCGTTCTCCGCGTCATAGTCCAGGCCGGCGATCTCCGAGATGGTCGGGGTCACGTCGCGGAGGCTCCGCTTCCACAGCCGGGTGCCGTCCAGGGCGTATTCCCACAGGGTCGCGCCGGTCTGGGCGCCCAGGTACAGGTTGCCCTTGTGCCAGGCGATGCCCTCGATGCCGGAATTGCCCATGCTCTCCGCCTCGGCGACGTCCCACAGCGTAGTCTTCGACTGGTAAGGGGGCGTGAGGCTGTACACGCGCTTGGGCTCGATGGCCATGTACATCGTCCCGGTGGTCGGGTCCATACACAGGCCTTCCATGTCGGCGTCGTAAGTCCAGTGCTCGGAGAAGGAGCCGTCGAAGTTGATCCGGTACAGGTGGCCGTTGTCCCCGACGCCCCAGAGGAAGTCCCCGTCCTTGCTGAGGCACAGGCCGGAGAGTTCCTCCACGATGGCGCTCCCGCTTTGGAGCTTCTTGGAGAACTCCACCGCTCCCATGACCGGCAGTTCCTTGGGATGGTACTCTTCCGGACGCTCGTATTTGCCCGGCGCATCGGGATTTCCGTCCATGGCGTGCTTAACCGCGTGGCGGAGGGTGCCGGCGTCGTTGTCGTGCCGGTACTCCCAGATCATCGCGCCCAGCATCTTCCGGGACTTCAGGAACTCCACTTTCGCGTTGATGGACTCGATGTCCTCGTAACTCGCGTACATCTTGCCCAGGGCGTCGGCCAGGTACGGGACCTTGGCCACGTCGTCCCAGATGCGGTAGTTCACGCCCTTGACGTCATAGCCGTCGCAGGTGCCCTTGAAGAAGATGTCGTCCAGCTTGCTGTAATCGACGGAAGAGGGATAGCGGTTCCCCGTCTTGAGCTTGTAGCCATCGCCGTGGCCGTAGAACGCCAGGCCGAAGTTCATCATCTGGTACGGGATCTTCTGCTGTCCGTGGAAGATGTCATCGATGGCCTCCGCGCAGCAGCGGCTGCCCGTGATGGAACTCCGGTACAGCGGCGCGTTGTGGTACGGCGGGTTACCCTCGTCGTAGGTCATGACGTTGATGTAGTCGATGTACGGGAGGACGCCGTAGTTGTCGGTGTACTTTCCGCTGTCGGACGCCGCGTAGGAGAGGATCTTGTCGGGCATCGCCTCGCGCATCTCCCTGAACAGGGTGACGAAGTTCTCCCAGTCCGCGGGGCTGGCCCCGTTCACGTGGTCCCCGTCCTTGGCCGCATAGGTGGGATACTCCCAGTCGATGTCGAACCCGTCGATCCCGTACTGCGCGCAGATGGCCACGCACTCGTCCACGAAGGCCTTGCGCTTGGCCGCGTCGCGGGCCATCTGGGACCAGCCGTCGGCATTCTTGCCCCAGCCGCCCATCTGCAGCTTCACCTTCAGCTCCGGGTACTGCGCCTTGTAGGCGACGAACCGCTGCACCAGCGGGATGGTCTTGGCGTCGATCTCGATGCCTACGCCGTTGTCCTTGTCCACGAAGCGCACGTGGCCCACGTTGATGTGGGTGAAGTTGCGCACCTCCTCCAGGGAGGGGAACAGGTCCTCGCGGGTGTACTCGGTGTAATAGACCTCGATGATGGGCGTCTTGCCGATGCGGGCGAGGCGGGCCGGGTCGGTGGACCAGGGATCCGTAGGATCCGTCGGGTCCACCGGCGGCTTGGGCGTATCGTCGTCGGAGGGGAATTCTCCGGCCGTCGGCTTGGTATCGGGATTCGGAACGGCCATCCCCATACGGTCGTCGGTGCACCCCTGGGCCGTCCAAAGGCCCAGGAGCAGCACGAACAATATGTGAGATGTCATTTTCATAAGGCAGTGTTATTCAGCGGCTTCCGCCACGCAGCGGACGGAGCCGCCGCGGGCCTTGGGCATTTCACCCAGCGTGTGGGTGGAGCCGGAGCGGACGTTCAGGCCATAGCCCTTGGCCGTCCCGGAAGCATAGGCGCTCCAGTACACGGCGCGGTCGCCGGTGTGGGTGAAGCCCTTCACGGAATAGTCGTCGCGGTAGCCCGCGAACGGGAACACGGCGACGGGGTCGCCCAGGGTGAACCAGCAGTTGTCCTTCACGTCCTGCCAGCCGGCCAGGGCGGAGAGGTCGCCGCTGAACAGGGGCTGCGTCTTGTCGCGGGCGGGAACGCGCCAGCCCGGAGGGCACGGGTCGTAGATGGTCTTCACTTCGTTCTGCCAGAGGGTGTTGTCCGGCTCGGGCAGCCAGTCGCCGTCGTTGGTGTGGCCCATGAGGGTCGGGTTGGCGATGGACTCGGCCACGGTGACGGTCGCTTCGGCCACGGTGAGCGCCGCGCCGGCCACGGTGGCATTGCTGCTGCTGGTCACGCCCTTGGCTCCCGGGAACGGATCCTTGCGGCCCCACTGGTAACTCAGGCCGTAGGAGGCCACCGGGGCGGCGGCATCGGCCGTGGCGGCCACGAGGGCGCCCAGGTTGCGGTCCATCATCGGCGTGGCCCAGAGGCCGTACGTGTTGGATTCGATGGCGGTCTCCGGCACCCAGATGTGCCAGCTCCAGAGGATGACGCCGGCGGCGTCCTTCGCCGCGATGACGGCGTTGCCGGGCTTCAGGGTCTCGGGCGTAGAGAAAGTCACGTATCCGTCGGCATAGGAGACGGAGGCGATCACGCTGTTCGCGGTGACTTCCTCGTCGTTGTTCCAGGTCTCCCAGAGGATCTCGGCGGAAGCGGCGGCGACCGCCTCTTCACCGTTGCCTTTCACGGCCTTGAACTTGTATTCGCCCGCCGCCGTGACGATGTAGCTGTTGGCGGTGCCCTTCTTGCCGAGGTCCTTCGGACCCGCCTCTTCCTGCTTCGGAAGCTGGACCAGCCGGATGGTCTGGACCACGTCCTCGGTGCCGGCCTTCACGACGTTCACCGTGCCTTCGCGGACGGCGCCGGTCGTGTTGTCGTCCAGCTTGAGGGTGATGACGTAGGCCTGGCTCTTCACGCCCGCGACGTGGATCCACTCCTCGACGGGAATGATGTCGAAGGCGATGTTGGAGACGGCGTTGGCCACGACCACGGCGTCCTCGCCTTCGGCCAGGTAATCATACTGGGCGCTGTACGGCTCGTCCGTCAGTTCGAAGCCTTCGGCCTCGAAGGTGAGGTCCACCACGGAGACGAGGCCCACCTTGGAATCGGCATAGGCCATCATCACGGCCGCGGCACGCAGGCTGAGCGGGGTGACCACGATCTTGTCGGCTTCTACGGCCACGCTGAACTCCTTGGGGCTGTAGCCGGCCACGCCGACGACGGTTCCTTCCGTCTTCGCGGACACGGTGTAGGGGATCTCGATGGGTTCCAGGGTGCCGAAGGTGAACGCGGTCGTCCCGACATCCAGCTTGAAAGCCTCGGCGAACGGGATGTTCACCGTGGAGCCGTCGGAGAGGGTGAGCACCACGGCCTCATCCGTGACGGCGAGGTTCGTGAAGATGCCGTCCTGCAGGGTGGCGCCTTCGCTCTTGACCGGTCCGAGGTTCGAGGTCTGTCCGTCGACCTCCACGAGCAGGTTGCCCTCCTCGTCGATGGAGAAGGTCGGAGTCTGGTACACGGGGACGTCCTGTCCGTTCATCTTGACGGTGACTCCGTCCACGGCCCAGACCAGTTCGCCCGCGCCGTTGCGGATCACGGAGAACACGGGGCCCTGGGTGGGATCCGTCGGGACGATGTTGAAATGCACGATGTTCCCGTCGGTATAGGTGACGGTGACGCCGGTGGTGCGGCCGGTGTCCGGATCCTTGTACTCCTCCACCTTGCGGACGAACTTGCCGTCGCCCACGGCGGACTGGAGGGCCGAGACGGAAGACTCCAGCTGGCCGACGCGCACGTCCAGGCCGGCGATCAGGTCGCGGAGGCCCGTGTCGTCATATTCCTTGGCGCAGCCCACAGCGAGGAGCGCCAGAACAGCGAGTGTGAAAAACTTTTTCATATGTGGTTTGCTTTATTTGTTTGTTTCACGTTATTCCTTGACGCAACGGACGGATCCCAGGCGCGCCTTCGGGGCGCCCTTGAGCGAGAAGGTGCCGCCGTCGGGCCGCAGGTCGTTGCCGCTGCCGGCCGCGTCGGTGGAGTTCTTCGCCGTCCAGATGAGGGTGCGGAGACCCACCTTGGACATGCCGCCCACGGAATAGTCGTCCCGGTAGCCGGCGATCGGCAGGACCGTGGCGGGGACGCCGACGGTCAGCCAGCCGGCCGTGAGGTTCACGCTCCAGCCCGCCTGGGTGGAGATGCCGTTCCAGAACGGGACCGCCGTGTTCATGGGCGGGACCCGGTAACCGGCCGGACAGGGGTCGTAGAGGGTCTTGTCGATGTCGTCCCATGCGGTGTTGTCCGGAACGAGAAGCCAGTCGCCGTTGTTCATGTGGCCCAGCAGGCGCGGGTTCGCGATGGATTCCTCCAGGGTGATCTGGGCGGGAGCGACCTCGTCCTGCGCGCCGGCGACGGTGGCGACGGTGTTCTGCATCGCCACGCCGGAACCCGTGAACGGGTCCTTGCGGCCCCACTGGTACATCAGGCCGTAGGAGCGCACATCGACGGTGGCGTCCGTCGCCTCGGCGGCCACGAGGGCGCCCAGGTTGCGGTCCATCAGGTCGTTGCCCATGATGCCGCCGAAACCCGCGGTCACGATCTCCGTGGCGGGCACCCAGATGTGCCAGCTCCAGAGGATCTTGCCGGAGGCGTCCTTCGCGGCGATGACCGCGTTGCCGGGATGCAGGGTGGCGGGCGTATGGAGGATGATGTAGTCCTCGGCGAAGGAGGCGGAGGCGACGACGCTGCCCGGGGTGACCTCGGAAACGTCGTTCCAGGTCTCCCAGAGGACTTCGGCCGCGTCCACGTCCTTCAGGTAGTTCGTGGGCTCGTTGCCATAGACCGCCTTGAACTTGTAGCCGCCGGGGGCGGTGACGACGTAGCAGTTCGCGTTCCCCTTCTCGTCCAGGTCGATGATGTCGCTGGAGAACGGGTTGTCGTAGTGCTGGACGTCCGCGGTGATGTCGCCGAGGTCCACCAGTTCGCCGCGGGCGATCTCCAGGGGTTCGGTGTACTTGAAGATCCGGGTGTAGTCGTCACCCTCCTTGAACTTGATGACGAAACCGCTCTCGAAGGAGGTCCCTTCCGGGACGAAGACGAGGATGTCCGACCCGTTCACGGTACCGTCCAGCTGGAGGACGGGATTGCCCACGTACTGCCGGTAGTTCTGCTCGTTGTCGGTGAGCTTCACCTGCAGGAACTCATAGCCCAGTGCCTCTTTCTTGGGCGTGGAGATGGTGTACCCGCCGAAGTCCCCCTCCACGGACATCGACAGGATGCCGCAGATGTTCTGGAACCGGAAGGTGTCGCCGTCGTTGCTGGCGGCCATGAGCTGCGCGTTGGTCGTGGAGAACTTGCTGTAGAAGAAGCAGTGCTTCAGGTTGTCGGCCACGGAGGCCGGATAGGAGGCGTACAGGGTGCTGGCGCAGTCGTCCCGCCGGTAGGGATACAGGCCGTCCACCGTGACGGTGGCGGTCTTCCCGTCACCGGAGATGTCTCCGGCGGCGAGGGTCACGGTCACCTGGTCCTTGGCATATTCGCCGTGGACGACGATCTGGTCGCCGGCCTTCCAGGCGGTCTTGAGGGCTGCGGGAACCTCCCCCTCCCCGGCCGGGACGGCGGGGAGGACGAAGGTGAGCGTACGGGATTCGGGCTGGGGCGCCGCAGGCGTGGGATCCACCGGGTCCACGGGCTTTTCCTGGCAGGCGAAAGCCGCCAGGAGGGCCGTGAGAAGGAGAGCTGTCCTATGAATCGTTTTCATGGTCTTCGCATTTAAAGGTTATTCGTCCCAATTCATAGGAGCCGTGTATTCATACCACTCGCAGATGGCGGAACCCTCGTCCTGGACGCCGATGTACATGTTGACGGAGGCGCCCCAGGTGACGGTACGGAGCATGTCGGCCGCCGTGTCGAAGCTGCCGGCCTCCACGCCGTTCACATAGTAGGTGACATGGCAGTAGTTCGCGCCGCTCGGGTCGAACTTGTAGGTGATTTCCACGGGCTGGCTGAAGTCCACGTCCGTGTAACCGCTCAGGCTGGGCTTGTTGCCGTCGCCGGCCGCATTGAAGTCGTAGCCGATCTTGCCGTCCGCCGGACGGATGTCGGCCTTGAGCTCGCATCCCTCGCTGAAGCAGAACCAGTGGCGGACGCGGGCCCCCGCGCCGATGGCGCTCCAGCGGAAGGTGTAGTTGCCGAACGGCATCGAGCGGTTCAGGCGGGCCTTGGAGTCGAACTGCAGGCCCACGTCCTTGAGGACCACGGGCTTGTTGGCCCAGTCGGAGGTCCACAGGCTCAGTTCGTCGGCGTTCATCGCCACGCGGACCGGCGTGATCTCGTAGGCCTGCTTCACGACGATTTCCTTCACCACGCCGAAGTCGCCCTCATGGGCCACCACGTTGCTCAGGAGGATGGTCGCGCTGCGGAGTCCCTCGCCGTCGTTCTGGCGGAAGGAGAGCCGGATGGTGCCGTCGCCCTCGCCCTGCGGGGTCACGATGTCGAACCAGTCGTCGGCCGCGGACTCCTTGACCACCTGCCACTTGGAATTGGACAGGACGTCCAGTTCGGCGGAAGCCTGGTCGAAGCCGGCCCGGATCTCCGTGGAGAGCGGGACCAGCTGGACGCCGTCCTGGGTGAACTTGATAAGGGCCTGCGGCTCGTTCAGGCGGTCGTAAACGGTCACCTCGGCATAGCGGAGCTCGGCGGAGTTCTCGGCGGCGTTCACCGTGACGGTGCCCGTGCCGTTGCCGGTGGCGCCCTCGGTGACGGTCACCCAGTCGCCGCCGGTCACTCTCGCGCTCCAGTCCTGGTTGGACTTGATGTGGATGAAATGGTCGCCGCCCGCCTTGGTGACGTCCTGCTCGAGGTCGTCCTCGGAGACGGTGAGGAAGGCGCTTCCCTTCTGGCGCACGGTGATGACCTTGCCCACCCAGTAGTCGCTCCGGATGGTGATCTTGTCCACGCGGTCGTCCAGGAAGGTGTTGTCGTAGTACTGGATCCGGATGGTGGTGGCTTCCGCCTTGCCTTCATGCACGGCGGCTGGGTCGGAGGCGGCACCCTCCTCGTCGCTGATGATGCACCAGTCCGGATGCTCGCTCGTGATGGTCCAGGGGTCGGTGGACGCCACCAGGACGGTGAACGCCTTGGCCCCGGACGCCGGCAGGTCGTAGGTGTCCTCCGCCCGGTAGCGGAGGTCCACGACCTTATCGGGTTCCTCGGCCTTCTGCCCGCAGCCGGCCAGCCCCGTGACGAGGGCGGCGGCGCAGCAGAGGAGGATGGCTGTCTTTTTCATGGTTCGGACGGGTTTAATAGGCTTCCTCGTTGACAGTTACGTCGCAGGCCTTGACGACATACCAGCTGCCGTCGGAGGTCGTGCTGTAGAATCCGAAGTAGTAGCTCACCTCGGCAGGGTTGTAGAAGAACGGGTTGTTGCCGGTGTGGGAGATCTTCTGCGTGCCGTCCACGCCGAACCACATGTCCAGTTTGGCGGGATCCTCGGCATTGGGCTTGAAGCCGTACTCGTAGGTGCCCATCGCGTTCAGCTCGTCCTTGGTGATCGAGTAGGAGGTGCTCTTGTACGCGCTGGACCCGGCCTCGTCGGCCATGTTGCCGTCGGTGCGGATGCGGGTGTTGCCGCCCAGCGAGAGCTGGTTGTACAGGTTCACGCTGCCGATGGCGCCCTGGACCCAGAGCTGGCCCTTGTCGCCGAAGTTCTTCTCGCCCATCGTGAGGGTGAGGGTGATGCAGCGGAGGCCGTCCTTGAAGTACACGCGGGAGCCCTTGTCGCCGGAGAGCTTCACGGACCCGTCCTCCAGGACCTCGCCGTTCTGGACGGTAAAGTTCGTGTCCTGGGTGATCTCGATGCTGTCGGTGGCGCCGGAGACGGAGACGATGCTCACGGCTCCCGAGCGCGGGGCGAAGGTGTTGTTCCAGCCGGCGACGACCTTGAAGTGGGCGTCATCGACCTTCTCCACGGTGAAGCCCGGGACCTCGGTCTTGGGCTCCCACGCCTTGGTGGCGTCCACCTCCACGACGAGCTCGCCGCCCTTGCGGTCGATGGTCGGGTCCGCCGGAGGGACGATCGCGAAGGCGGAACCGCCCTGGGCTACCTCGAAGGAGTGGGCCTCGCCGCCCGCCGTCACGGTGATGACCGCCTTGCGGGCCGCGTCGTCGTTGGGCGCCGCGGTGACGGTGATGACGGTCTGGCCGATGCTGCCTTCGCCGGACTCCCTGTCGAAGGAGACCCAGTCCTTGTCGGCGCTCACCGTCCAGGGAAGGTCGGTGCGGAGCTTGAGGGCCTGGGTGCCGCCGGCGCCCGGGAACTCCCCGGTGATGGCGGTCATCTCGAAGCTGGCCTTCTGCGTGACCTCGAAGGACTCCTCGTCATTCCCGGCGACGACCGTCACCGTGGCGACGCGCTCCATCACGGAGCTGGGCTCGGCCGTGGCGACGATGGTGATCGTGCGGCCGTCCGGGTCGGGCTGTCCGTTCTCCCGGTCGAAAGAGAGCCAGGAGACGTCGGAACGGACCTCCCAGGGGAGATTCGTGTTGAGGGTGAAGGAAAGGGGGCCGCCCGTCGCGGCATAGTCCTGGGCGACCGGCGTGACGAACAGCCGGCCCTTGCGGGACTGGGTGATGGTGACGGTGTAGGTCTTGTTGATCCGCTCGCCCGCGATGGTGAGGGTGGCCGTGCGGTCTTCCCCGCTGTTGTTGTCGTCCACGCTCACGGTGACATCGGCGATGAGGGCCGACGCGGAGCTGGAAGACGGCGTGACGTTGCACCAGTCGGCGCCGCTGGAACGGGTGATGGTCCAGGGCGTGTTGGCGCTCACGTTGAAGGTGGCGCTCTCCGCGCCGGTGGACGCGAAAGTGTACGCATCCACGGCGTCGCACACCAGGCGGAGGTTCGCGTACTCCTTCTCGGGCGTCATCTGCGTGTCGATCTCGAACTGCTGGCAGGCGGCTAGGGCGGCGAGGAAGGACAGGCTGGCAATGGTTCTTGCTATCTTTTTCATGTCTCGTATGTTTTTTCCATGGTTAGACGACTACCATCCGGTATTCTGGGGGTTGAGGTTCGGGTTGCAGAAGAGTTCGCTCTGCGGGATCGGGTACAGGTTCTGGCGGGCGGACCAGGTACGGTGAGACACCGTCGTCCGCCGGTAGCTGAACTGTCCGCCGGCACGGGTGATCTCCACGCCGTCCACCTGGCCCTGCGTGGCCGCGCCGATATCCCAGCGGCGCACGTCCCAGAAGCGGTGGTCCTCAAAGGCGAATTCCACTCTCCACTCGCGGCGCACCGCCTCGCGGAACGCGTCCTGCGTGGAGGCCGTCACATCCGGCATGCCGGCATTGGCCCGGACCTGGTTCAGGACGTCCAGCGCACTGACGGAGAACGTTCCGTCCGTGGCGGTCGGACCGCCCAGGTACTCGTTGAGCGCCTCTGCATAGGTCAGGAGCGTCTCCGCATAGCGGAATACGATGACCTGGTGCTTTTCCGTCCACGTATTCTCGGGCGTAAAGCTCGTGGTCTCCTGGATGTACCGGCGGAGATAGTAGCCCGTCGGGGACCCCAGTTCGCTGCGGGTCGCGGAATAGTCCCGGCCGCCCACGAACGTCTCGATCGTGGAACCCTTGAAACTCATGCCGTTGGCAAGGACCGCCCGGGCGAAGCGCGGGTCGCGGCCCTCGTAGGGCTTCGTGACGTCGAAGTCCGGGTCGGCCGTCTGCCAGCCGTTCGCCGTCAGGGTGATGTCATAGCCCCCGGCCGTCTGGAAGGCGTCCACGAGGTTCTGCGTGGGATAGGTGCCGGACATGGAGGAACGCTGTCCCTCGGTGAAGCGCACCGGGAAGTTGTTCCGCTCGAAACTCGCGCTCTCGGAGCGCATGATGGCGAAGATGACTTCCGGCGACATGTAGTTGTTCGCCTTTTCCTCGGGATCCAGCCGGTACAGGTTCAGGTCCATGAGCTCCTTCGCCGCGGCGGCCGCCTTCTGCCACTTGGACTTGTCGCCCGCAGGGTTGTGCAGCGGGGAGGCGGCGTACAGGAGCGCCTTGGCCTTCACCGCGAGGGCGAAGCCCCGCGTGACGCGGCCGATTTCGTCGTTGAGCATGCCCACATAGGTGTCGGGCAGGTGGGCGGCGGACTCGCTGCACTCGCTCACGATGAAGTCGATGACCTCGTCGAAGGGTGTCTTCGCGATCCCGTTCGCCTCCTCGGCCGTGAGCATCGTCAGCGGCATCGGGATGTCGCCGTAGCGGCGGGCCAGCTCGAAGAAGAAGTACGCGCGGAGGACCCGGGCCTGGTAGGGATAGTAGGCCAGGTGGTCCAGCCAGCGCTGGTAGTTGGTGTCATACTTGTACATGGACAGGTCCACGGTCTCCATGGACTCCAGGAACTCGTTGGCGGAGCGGATGCCGTTCCAGAGGCTCCACTTGTCGTCCACGGTGTTCAGGGCGCTCCAGTTGCCGTTCACGAAGCGCTGCACGCTGGCCTCCGGGTCGCCGTATTCGGCGTCATCGGAGCCGCAGTCGCGCAGGGCGCTGCCCACGTCGGCGATGTCCTTTCCGGGCAGGTATCCGTAGATGTTGGTGAGCATCCGCTGGATGTTGCTGTACGTCTTGTACATGTCCTCCCGGGTATAGTCGGAGGAAGATTCGTCGAAATCCAGGAAATTGCATCCGGCCGCGAGGACGGCCACAAAGAGCATGCTGAGTATCTTTTTCATGTCGTTTCCCGGTTTAGAAGTTGAACTTGATGCCCGCCCAGAAGACCCGGGTGGAAGGATAGTAGGCCCCCAGCTGCTCCGGATCGGCGAACTGGATGTTGTCCAGGCTGAAGAGGTTCGTCCCGGTCAGGGAGACCGTGGCGTCGCACACCTTCAGGGCCTTCTTCGGAATCGTATAGGAGACGCCCAGGTTGCGCAGCTTGATGAAGGAGCCGTCGCGGTACCACAGGGAGTTCGCCTGGTAGTTGTTGGGGTTCTCCAGCGTGGTGAGCCGAGGCATCGTGGCCACCTGCTCGCGGCCCGGCGCCCAGGTTACCTCCCGGTTCAGGAAGGTCATGGAAATGGTCGAATTGGACACCAGCGGCTGGTACAGCGGGGAATCCAAAAGGTCGATCGTGACTCCGGTAACACCCTGGAAATCAGCATAGACTTTGAATCCCTTGTAGCCGGCGTGCAGGCCGAATCCGAACTGGAGAAGCGGCGTCGAGGAGCCGAACATCTTCACGCGGTCCTGCTTGTCGATGACCCCGTCCCCGTTCTGGTCGCGGTACTTGAGGTCGCCGGGCCGGACCGCGCCGAAGGTCTGCTGCGGGCTGTTGTTGATCTCCACCTGGTTCTGGAAGATGCCGATCACCTCCAGGCCGTAGCGCTGGCCCACGGGATTGCCCTTGTGGTACAGGTAGTCGTACATCTGGTAGGCCTGGCCGTCGTCGATGACCTTCGTGAAGAGCCAGCCGCCGTTGGCATACACCCCGTAGTCGACCTCGCCGTGGCGGTCGTTCCAGCCAAGGCCCAGGTCGAAGCCCTTGTAGGTCTGCTCGCCGATGCTCTGCTCGTGCACGCCCACGCCGATGACCCCGGAGATGGTGGACGGGGAGATCAGGATGTTCCGGCGGTCCTCCAGGAAGCCTTCCGCATTGAGGGAGAGGCGCTTCCCGAAGAAGGCCAGGTCGATGCCGGCGGTCGCCTTGCGGGACAGCTCGGGGGCCAGGGTGACGGCCGCCATGTCGCCTTCCGTGCGGCCGCTGTAGCCCGTGCCGCCGTTCGCGCCGAAGTACCAGCTGTTGCCGCTCACATAGTTCTGGCGCCAGAGCTCGTGCTCCAGGTCGCCGTCGGAGCCGGAGAGGCCCGCGGAGCCATAGACCTTCAGGTACGGCTCGCCGTCCAGGACGACGGCCGCGAGGCTCAGGGCCGGATAGAGATTGAACCGCTGCCCCTTGGGCATATAGGCGCTGCCGGAGTAGTTCACGACGGCGTCGGCGAAGATCCGGTTCTTCCAGTTATAGCTCACCGTGCCCAGGACTTCCTGGGTCTTGGAGGAATTGTTCTGTCCGCTGAGGATCCAGGAGCGCTGCCGGTAGGCGGCGTGCGCCTCCACGTGGTGGGCATCGAAGTCCCGTTCCCAGTTCAGACGGCCCTGGAGTTCGAATTTCATCGCCAGGGAGGAGAACCAGTGGCTGAAACTCACGGTCTTGGAGTTCGTCCCGTAGTACTTCTGCTCGCTGAGGATCCAGCTCCGGTCGCCTTCCGTGGCGACGGAACTCACCAGCTCGGAATACTGGAACTCCTTGGTGGCATCCTCGGACAGGCGGCCGATGTAGTCGAAGGCGACCGTCGCGTCGGCGGAGAGGCCGGGAAGGAGGGTCCCGAGGTCCTGGCGGAGCAGCATGTCGGCCAGCACCTTGGTCTGGGAGTACTGCTTCTGGCCCAGCTCCTGCATCTGTGCGACGGGGTTCAAGGACCCGTAGATGGAGGTCCCGCCATAGATACCGTCGGCCTGCTTCACCGGGAAGGCGGCTGAAGGAAGGTAGTACAGCGTACTCTCGATCCGGCCGCCGTAGTTACCCCGGTTGAATTCCGCCAGGCGGGCCTTCACGCCGATCTTCATCAGCGTGGAAGCCGTGAGGTTCACGTCCACGTTGGCGCGGATGCCCAGGCGGTTGTCATAATGGTTCGCGTTGTAGCGGTCGTCGGCCGTGGCCTTCCGGTACAGGAAATCCTCCTTCAGGTAGTCCACCGCCGCGAAGTAGCGGAAGTTGCGGTTGCCGCCCGTGAAGGTGAACCGGGCCTGGTGGTTGTCCCCGTGGTCACGGTACACTTCGTTCCACCAGTCCACGTTCGGATAGGCGTACGGGTACTGGCCGCTGTACAGGGCCAGGAGCTCGGCATCGTTGTACTTGACGGGCAGGCCGTCCAGGGTGCGCGCCTCGTTCACGAGGAAACCGTAGGTGTAGGCGTCGGCGAATTCCGGGGCGCGGAACATCGTCTGGAAGCCGTACTGGTAGTCGGCGGTCACCTTCAGTTTCGCGTCCTTGCCGCGCTTGGTCGTGATGGAGACCACCCCGTTGCCGCCCTTCACGCCGTAGAGGGCGGAAGCGGCCGCGTCCTTGAGAATGGTAATATCCTCAATCTCAATCCCGCTGAGGTCGTCCAGGTCGCGGGGGAAGCCGTCCACCAGCACGAGCGGGCTGTGGCCGTGCAGGCGGAGGGTGAGCTTCAGGCGGGACTGGTTGGAGTCATACACGCTGGAGCTGCTTTTCACCAGAAGGCCGGAGAACTGCCCGTACAGGGCGTTGGCGATATCCACTTCGGGGCTCTTGTCAAAGAGCAGGCTGCCTGCGTCCGCATTCCCGTTCGCCCGGATCCGGAACAGGTTCCCCAGGTCCACGGAATCCAGCGGCGAGACGGCTTCCTGGGCGGAAACCGCTGCGGCGGAGAGCAGCAGAAGTGTCAGGTATGTAAATAATCTTTTCATCATATTCAGGCACATTTCAGGTTACCAACCCGGATTCTGCGTCATCCCGTAGTTCTTGTTGATCTCGATGGCCGGGATGGGGGCGAGATACCACTTGGTGTCGAAGTCGGTGTACCACTTGCGCGGCGGATAGGCGTCCTTCGCCTTGAAGGTGAACACGGTCGCCTCGCGGTCCTTGTCACCGTAGGAGGTGAGGCCCTGGAGCGGGGTGGTGAAGGCCTCGGTCAGGCCCCAGCGCACCATGTCGAACCAGCGCACCTCCTCGAAGCCGAACTCCAGTTCGCGCTCCAGGATGAGGGCCTTGCGGAACTCCTCCTGGCTCAGTCCCTCGGGCAGGCCGGGCAGGCCCACGCGGGCGCGGACGGCATTGACCCAGGCATAGGCCTTGTCGGAGGGACCGCCGTCGGCCTCATTGTAGGCCTCGGCGCAGTTCAGGAGCACCTCCGCGAAGCGCATCATGCACCAGTGCGGGGGCTGGGTACGGTCGGAACTCTGCTGCAGGACGTACTTCATCATGAGGAAGCCGGGGCAGCCGTCCTGGTGGTACTTGTGGTTGTCGTAGGCGCGGCCCACGGTGCCGTCCCGCCAGATGTCGCCGGGAACGCCCACGTTCTCGTACAGACGGGGATCCCGGGTCTCGGTGAAGCCGGCGCCGCCCACCTTGAGCGTGCCGTTCGGGTCCGGACGGAAGAAGGGGTTCTCGGGCCAGGAGGCCTTGTCCTCCCAGGGGAAGTCCTCCGGGAACGGAGTGCCGTCGGCCCAGGGGAACTTGTTCACCCAGTTCAGGGAGCAGCCGCTGCCGTAGGAGCCCTGGATCTCGAAGTGCTTGTCGTGGTAGCTGGTGCTGTTGGACTTGCGGATGGAGATGATGCACTCGGAGCTGCCGCGCTCGAAATAGCCCTTGCGGTACGCGAGGCGGTAGGCGCGCGGGGTGATGAGTCCGGTCACGGCGTCGGGCTGCGCCTCACACAAGGCGTAGTGGCCGTTCGCAAGCTGCTGGCGCATGAACTCGTCGGCGGCGGCCTTCGCGGCCTGCCAGCGGGCGGCGCTGTAGTTGCCGTAGCAGGTGTACTCATCGGCCTGCGGGTGCCACTTCTTGTCCGAATTGAAGGTCGGGGAGGCGGCGAAGCACAGGATGCGGAGCTTCAGGCCCAGGGCGGCGGCACGCGTCATGCGGCCGTCGTCCGCGGCGCTCACGGCCCAGGGAAGGTCCGGAGCAGCCTCGTCGCAGAGCCGGACGATGAAATCGACCGTCTCGGCGAAGGTGTTGCGCGGATAGACCATTTCCTCGTCCGGGTTCACGGCGTGGTCCAGGATCGGGACGCCGCCGAGGTAGCGGAGCATGTTGGCATAGGCGATGGCCATGCACACCTTCGCCTCGGCCTTCTTCTGCGCGAGCAGGGCGGGATCGGCATCCGGAATACGGTCGGCGTTCTCCAGGAACAGCCAGGCGTAGCGGATCGCCGTGTAGTCCTTCTCGCTGCCGAAGCGGTAGTTCTCGCCGCCGGCATAGGAGCCTGTGAGGTTGGCGGACAGGCCGCCGGAATAGTAGAGGTTGTTCGGACCGTCGCTGTCCGAATGCTTGTTCGAGATGAAGTGGTCGGTGATGGACTCCAGGAAGTCGGACCCCATCTTGGAGTCGAAGTCGGAGACCAGCCCGTACGGGAGGTAGTAGTAGGCCGAGGTCAGCACCTTGTCGGCGTCCTTCAGGGAGGCGAACAGGGTGTCGATGGTGGCGCCGGAAGTCTCCGGGGCCTTGGAAAGGCCGGCGTCTCCCAGTTTCAGGCTTTCACAAGCGACCAGTGCGGCGCCCACGAGGGCGACAGTCAGTATCTGTACGAATCTTTTCATGGTACGCCCGTTTTAGAAGTTGATGTTGAGTGCAAGGTTGTAGGTCTTCACCAGCGGGTACTGGCCGCTGGAAGAGCGCGCCTTCGCCTCCGGATCCTGCAGCGTCTGATGCGAGAAGGTGAGGAGGTTGTAGCCCGTGAACATCAGGCCCACGGAACTGATCCCGAGCCTGTCGAAGAACTTGTTGCGGGAGAAGGTGTAGCCGAAGCTGGCGCTCTTCAGACGGATGTAGGACGCATCGACGGTCCACAGGGTGGAGTCCATCGAGTTCCACGGGTAGTTGGTCTTGGTGAAGCGCGGCAGGGTACCGTCCTCGCGGCCCGGCGCCCAGGGGTTGTCATTGTCGATCCAGGAGTTCTCCGCGAAGATCTTCAGGAGGCCCCGGTGGCCGGAGTTCGTGAACGGGATGCGGTAGTCGTCGTTCCAGACGCGGCTCACGTTCGTCGCCGCAATCCAGTTAAGGGACAGGTTGAAGCCCTTGTACCCGAACTTCCAGTTGGAGCCGAACAGGTATTCCGGACGGTCCGGATAGCCGTCGTACATGCGGTCGCGGCCGTCGATGATGCCGTCTTCGTTCAGGTCCTTGTACATGCAGTCGCCGGGATACACGGCGTTGGAAGGCTGCGGCAGGTCCGCATTGAGGCGCATGACGCCGTCCGCGTCCGTGTAGAAGTCGCTCTTCTGGTACAGGCGCTCGAACTGGTACAGCATGTACCGGCCGGTCGGACCGCCGGTCTCCCGCTGGTATTCGTATTCGGGCTCCACTTCGTCCTCGAAGATGATCTTGTTGCGGGCGAAAGTGACGTTCCCGTTGATGTCATAGGTAAAGTTGCCGATGTGGTCCTTCCAGCCCAGTTCCAGTTCGTAACCACGGTTGTCCACCTCGCCGAGGTTCATGTTCGGGAGGGAGGTGGCGATGATGGCGGGCAGCGAGCGCGGAGCGATGAGGATGCCCGTGCGGTGCTCCTGGAAGACGTCGCCGGAGAAGTGCAGGCGGTAATTGAAGAGGTCGAAATCCAGGCCCACGTTGGCCTTGAGGGCCGTTTCCCAGGTCACGCCCTTGTTGCCCGGGGTGCCCAGCTCGTAGCGCGGCACGCCGTCGCTCTTGCCGGTGCCGAAGTAGTAGGAGCCGGCGTCGTTCCACACGCCGTCCATATACATGAAGCGGACGGAATTGCCCTGGTCGTTACCGACGAGGCCGATGGAGGCGCGGAGCTTGAGGAAATCCACCCAGGGAGCTTTCTTCATGAACTTCTCCTCGGAAACCACCCAGCCCAGGGAGGCCGACGGAAACAGGCCGTAGCGGGTCTTTCCCGGAGCGAAGTTCTCGGAGCCGTTGTAACCGGCGGAGACATCCACCAGGTACTTGTCGGCGTAACCGTAGGTGGCGCGGGCCACCCAGCCCACGTAACCGTACGGGAGCCAGCTGTACTTGGAAGGATAGTAGTCGCGGGACTGGTTGTACAGCAACAGGGCGCTCACCGCATGCTTGCGGGCGAACTTGCGGCTGTAGTCCAGACGGGCTTCCAGGTACCAGCTCTTGTCGTCGTCGGTGGACTCGCCGTAGCTCAGGGTCGGCTGGCTGCCGCTGATCACCGGGACGTAGGTGCGGTCAAAGGCCGGGTCGGCCATATCGAGGCCGGAGCCGTCGGCCCAGGAGGCGTACTCGATGGTCTGGTGGTAACCGCCGGAGCCGGTGCGCTTCTTCGTGAGGGCCATATCGGTGTCGTAACTGCCTTTCACCGAGGCGCTGAGGCCCTGGGTGACGAAGTCCAGCCGCTGGGTGATGGTCATGTCCATCCCGAGGGTGGTCTT
>JAFUDV010000065.1 GCA_017464245.1 Bacteroidales bacterium | reverse complement strand
GCCGTAGATGATCAGTTCGTGCTGATGCTGCGCCACGCGATGATCCAGGTTGTTCTGGATCATGGCCATGATGGCCGCCGCATGGCGGGACTCCGCCGGGTATTCGTCGATGGGGCGGGCGAACATCTCATAGGACGGACGGAAACGGTACATGTAGATGCGTCCGTACTTGTGAAGCTCTTCAGCGAACTCTTTCGCCAACACGGCGTGATGCCGGGCCGGAAAATAGCGCAGCGCATTTTTCAGCGCCAGCACCTTCTCCTCCGGGGAAAGGATATCCTTCCGCTTGGGGGCGTGATTGATTTCCGGGTCATATGGTTTCACCTCCGGCAGTTCCGCCGGGATGCCCGCGAGGATTTCTTCTTGGAACTTGTTCATGATCTACTTGTCAATATGCTGGTTCACTTCGGCGAGCACCTGCTCCTGCAGGGCGAGGGCTTCGGCGACGATGGCGTCGGCACGCTTCAGGAGAGGTTCCGCAGGGGCCTTGTCCGCGAGGCCGGCGGCGTTGATACGGACGTTGAGGGCGGCGCCGCGGATGCCGGCGACGGCGGCGAGGGCCGCGACGCCCGCGTCGGAGGCCGACGCAGGATTGCCCTTCCGGGCCATCTCCAGCGCCAGCGGAAGGGCCTTCAGGGACGCTTCCATCGTTTTCAGAGGCACCGAGGCAGCATAGAGCGTCGCCTCCTCCATCGCTGCGGCACGGGCGGCTTTCTCCTCGGGCGTTCCCTTGGGCATGGAGAAGACGTCCATGATGCGGTTGAAGGCGGCCGTGTCCTCATCGACCAGGGCGAGGAGTTCCGCCATCAGGGCCTGGCCCTTTTCGGCGACGTCGGAGAATTCCTTCCAGCGGTCGTCCCAGCCCCGCTTGTGGGCGGAGAGGTTCGCGACCATGGTGGCGAGAGCGGCGCCGAGCGCGCCCATGTAGGCCGATATGGACCCGCCGCCAGGGGCTGCGGATTCGGAGGCCGTCTCGGCGGCAAAGCCCTTGACCGTCATGCGGACAAGACGTTCCTTTTCAGCGAGTTCGGCCTCATCCTCCATCAGATATTCGATGACCTTCTCCTTCGGGTTGAAGGGCTTGAGGTCATCCAGGGACATGGACTTGACCGCAATCTTGATGATCTCCTCCTCGGAGATGCCCAGAGACCGCTGCTGTTTTTCCAGATAGAATTTGCCCGCGTCGATCAGGACACGCTTCGGCACGAGTCCCACGATTTCCACGCCGGTGACCTTGAGCCCGCGGGCCGCAGCGGCGCGGCACACTTCTTCATAAGCGACGTGCAGGGGAACCGTGTCAATGTCGGTGATGTTCATGGACACCTGCGCGATACCGTATTCGTCGATGTACCAGCCGATGGCCTTGCAACCCTTGAGCGTGCCGGGGATCCAGATCTGCTCGCCATGCTCGTCCTTCAGTAACTTTCCGGTCAGGGAACCGCCCTCGCGGGCCTTGCGTCCCTTCTCCCGAACATCGAAGGCGACGGCCATCGCCCGGCGGGTGGAGGTGGTGTTGAGGTTGTAGTTGACCGCGATGAGGAAATTCCGGGCGCCCACATTGGTGGCGCCGGCGCGGGCGGCGACTTCGTCATAGGCGCCGCCGAAGTCCGGTTTCCGGGCGGGGTCGGCCATCTTTTCGGGCAGGGCCTCGTATTCGCCTGCCCGGCAGACGGCGAGGTTCCGCCGCTCCGGGGTAAACGCCGCCGCTTCATAGCAGTAGCAGGGGATACCCAGTTCCTTGTACAGGCGCTCGGCCAGTCCGCGGGCCAGCACGGCGCATTCCTCGAGGGTAATGCCCGAGACGGGGATGAGCGGAAGCACGTCGGTGGCTCCGCTGCGCGGATGCGCCCCGTGATGGAACCGCATGTCAATCAATTCCTTGGCTTTGGCGGCCCCCTGGAAAGCGGCTTCGAGTACCGGCTCCGGCTCTCCCACGAACGTCACGACCGTGCGGTTCGTCGCCTCGCCCGGATCCACATCCAGCACTTTCACGCCTTCCACGGCCGCAATCGCCGCAACGATCTGGTCGATAATACCTTTATCGCGTCCCTCGCTGTAGTTGGGTACGCATTCGATGATTCTTTTCATAGATGGCTATCAGTTTATCTCTCAAAGATAGCGATTTGTTTTCAAATATGAAGCATCCCCGGGGGACAGATACACAAAAAGGACGGACCGTCTCGGGATCCGTCCTTTTATCACGTCTCAAGCCAACACTTAGTCGTCCATGCTGAAGAGCGGAAACGGCCGTCACATCACCCGGAAACCATGCGACTCTGAGCGGAATCTTCTACCGCTTGAAATTGAACCGGATGTCCGCGGGGATCCTCTCCAGGCCCAGGTTCATGCGGTCGGCGTCGTAATCGGGCGAGAGCTTGCTGTAACGGGCTTCGAACTGTTCGGCAAAGGCCTTGTCGCCGGTCGCCTGCGTCTTGAGCACCAGGGCGGTGAGGTCGGAAAGCGCGGCTTCCATCTTCTTGTAATCCAGCGAATACTGTCCCGTGGGCTTGCGCTGGAAGGCGCCCGCCTCAGCCAGATAGTTGTAAATGATGATGTTGGCGCGGCCCATGGCGGTGCCTTCACCGAAACGTTCCGAACGCACGAGGGAAGCGAAGAACGTGGTCAGGGCATCTTCCTTGGTGAAGAGATGATGGATGTCCACGTGCTTCTGGAGCATGCCCACCAGCAGGACGCCGGCCGTATTGGCCTTCACTTCCTCCAGGGTGGTGGCGGCGTTCCCCAGCGCTTCGTCCACGCTGCCTTTCCCGTCGATGGTCTCCTTCACGCCCAGTCCGTGGGCTACCTCGCGGAAGACGATGTTCCAGTAGAAGGCCTCGGAGGAGAGGTGTTCGGCATAATCGGGCTCCAGCAGGACCCGGCCGCCGGGACCGACGATGTGGTTGTACTTGGTGTGGATGATGTTCTCCAGCAGGATGGTGCGGGTGCCGCGGTCGCGCTGGACATCGGTGTCGAAGGGCAGGTTCAGGGCGATGACCTTTACGCCGGCATTGGCCTTTCCGGCATAATAGAGGGCGTCACAGGAGAAGATGTTGGAACCGGCTCCGGGCTGGAAGGTCTTGTAGGCCGGGTCGCCGGGGAGGTCCTCCTGGAACTCGGCGAGGCGGGAGACGTACTGCATCAGTTCGCGGGTATGCGCCTCGTTCTTGAGCAGGACATAGGCCTCATACGAGCGCTTGAGGCCCATCAGATCATCGTCCGTCACTTCATTGGGGCCGATGACGAGGTCCATCTTGCTGTCTTCCATGTCCAGCCAGGCCAGCGAACTCTCGTAGTAGCGGTCGGTCCGGAGGGCTTCCGCCTTGCTCTGGAGGTAAGTCCGCACGCTGGGCTTGATCGTGATGTCGGCCGCTGCCTTCAGGAAGTTGGAAATCTTGTCGATATGCTCCTTGTAGGCGTCGTGGTACCATACCGCTTCGAGCGACCCGTCGGCTGCGCGGCGGATGAGGGTGTAGGGGCTGTTCTTGTCCGGATTGTCCCAGGCATTGAACTCCTCCCGGGTCATGTCCGCGGGGTAGAAACCGGCGCCGGGAAGGCGGTCGGCGTAGCCTTCCACGAAGGATTTCCCGGTCATACGGTCCCAGGGGCCGTAATTGATCTCCGCGAAGGTCCGCTGGACCGGATCGGCGATCCCGTCCAGGAGTCCCTGCCTGTCCCCGAAATACTGCTCCCAGTAGATGGCATCCACCTCGTCGGCCGCATAGCGGTAGAGGTCGAGCACTTCCTTTCCGTTGTCGGTGATGCCGCTCAGGTCGGGCACCTCGATGTCCACGAGGGCGTAATTTGCCACTTCGCGGTCGAACGGGGATTTCGTCTGCCTGCACGAAACGACGGCCACCAACACTGGAAGCAAAAGAATCAGAAGTTTTTTCATATCGGCGGTGCTTTTAGACGATATGCAGCGAACCGGCGGCAAAGAGCACCAGGTATCCCAGGACGATGCTGATGACGCCGATGATGACACCCATCCGGGCCATGTCCTTCTGCTGGATGAGATTCGTGGCATAGGCCAGCGCGTTCGGCGGCGTGGAAATCGGGAGGATCATGGCGCTGCTGGAAGCGATGGCTACGCCGATCAGGACGGTGGAAGTGCCGCCCACGGCAGCAAGTTTGTCACCCATGGCCGTGCACACGACCACGAGGATCGGCATGAGGAGGGCCGCCGTGGCGGAGTGGGAAATCAGGTTGGACAGGCCGTAGCAGAGCAGGCCGGAAAGGAGGACGATCAGCAGCGGCGAGAAGTTGCCGAAAGGAATGGCACGGACCACCAGGGCCGCGAGGCCGGATCCGTTCATGGCGTAACCCAGGGCGAAGCCGCCGGCGACCATCCAGATGACCGACCAGTTGATCTCTTCCAGGTCATATTTGCTGATGATCCCGGCCATGGCGAACACCGCGAAGGGGATGAGTGCCACGGTATAGGTGTTGATTCCGGTAAAGGTGTCCAGCATCCAGAGGAGGATGGTGACGATCATCGTGACGATGACGAGGGTGGTTTCCTTGCCCCGCTTCATCTCGCCGTCGATCTTGAGTTCGATGGTCTTCTGGGAGAACGGGAACATCTTCTTGATGAGCGTCCAAGCGATGAGGATCATGACGATCACGAGGGGAACCATGAACAGCATCCACTGGCCGAAGCCGATGCCCAGGTTCAGCCCTTCCGGGTCGTTCAGGTACTTGAGGGCGATGGTATTGGGCGGGGTGCCGATGGGGGTGCCCATACCGCCCAGGTTGGCGGCGATGGGGATGCTGAGCGCCATGGCGGTACGGCCCTTCCCGGCCTCGGGAAGTTGCTTGAAGACAGGGGTGAGGAAGGTGAGCATGATGGCCGTGGTGGCCGTGTTGCTGATGAACATGGAGAACAGGGCGGTCACCAGCATGAAGCCCAGGAGGATGTTCTCGGTCTTCTTGCCGAAGGGGGTGAGCAGCACCCGGGCGAGGTGGACGTCCAGGCCGGTCTTGGTGGTGGCGATGGCGAGGACGAAACCGCCGATGAAGAGCATCACGACGGGATCCGCGAAACTGGCCATGACCTGCTTGTAACTGAGGAGTTGTCCGGCCGTGTCGGGATTGCAGATCCATTTGATGCCGGAATCGGACGTGCACAGCAGGAGCAGGACCATGATGGAGACCGAAGTCGCCCAGGCGGGGACCAGTTCCAGGACCCACATCAGCGTGGCATAGACGAAAATGGCGATGATTCGCTGCTGGACCTGCGTGAGACCGTCGATTCCGAAGGATTCCGTGGGCAGGAACCAGAGGATGAGGACGGTGATGGCGACAAAGATGAGTCCGAGGCTCTTTTTCTTGAGGATGGCGGAGCTGAGTCTGTTTTTCTGACGCAGCCTATGCATTTGTTCGACCAGGTTGAAACCGGTGAAATTCTTGAACATGGTATCGTTACGCTTGCTTGGGAAGTTTATTCATAGGAAAAGCGGATGTCCACGGGGATTCCCGCGCTCTCGAGCGCCCGCTTGTCGGACAGGCTCTCGGGCCCGGCGACGCCGTATTTGGCGATCCAGGTGCGGGCTGCGTCGATGTCACCGTGGGCCTGGATGCGGAGGATCTCCGCGCCAAGGGTCTCGAGGGCCTGCCAGGTCTTGTCATAGTCGATGCTGTACCGGCCGGACGCATTCCAGGTGATGGCCTTGCTTTCGAGCAGGTAGTTATAGACGAGGATGTTGGCGATGCCCGTCGGGTCCGCGGCGCCGAAACGGGTGGAGCGGATGGTGTTGGTCACGAAGGTGGTGAGCACGTCTTCCTTCTGGAAGAGGGCGGAGATGTGGTAGGCCTCCGCCTCCTGGGCGCACAGCCAGGCACCCAGCACGTTGGACTTGGCCTTCTCGATGACGAGGGACTCGTTTCCGAGGGCTTCCGCCACCGTACCCTTGCCGTTGACCGTCTCCTTCACGCCCAGGCCCTTCGCAATCTCGCGGAAGACGATGGTCCAGTAGAAGGCGCTGGCGTCCAGGTGGGGCTGATAGACCTCCTCCAGGAGCACGTTGCCCACCGGATGGACCGTGCGGTTGAACTTCTCGCGGATGATGTTGTCGAAGATGATGGTACGGGTTCCCAGTTCCTCCTGGATCTTCGCGTCATAGGGGAAGTTGATGCCGATGACCTTGAACCCGGCATTGGTGTAGCCGCTGCAGTAGAGCACGTTACAGGAGAAGATGTCGGAATTCGCACCCGGCGTGAAATCGTGGTCGGCCGCATCGCCGGGCAGCATCTTCTGCAGTTCGGGCATGCGGGCGGACAGGGCGCTGAGCTCGTCGGTCCGCTGGAGGTTCTTCAGGAGCACATACGCACCGTAAGAGGCCTTCGTTCCGTAACGGGCGTCGTCCACCGCCTCGATCGGGCCGATGACCAGGTCCATCTTGCTGTCTTCCATCTCGAGCCAGGCCTTGTAGCTGTCATAGTAGTCGTCCGTCTTGAGGCCTTCGACCATCTCGAGGAGATAGTGCCGGACACTCTCCTTGATCGTGACGTCTGCCGCCCGGTTCAGGTATCCTTCCACGCCAGCCAGGGCGTCGGCATAGGCGTCATGGTACCAGACGGTCTTCAGGCTGCCGTCGGCGGCCCGCTGCACAAGCGTGTAGGGGCTTTTCTTGTCCGGATTCTCCCAGGCAAGGAATTCCTCTCCGGTCATGTCCGCCGGGTAGAAGCAGGCGCCTTCGGGACGGGCGCCGTATCCCGGCAGGAAGGGCTTCCCGTCGATACGGTCCCACGGACCGTAGTTGATGGCGGCATACAGTTTCTCGGTAGGGTCCGTCAGGGAACCGAGGAAGGCCTCTCCGTCCCCGAAGTACTGCTGCCAGTAGATCTTGTCCACCTCGTCTGCGGCCTTGCGGTACAGTTTCAGGACTTCTTTTCCGTTGTCGGTGATTCCCGTCAGGTCCGGGGCGGGAATGGTCACCAGGGCATAGTTCTCCACGAGCCTGCCCACGTCCGCCCGATTCCGGGTGGTGCAGGAGGATACTGCAACCAGGGCGAGGAGCGTCAAAACAGCTGAATAGTTCTTCATGATGAAGTGTTTTAATGGATGGGACGGCAAAGTTAGTAAAAATGTGCCGTTTATGATGGTTTTTTGATTATTTTTGCAGGTTGGAACATACAAACAGATGATGAAAAGACATAGCATTGCCCTTGCCTTCGCCTTGCTGGTTTCGTCGCTGGCATGGGGACAGACCTACAGCGGGCCCCGGGCATACGACGGCGTGCATCGGAACGTAATCGACGGTACCCTCCTGGGGGGATATAATGTGGTAACTGGCTGGTTCATTGGTGAAAGCGGTGCCTATACCAGGCACCTGACGGATCGTTGGAGCGTGAGCGCCGACGAGCAGATGCAGCTCTTCAAGCAGGTCTATTCGGCCAGCGTCACGGGCACATACCGGCTTCCCCTGGGCAGGACCAACCTGTATTTCGACGGCCGGGTCCTGTTCAACCGGTATGACCGCTGGAACGTGAACGAGCCCATCGTCAACCTGTCCGCCTATTGGGAGACCAGCTATGTCGATCTCCGGCTTGGCGAAAGCCTTGTCCGGTATCACAAGATCGGCGTGAAGGAGGAATACCGGTCCTACACCACCACCGGCTATACGGAGCCGCTGGTGATGACCTTCGGGCTGGGCGTCAACATCCGCCCGCGCTCGAATCCCTGGAACCTGGGCCTGTTCATCCGTAACTACGACCAGTTCTACTATGAGAACTGGAACATCAACTGGGGCGTACGCTTCCATGCCACGCTCCGCCCGGAGATGAAGCTCTTCGGCGAATTCGACGTCCGGCCCGCCGGCAGCATCAGCCAGCTCGCCACCCGCTACGAAACCTCCCTCAAAGTCGGTCTCCATTATGTCCTGTAAGATGAGAAAAACTGCTTTCCAGATTGTCCTGGCCGCCCTTCTGGCGGTCTCCTGCAACAAAGTCAGTCCCATTGGCGTCCTCGTCGCCGGTACGGCGGTCGAGGACCGGGTTGCGATGTCAAACCTGTTCTATCGCAACCACTACGAGGACAAGGTCTGGTTGTTGGCGAAAGGAGACTATACGTTCCTTGTCGGGGCCGACAGCCACATTACCGACGATTCCGCCCGCATGGACGAGATGCTCTCCATCGGCCTGGAGGACGACGACCTGTTCTATGCGCACCTGGGGGACATCGCCGATACCAAGGCGGAATACTATGTCACCCTGGATTCCCTGCTGCAGGAGGCCAAGTCCCGCTATGTGAATAAGCATTATCACAAGGTGGGCACCGAGTATGTAAGCAACGATAATACGGACCCCGACCCCGTGACCATGCCGTTTGACAGAATTACCTATCCCTTTTTTCCGGTCGTGGGAAACCACGACATCACACGGAACGGGTGGGCCCTGTGGTCCAATATATTCCACTCGTCTTTCTACGAGATTGACGTGCTCGTGGACCTTGGAGACGGCAACTACGCTTTCGACCACCTGATTTTCCTGGATTCCGCCAGCGGGACCCTGGGGAAGACGCAGATCGACCTGATCAACCAGGGCGTCCTGGACGGCAAGCATGCCGACGACACCTACCCGTACCGCAACACCTTCGTATTTTCGCACACCAACATTTTCCGGCCGCAGTTCTTCGAGTTCGCCTCCACTTTCACCCGCGAGGAAACCTTCTTCCTGCTGGACCAGTTCGAGAAATGGAATGTGAGCGCTGTCTTTTGCGGGCATACCCATACCTGGGACGAACGCAACTACAACGGAGTCCATCATTTCACCCTGGACACGATGTGCGAACGTAACAATCCGGAGCCGGGCGACTACCTCGTCCGCATGTTCTGCAATGCAGACGGCACCCTGGAATGGTCGCCGGTGCACATGAGCACGACGAAACGGAAATAGCTACTTCCTGAAATACTTTCCGACGACGGGCAGCCCCGAGAGCGGCAGGTCCTTCCTGACGATGTACAGTCCGAAGATACCCACCAGCACCGTGTTCACGAGAAGGGCCGGCCAGAATCCCAAGCGGCTGTTGGACAGGGTGATGCCGGCGAAGAGGACGGCGGCCAGGACCGTGTACACGGCCAGGTCTTTCAGCGGATAGGCGATCGGGTAATACTTCTGGCCCACGAAGTAGGACAGGAGCATCGCCGTTCCGTAGCCCGCGAAACCGCCCCAGGCGCAGGCCATGTAGCCGTATTTCGGAACCAGGAACACGTTGATGCCGATGAGGACGGCGCAGCCGATGCCGGAGAAGACGGCGCCCCAGATGGTCCGGTCCGTGAGCTTGTACCAGAACGACAGGTTGAAATAGATGCCCATCATCATCTCCGCCGCCATCACGATGGGGACGACGCGGAGTCCCTCCCAGTAATCGCTCTTGATGATGTACCGGAGGAGGTTCATGTAGGCCATCACGCACAGGAACGCCAGCAGGGTGAAGATGACGAAGTACTTCATGCCTTTCGCGTAGGTCTCCTTGTTGTCCTTCTCGCGGGAGGCTCCGAAGACGAACGGCTCGTAGGCGTAGCGGAAAGCCTGGGTGATGAGGGCCATGATCATGGCGATCTTCGTGGCGGCCCCGTAGATGCCCAGCTGGGCGTTGGCATCGGCCCCGGGATACACTTTCGGGAACAGGATCTTGTCGGCCGTCTGGTTCAGGATGCCGGCGATGCCGAGCACCAGGATGGGCCAGCTGTAGGAGAGCATCCGCTTGCACAGGGCCTTGTCGAACCCATTGCCGATTCCTTTCAGTTCCTTCGCAAAGAAGAAGGTGACGAGGGAGGTGCAGAACAGGTTGATATAGAAGACGTAACCGACACCTACCTCCGGATCGTACAACTTGCCCCACACGTCCGGATTCCCCTCGTAGAGGTTCGGCAGCAGGACGAAGAAGACGAGGTTCAGGGCGATGTTCAGGCCGATGAACAGCAGTTTCAGCGCCGCGAACTTCAGAGGCCGCTTCTGGTACCGCAGGTAGGAAAACAGGATGGCCTGGAAGGCGTCCAGGGCCACCACGATGGCGAGCGACCAGATATAGGACGAGTGGTCCGGGTAGCCCATCGCCGAGGAAACCGGGCCGATGAAGGCGAGCACCAGGCCGACGAACAGGAGGGAGGTGAATCCGACCATCCGGAGAATGGTGGAATAGACCAGCTTCGGATCCTCGCCTTCCTTGTTGGCGAAGCGGAAGAAGGTCGTCTCCATCCCGTAGGTCAGGATCACCAGCAGCAGGGCGGTGTAGGCGTACAGGTTCGTGATGACGCCGTAGCCGCCGCTCGCCGCGGCAATCTTGTAGGTATATAGGGGGACGAGCAGGTAGTTGAGGAACCTTCCGATAATGCTGCTGAGCCCGTAGATGGCCGTATCCTTGGCCAGGGTTTTCATGTCTGCCATAGCAATTGCAAAAGTAACGAAAACCCTGCAATTATCAAACTGGAAAAATATTGCGTGTTTCGTGGTCCTCTTCCTCGGCAGCGCCGCCTTCGCGGAGGAGACCAACTCCTCCAAATACCCGGAGTACCCCCGCTGCCGCCGCGAAGTCTCCCGGTTCTTCCCGGGCCGGAAATACAGCGCCTGGCCGGCTCCCGGACCGATTTAGCAATTTTTAAGTATTTTTTAACCGGGGTTAAGTCCCCGGTTATCCGTTTTTGAAGGGGATGCGGCTACTTTCGTGAGAAAAACCGCATGATGGAACGCCGCTTTTCACGCTCGATAGCCCTGTTGGCCCTGATACTCTCCCTGCCGGCCTTCGGGAAGGTCCATGTCCCTTTCCGCTTTGCCCCGTCCGAAGGGCAGACTCACGTCCTGGAGCGGCCCTGGCGCAACGAGATCTGCCTGAACGGGCTGTGGGACTTCCAGGCGGGTCCGGAGTGTACCGGGGAATGGGATTCCGTGAAGATCCGGATTCCATCCCCGTGGAATGTCAACGACTTCGCGAACCGCTTCGACGACGGTATCTACCAGCCTGGCTTGCTTACCCGTCCTGTAGAATAATAGTTACTTATCATCATGCGTTAATAATAGTTACTTATCATCATGCGTTGTTTTCATTTAGCCGCAATTGCCGCCGGGATGGCCGTTTCCTTCCTGCTGCCGGCAAAGAATGCATCTCCTGACATGCGGATCTGGTATGACCGGATTCCGGACGCCAACTGGACCGCCCCCCTTCCTATCGGGAACGGTTATCTGGCCGGACTGGTATACGGCAAGGTGTGGGACGAAAAGATTGCCCTGAACGAGACCAGTTTTTGGTCCGGTGTTCCGCATTGTTACGACGATCCGGAGGCCGGGAAATGGTTTGAGCCCGTCAAGCAGCTGGTTTTCGACCGGAAGTTCCGTCAAGCGGAGCAGGTCATCGACCGGCACTTTTACGGGACACCCGTGGCGCAGCAGTGCTATGAACCGCTGGGCGACCTACGGATGCGATTCCTGGACATGGAGACGCCGGAGGCCGGTCGTTATGTCCGTGACCTGGACATGGAAACGGGGATTACCTCCGTCCAGTTCACCGTTCGGGGGGTTACCTACCGCAGGGAGGCTTTCGTGTCCTATCCTGACAACGTCCTTGTCGTCCGGATCTCCGCCGACCGTCCCGGCAGCATCTCCCTGGAAACATGGCTGGAGAGCCTTTTCGAGGACCGCGTCAGCATTTCCGGCAACACGCTCACCTTGGACGGACAGTGGGAAGGCCCGCTTCCGCAGTATTGGCTGATCGCCCCTTCCGAGGAGAAGGGCATCCGTTTCCGGACCGTCGTGAAGGCGATTCCGGAAGGCGGGACCCTGGACCAGGTCAAACGCCGTGTCCGAATCCGGCATGCCGATGCCGTGACCCTGGTGCTTTCCGCGGCGACAAGTTATGTCAATTTTGAGCGGATCGACGCCGATCCGGCCGAGCGGGTCGGGCGGACGCTTGCCGGGGTGGAGGGAAAGGATTATACGACCCTCCGCCGCGAGCAGGAGGAGGCATTCTCGGGGAAGATGGGACGTGTCCATCTGGAGATCGGCGACGCCGGCCGCAATGAGATTCCTACCGACCGCCGTATCGGTGAACTGGTCTCCGGGACGCCGGATCCCGCCCTGGAGGCGCTCTGTTTCCAGTTCGGTCGCTACATGACCGTTGCCGGCAGCCGCTCCGGCGGCCAGCCGGCAACCCTCCAGTCCATCTGGAACGAGCGGGTCACTCCGCCCTGGGGCAGCAAATACACTATCAACATCAACATCCAGATGAATTACTGGCCGGCCGAGGTGACCAACCTGTCCGAGTGTCACTTGCCCCTGTTCGAGATGCTCCGGGAAACAGCCGTTTCGGGCGCACGCACGGCAAAGACGTATTACGGCATCGACAAGGGCTGGGTGGCCCACCATAATCTGGACCTTTGGCGGGGAACTGCTCCCGTGGACGGCGCCCGCTTCGGCATGTGGCCCGTCGGCGGTGCCTGGCTTTGCCAGCATATCTGGGAACATTATGCCTTCACCAGGGACAAGGAATTCCTTCGGGAGTACTATCCCGTCTTGAAAGGGGCGGCGGAGTTTCTGGTCAATCTCCTGGTGGAACATCCGGATCTGGGGTACCTTGTTACGCCATTCTCCATGTCTCCTGAGCACGGGTTCCTGGATGACGACGGCCAGCCTGCCTATATTTCGCCCGCTCCCATGATGGATGTCGCGATCATGCGCGACCTCTTCCCGCATGTCATTGAAGCGTCAAGGATCCTTTCGGTGGACAAGGCCCTTCGAAAGCAGCTGGAAAGCGCCCTGAAGCGGCTTCCGCCCTATAAGGTAAACCATGACGGTTTCCCGCAGGAATGGGTGGAAGATTTCAACTACCGCGCCGGGGGACATGACGTCTCGCCCTACTTCCCGCTGTTTCCCGGAAACAGCGTGCAGACCCATCGGGCGGAAGATCAGGAGATGGTCGAATCGTACCGACGCTGGATGGAAGGCCGCGGCACTGGATCCGGCGGGTTCCCGTCTTCGTGGAACATTTCCATGTGGGCGCGTCTCGGACGGGGGGACAAGGCGGGGGAGCAGATCCATGCGCTGACTGTGCGGATGGCACAGCAGTTCCTGTTGCAGGGGACCGGCGCCCAGGTGGACGCCCCCTTCGGCTACACGGCCGGCATCGCGGAGTCCCTTCTCCAGAGCCACGAAAATGAAATCAGCCTCTTGCCCGCCCTTCCTGAAGGCTGGCCTTCGGGAGGGGTCACCGGCCTCCGAGCCCGCGGCGGCTATACGGTGGATATCGTCTGGCGGGACGGTTGTCTGGAAGAGGCCGTCCTGCGTGGATCGCCCCAGGAAAAGGTCCGCATCCGTGTCGGCAATCGCGTCAGCACGTTATTGATACCTGCATCAGGACAGCTTACTGTCCGGTTATGATTCCTGATATGACCATGAAACACACGTTCCTTCTTCTGCTGCTGGCCGGCCTTGCGGCCTGTCAGACCCTCTACGCCCAGAAGGCACTCTGGCAAGACGAGTCACAGGACGCTTCCGTCCGGGCCCGCGACCTGGTGTCGCGCTTGACCCTGGATGAGAAGACGGCCCTGTCCATGAACAATTCCCCGGGGGTGGAAGCGCTTGGTATCCGTCCTTACAACTGGTGGAACGAAGCCCTGCACGGGGTGGGGCGGAACGGGGTTGCCACCGTCTTTCCCCAGCCTATCGGAATGGCGGCCTCCTTTGACGAACCGCTTCTGTACGAGGTGTTCACAGCGGTCAGCGACGAAGCGCGCATCAAGAACCGGCAGGCCCGGGAGACGGGCCATGTGGGACATTACCAGGGACTGACCTTCTGGACCCCGAACATCAATCTGTTCCGGGATCCGCGCTGGGGACGGGGTATGGAGACCTACGGAGAGGACCCGTATCTTACCGGCCGGCTGGGCGTTGCGGTGGTCCGCGGTCTGCAGGGTCCGTCTGATTCGCCGGTGCTGAAGGCCCATGCCTGCGCCAAGCACTATGCCGTCCATTCCGGACCGGAGTGGAGCCGTCACAGCTATGACGCCGTCATTTCGGAGCGGGACTTGCGGGAAACCTATCTTCCCGCGTTCAAGGACCTGGTGGTCAAGGGCGACGTGCAGGAGGTGATGACCGCCTACAACCGTTTTCGCGGCGCTCCCTGCGGGGCGAGCGCCGAACTGATTGACAAGATCCTGCGCGGAGAATGGAAGTATCAGGGCATCATCACGTCGGACTGCGGGGCGGTCAATGATTTCTTTGAGAAAGGCCGCCACGGTTTTGTCTCCGGCGCGGCGGCGGCTGCAGCCGCCGCCGTGCATGCCGGGGTGGACACCGAGTGCGGAAACGTGTACCGGCATATTCCTGAAGCCGTTGCGGCCGGCCTGCTGGACGAGGCGGACCTGGACCGGAACCTCATCCGTCTGTTTACGGCCCGTTTCCGTCTGGGCGAGATGGACGGCATTTCCCTGTGGGATGACCTGCCGGATGACTTGGTGGAAGGGGAAGAGCATTTGGCGCTGAGCTGGAAGATGGCCGTTGAGTCGCTGGTCCTGCTGCAGAACCGCGGGAATGTCCTTCCGCTGGCGCCGGATGCCCGGGTGGCGCTGGTCGGCCCCAATGCGGACGACGGGGAAATGATGTGGGGCAACTACAATGCCATTCCCACTAGGACCGTCACCCTGTTTCAAGCGCTCCGTGAGCGGATTCCAGGACTCATTTATGTAAAGGGATGCGGAATCATGGGGGCGGAGTACCGGCATTCTTCGGAACGGAATGCTTTCTATGCAAGCTTGGATCCGGATGATACGGCGCGGTTGGAAGAGGTAGCGCGGCAGTACCGCATCAATGTGAGCGATGTGCTGGACAATATCCGCCGGGAGCGGGGACTTGTGAACAGTTTCCTGCCGGAACTGGACGTTCCGTCGGTGTTGAAACAGCTGGAAGGCTTTGATACCGTGATCTTTGCCGGTGGCATTTCCCCTCGTTTCGAGGGCGAGGAAATGCCTGTAAACCTGCCCGGTTTCCGGGGAGGAGACCGGACGGACCTGGAATTGCCTGCTGTCCAGCGGGAACTGCTGACGGCCCTTCACGCCGCCGGCAAGCGGGTAATCCTCGTCAATTTCTCCGGATCCGCCCTGGGCTTGGTTCCGGAAACAGCGTCCTGCGACGCCATCCTTCAGGCCTGGTATCCCGGAGAAATGGGCGGTCCTGCCATCGCGGACGTCCTGCTGGGGGAAGCCGTTCCTTCCGGCCGCCTTCCTGTCACCTTCTACCGGTCCGTGGAGGATCTCCCGGATTTCGAAGATTATGCGATGGAGGGCCATACATACCGTTATTTCCGGGGAACGCCGCTTTTCCCGTTCGGCTTCGGACTGAGCTACACTTCCTTCCGATACGGAAAGGCGAAGGTTCGTGGCCAGGAGTTGGTTATCCCGGTCAGGAACACCGGTTCCCGGGATGCCGACGAAGTGGTCCAGCTCTATGTCCGGCGGCCGGATGATCCGGCCGGTCCGGTGAAGACCCTCCGCGCCTTCCGCAGGGCCCATGTTCCGGCCGGGAAAACCGTGAAGGTCCGTTTCCCGCTTACATCGGATACGTTCCTCTGGTGGTCGGAAGAGGCGCAGGACATGGTCCCGCTCTCCGGCGGGTTTGACTTGTTGTTCGGAGGGAATTCCGAGGATCTCCAGTGCATCCGTTTCTGGCGTTGAAAGCCCGTTAATCCTGCCGGGAACGGCGATTTTGCGCCCCTTGGCTCGGGGAAGTATGTGGAGGTAAGGTCGCGATTCCCAAAATCGGCTCATTTTTCGTGCATCACTTAACTCGTTACGCGACAACACTTTATACGATAGTACCTGCTCCAAATGGAACAGGTATTATTATATAAATTATTGTGTATCAACCAGATGGCCGCTGCGGATCAATGACACCGTGCGGGAAAACGAGGTGAAACCTGCACCGGGCGTCGGCGTTTCCGGCAAGCCCACGGTGAGAACCTCCAGATGTTGGGCTACATCGGAGGCCTGTGCGATGCCGGCTCTCCTATCTCTTGCTTACATAATCGTGCAGGACGCGGCGCACGGCGCCCACGCCTGCGTAAAGCTCCTTGACCATCCCCTCGATCCTTTCGCCGAGGCCGGCCTCGTACAGGTCCAGGCCGAAGACATCCTTGCGGCTGTAGAGCTGTCTCAGGCAGCTGTAATCCTGTCCCTCCCGGCCGATTTCCAGCGGCGCGACGATGGCCTGCAGCTCCGCAAGCATCGGATCCGGCGACGGCTCGAAGGGCGTTCCGTCGTCCTGGATGCCTTTCAGGTAGCGCGCATAGCCCGCCAGCGTGAGCGGGATCAGCACCAGGTTCTTTCCATAGATACGATAGATACTAGTGAAGCGAAGTTACGGGAAAAAGCGCAAGAATCAAAATAATCCTTATATTTGCGATTATGAAAAGAACACTGGTTTTGGGACTCGGGATCCTGCTGGCATTGCAAGGTTGCCGGAGCGACTACAAAGTCAAGGGTAATTCCGTGACCGTGGAATTGAAGAACATCGAGGCCGGCGGACCTTCGCAGGTGCGGCTGCAGGTCATGGGCCCGAAACTGATCCGCGTTTCCGCGACCCCGGACGCCGCTTTCAACGACCGGAAGAGCCTCGTCGTGCTTCCCGGGAAGGGAAAGACCCCCTTCGCCGTGACGGCGGAAGGCGGCCTCGTGAAAGTGGCCACCTCGGCCGTGACCGCCACCGTGGACCGGACCACCGGCAAGCTGTCTTTCGTGGACGCGTCCGGTAAGACGCTGCTCGCTTCCGGTGAAGGCGGCCGGATGGCTTTCACACCCATCGAGGTGGAAGGGAAGAAGGCCTTCTCGACCCAGGTCGTCTTCGATTCTCCGGCAGACGAGGCCTTCTACGGCCTGGGCCAGCAGCAGACGGGCGAGTTCGACCACAAGGGACTCAACGAGGAACTGTACCAGTACAATACCAAGATCAGCGTTCCTTTCGTCGTATCCTCCAAGGGGTACGGTCTCCTGTTCGATGCCTATTCCCTGAGCCGCTGGGGCAATCCCAACCCCTACCAGCACCTGGCGGACGTGTTCAAGGTGTATGACAAGGACGGGAAGGAGGGCGCCCTCACCGGAACCTACCGGACCCGCGACGGGAAGACGCTGGTCCAGCGGGAGGAAATGCTGGACTATGAGAACGAGCGGCTGATCGCCGACCTCCCGAAGGTCGATCTCAACGGTGCCGTCGTGACGTTCGAGGGCGAGATCGAGGCCCCCGTCGCCGGTGACTATTATTTCACCCAGTACTATGCCGGCTTCCAGGGGACGAAGATCGGCGGCGAGGAGGTGATGACCCGCCGCTGGCGTCCGGCCTGGAACCCGAACAGCTACCGCTACAGCGTTCATTTCGAGGCAGGTGAGCGCAAGCCCGTGCAGGTGACCTGGGAGCCCGACGGCGGCGTTTCCTACTTCAGCCTGAAGGTCGCCGTGCCCCAGAGCGCCGAGGACCAGGCCCGCTTGAGCTTCTGGTCGGAATTCGAGCCGGAGCTGGACTTCTACTTCATGGCCGGCGACGACTACGACGAGGTTATCAGCGGTTACCGCACCCTCACGGGCAAGGCCTCCCTGTATCCGAAGTGGTCCTTCGGCTTCTGGCAGAGCCGGGAGCGCTATACCACGCAGGAGGAACTCGTGAGCACGCTCGCGGAGTTCCGCAAGCGGGAGATTCCGGTGGACAACATCGTCCAGGACTGGATGTACTGGCAGGAAGACCAGTGGGGGAGCCACGAGTTCGACGCGACCCGCTATCCGGACCCGGAAAAGATGCTGGACGACGTCCATGCGATGCACGGCCGCTTCATGATCAGCGTCTGGCCCAAGTTCTACACGAACACGGACCATTACAAGGAACTGAAGGCCGCCGGCTACGCCTATACCCATGCCGAGGACACGGCCATCGTGGACTGGCTGAACCACAAGCAGTCCTTCTATGACGCCTATGCCGAGGGCGGCCGTCGGATGTTCTGGCGGCAGATCGACGAAACTTTGTACAGCCGCTATGGCCGGAAGATCGACGCCTGGTGGATGGACGCCTCGGAGCCGAACCTCCGCGACTGCCTGCCGATGGACTACCTGAAATGGCTCCTGACCCCGACGGCCCTGGGTCCGTCCACGGAGTATCTCAACGCCTATTCCCTGGTGAATGCCGACGCCATCTACAACGGCCAGCGGTCCGTGAACCCCGATACGCGCGTATTCCTCCTCACCCGCAACGGTTTCGCCGGCCTCCAGCGCTATTCCACGGCCTCCTGGAGCGGTGACATCGGCACGTCCTGGTACGACATGCGCATGCAGATGGCCGCCGGCCTGAACTACTCGATGGCCGGCCTGCCGATGTGGGGCATGGACATCGGCGGTTTCTCGGTGATGAGCAAGTTCTACAATCCGGCGAACCGGCCCGAGTGGCAGGAGCTCCAGACCCGCTGGCACCAGTTCGGCACCTTCGTGCCGCTGTTCCGCACCCATGGACAATTCCCGCGCCGCGAACTCTGGAACATCGCTCCGGAGGGCTCCGAGACCTATGAATCCATCCTGTGGTACATGAAACTTCGCTACCGCCTGATGCCGTATATCTATTCCCTGGCGGGTGCGGTACACTTCGACGACTACACGATCCTGCGCGGCCTGCCCATGGACTTCCCGGGCGATCCGGAGGTCCGCGACCTGTCCGACCAGTGGCTCTTCGGCCCGGCCCTCATGCCTTGCCCGGTGTACGAGTACAAGGCTCGCAGCCGTAGCGTCTGGTTCCCGGAGGGCGGCTGGTATGACTTCTATACGGGGGCGTATGAGGCTGGTGGCGAGCGTCTTATGGTGGATGCTCCCTATTCCCGGATGCCGCTTTACGTGCGCGCCGGTTCCATCGTCCCGTTCGGTCCCGACATGCAGTGGTCCGACGAGAAGCCCGCGGACGACATCCTCCTCGCCGTCTATGCCGGCAAGGACGCCTCGTTCAACCTCTACGAGGACGAGAACGTGAACTACAACTATGAGAAGGGCTTTTTCGCCAACATCCCCATCACCTGGGACGAGGCTGCCCGCACGCTCACCATCGGCGAACGCAAGGGCTCCTTCGACGGCATGCTCCAGACCCGCACCTTCCGCATCGTCGTGGTCGATCCGGCCCACCCCTGGGCCTACGATCCCGACGCCCCCGGCGTGGCGGTCTCCTACGATGGCAAATCCGTCGAGGTGAAGTTCTAAGCCCCTCATTCCGGACTAACCTCCCGTCATTCCGGGCTTGCCCCGGAATCCGGTCAGAACGTCCAGCCCAGGCCGAGGTCAAAGACCGTTGCGGCGGGACTGTAGGTGTTTTCGATGAAGAATTTCAGATGGCCGGTGCCGAAGCGGACGGCGATGGGGGTGATGGACGGCAAGACGGCTACGCGGCTGTCCGCAAAGTAATTGCGCGATCCGCTCAAGACGAGGCCGCCGCCGAAGGCGGAGTAGAGCTTGACTTTCTGCGTGGGGTTCCAGAAGCAGCGCGCCTGGAAAAAAAGGGCGCCGATGGACGCGGAGTCTCTCCAGCCGTCCGGATGGGGGTCTTTCAGGTCGTACCGGGGATTACCCTGCGGGTCGATGCCAAAGGTCCCGTATTGGATGACCTTGTGGTGACACCAGGAAAAGCCGCCTGTCAGAACCATTTCCCAGCGCCGGGCCGTTCTCCAGGCTGCCGATACGCTCAGTGCGGGCATCCAGGCGCCGTCCATGTCCGGCTCCTTCCCCTCACTGGCGAGCGACTTGTCGTATTGGGTCCCGTTGACTTCGATGAGGGTGTGGATGGGCGGAATCCCCGTGGCGATTTCCACGGAAAACTGCTTGAAGAAGGGCGGCTCTTCCTCCTGCGCAAAGGCCGTGGTTCCAAGCAAAAGCGCTGCTGCAAGGGCGATCTGGTGGGTTTTCATTGCACGGAATCCAGTTTGATGACGATTTCCCGGTCGCGAAGGTCCGCCAGGGTGGTGTCCTTGACGATGAACGCGCCTTGCGGGTCCTCGAACCGGAGGAAGGGACCTTCCTGGTTGCGGAAATAGGGAATTTGCACGCGGCAGCGGCCGTTGGCGTCCGTGATTCCCAGCACGTCCTCCCGGTCCATGTTCTGTTTCCAGGGGCCGCCTTTGATCCGGATTCCCTCCAGGGGTTCGCCCGTGGAGCGGGAAACCAGGGAGAAGGACATCGGCGCCTCGCCGTTCTCTTCCCAGAGCGGGGCCTGCGGCATGCCGTAGCAGGCCTGGAAGACGAACAGGGCCCCGGTGAGGGAGGCTCCTTTCAGCAGATTATGCAAGAATTTCATAGGCGACGCATTTACATGATAAATCCCCCGGAGGGCGAATCTTGCACAAAAATAATGTAAATTTGCCGAAAGACCATACCTGCGCCATGAATCCGCTGCTGTTCCGCCTGTTCCGCGTCAATGAGACGAATGTCCACGAACTGAATTACCTCTTCTGGGAATGCACGACCCGCTGCATGCTCCGCTGCCGCCATTGCGGGAGCGACTGCTCCGTGCAGAGCCGGGAGAAGGACATGCCTCTGGCGGACTTCTTGCAGGCGCTGGACACGATTCCGGCGGACCACCGGCCGCGGGACTTTTCCGTGGTCCTGACCGGCGGCGAGCCGCTGCTGCGGCCGGACATCGCCGAGGCCGGCCGGGAAATCCGCCGCCGGGGCTTCGGCTGGGGCATGGTCACCAACGGCTGGTGCTACGACGAGGCGATGCACGGGAAGTTGATGGCCGCCGGGATGGGCGCCGTCACCGTGAGCCTGGACGGCCTGGAGGCCTCCCACGACTGGATGCGCGGGGTGTCCGGAAGCTGTCAGCGCGCCCTCCGGGCCATCGGCATCATCGCCGCGGAGCCGCGCCTGAACGCCGATGTCGTCACCTGCGTGAACCGGCGGAACCTCTCGGAACTCCCGGAAATCTACGAAATCCTCAAGGGTCTGGGCGTGAAGCAATGGCGGCTGTTCACGATCATTCCCATCGGCAGGGCCGCCGCCGATCCCGAGATGAAACTATCGGATGTCCAGTTCGTTTCCCTGATGGAATTCATCCAGGCCAAGCGTCAGGAAGGCGGGCCGATGAAGGTGACCTTCAGCTGCGAAGGCTACCTGGGCCGATACGAAGAGAAGGTCCGCGACATCCGGTATTTCTGCCGCGCCGGCATCAATATCGCGTCCGTCCTCATCGACGGCCGCATCTGCGCCTGCCCGAACATCGACAGGGACCGCTTCTCCCAGGGGAGCATCTATGCGGACAATTTCTACGAGGTCTGGGAGAACCGCTTCGAGGCTTTCCGTCAGCGGGACTGGGCCCGGACGGGCCGATGCAAGGACTGCAAAGCCTGGCGCGACTGTCTTGGAAACGGCATGCACAATTGGCATGATGGCACCGGAGAAGTCCTCCAGTGCCACTATGCAAAGACATTGCCTAAAGAAGCGTAATTATCTCGCTACCACATACTTATGCGCCGGGTTGAGGCGGATGTAATTACTTGCAAAGCATGATATCGAGGATCATCCGGTCCGTGGCCTGCATGCCCACGGACCCGATGGTGCCGAGGTTCCGGATCGTCTTTTCGATGTCGTCCTCGATGATGCCGTCGGTGGAGGGGATGCAGGTGCCGCGCAGGGCGAGGACGGCGGACTGGACGGCGCTGGAGACGCCGGAGGCGACCTTCATCGCGCAGCCGACCTTGGCTCCGTCGCACACCATGCCGGTGATGTTGCCGATCATGTTCTTGATGGCGGCGCACACCTGTTCGTAGGTGCCGCCCTGCAGGTACACGATGCCGCAGGCGGAGCCGGTGGAGGCGACGACGCAGCCGCACAGGGCGGAGAGTTTGCCCAGATAGCCTTTGATGTGGATGGCCACGAGGTTGCTGAGGATCAGCGCCCGGGCGAGGGGCTCGTCGGCGATGCCGTACTTGAGGGCGTAGGCGATGACGGGCATCGACACCGTGATGCCCTGGTTGCCGGAACCGCTGTTGGACATGGCGGGGAGCGTGCAGCCGGCCATGCGGGCGTCGGACGCCGCGGCGGTCATGCCCATGGCGAAACTCATGAAATCGTCCCCGAACACCTCCATCTGATTCTCCCGGATGGCCTTGCCCACACGGAGGCCGTAGTCTCCGTCCAGCCCTTCCCGGGCCAGGGCGAGATTCAGCGTCCGGTCCTCCAGAATGAATTCTATGTCTTTGAAATCAGCCGTTTGTGCGAATTCGTATATCTCCCGGACGGTCAGGCCGTAGTCGCGGGTGGTGCGCTCTTTCGCGGCAGCGCCGGATTCGGAGCTCATCAGGATCCGGTCCGCGAAACTGGTTTCCACGATCTTGTCGTGGTCATCCTCGATGACCGCGTAGGCGTGCGGATTGACCTCGGCGGAGGCCTCGATGCCGTGCCCCATGGACACGGTCGCCTTTACGTACAGGAGATGGTCCGTGTCGGCGACCGAGATGGCCACACGCTTCGCGGCAACGAGTTCCTTCGCCCGGGCGACGGCGCTGCCGGTGACGCCCTGGAGGACTTCCAGGCCCTTGGACGGGTCGCCGCAGACGGCGCCGAGGGCGGCCGCGATGGGAAGGCCCACCATGCCGGTTCCGGGAATACCCACGCCCATCCCGTTCTTGAGGATGTTGCCGCTGACTTCCACGCCGATGCGGAAATCGGCCGTCTGCCGCCAGAGCGGGCAGTCGCCGCAATGCGAGCAGTTCTCGGAAATGATGTCCACGGCCTTGGCGACGGCGAGGGCGACGGCGATGGGTTCCGTGCAGCCCAGGGCGGGCTTCACTTCCTTGTGGATGAGGCCGATGAGTTCGGCTTGGCGGTCAGTCATGAAAATAGAAAATGTGGTCCGGACACAAATGTAGCCCCTTTTTGGACGAAAAGCAAATAATGCTTACCTTTGAAAATCGGAAAACCAGAAGACACGATACGATGACCAAAACCCTATCAGCGCTGAAGGCTGCGGCCTTCGCCCTCTCGGCAGCCCTTCTGGCTGCCTGCAGCACCACTCCGAAAGTGAAACCCGCCATCGCACCCGACAAGGACGTGGAGGCCAAGGTCGAACAGGTCCTCAAGGGAATGACCCTGGAGGAGAAAGTGGGCCAGATGGTCCAGATCACCATCGACTACATCTCGAACGAGACCCGCGACGACGTGGACCCGGCGAAGATGGACGTCCTGTTCGGCAAGTACAAGGTCGGTTCCGTCCTGAACGTGCTGCAGGGCCACGCCTTCGACCGCGCGAAGACGGCGGACTACCTCTCCAAGATCCAGGCGAAGTCCATGGAGCACATCGGCATCCCGTGCATCTACGGCCTGGACATGATCCACGGTGCCTCCTACCTGACCGACGGTTCCTTCTATCCGCAGGAAATCAATCTCGGCGCCACTTTCAACCGCGATTATGCCCGGATGATGGGCCATGCGATGGCCTATGAGACCCGCGCCGCGCAGTGCCCGTGGGTGTTCTCCCCGGTGATGGACCTCGGCCGCGACCCGCGCTGGCCGCGCCAGTGGGAGAGCTGGGGGGAGGATCCCTACCTGCAGGCGGAGATGGCCCGCACCGAGACCGTCGCCATCCAGGGGAACGATCCCAACCACATCGACCTGGAGCATGCGGCCGTGAGCATCAAGCATTTCATGGGCTACGGCGTGCCGCACACCGGCAAGGACCGCACCCCGGCCTATATCGCCGAGAACGACCTCCGCGAGAAGTATTTCCGTCCCTTCAAGGAGTGTTTCCAGGCAGGCGCCCTCACCGCGATGGTGAACTCCGCTTCCATCAACGGCATCCCGACGCATGCCAACGCCCTTCTCCTCACCGGCTGGGTGAAGGAGGAACTGGGCTGGGACGGCATGTTCGTGACCGACTGGGCCGACATCGACAACCTCTATACCCGTGACCATGTGGCCGCCGACAAGGCCGAGGCCGTTGCCCTTGGCATCAACGCCGGCATCGACATGATCATGGACCCGTACGATCCCGAGTGCTGCAACGTCCTCGTGAACCTCGTGAAGAACGGCCGGATCCCGATGTCCCGCATCGACGACGCCGTGCGCCGCGTCCTGCGCCTGAAAGTCCGCCTGGGCCTGTTCGACAATCCCATCTGGGAGCACGAGTACCCCGAGTTTGCCTCCGAGGCCTTCGCGAAGCAGTCCTATGCCGCCGCCGTCGAGTCCGAGGTGCTCCTCAAGAACGAGGGCGTCCTCCCGCTCAAGGGCACCGAGCGCATCCTGGTGACCGGACCGAACGCGAACAGCATCCGCACCCTGAACGGCGGCTGGTCCTATACCTGGCAGGGCGAGGGCGATGCGTTCGTCCCGCAGTACAACACCATCCTGGAGGCGATGCAGAAGCGTTTCCAGAAAGTGATCTACGAGCCCGGCATCGTGTATGACAACGCCCGGATGAACTGGCAGGAAGAGGATCCTTCCGGCATCGCCAAGGCGGTCGCCGCCGCCCGCGGGGCCGACGTCATCGTCGCTTGCGTGGGCGAGAACACCTACTGCGAGACGCCCGGCAACATGAACGACCTGAACCTCTCCGCGAACCAGAAGGAACTCGTGCGCAAGCTCGCGGCTACCGGCAAGCCGGTCGTCCTCGTGCTGAACGAAGGCCGTCCCCGCATCGTCGGCGACATCGAGCCGCTCGTGAAGGCCGTCGTGGACGTGATGCTCCCTTCCAACTACGGCGGCGACGCCCTGGCGGCCCTTCTTGCCGGCGACGAGAACTTCTCCGGCAAGCTTCCGTTCACCTATCCCAAGTACATCAATTCCCTTCATACCTACGATTACAAGGTGTCCGAGCACCGCGAAGTGATGGACGGCGCCTACAACTACGACGCCATCATGGACGTGCAGTGGGCCTTCGGTTACGGCCTCAGCTACACGAGCTTCGCGTACAGCGACCTCGTGCTGGAGAGCCCGGCGGACTTCAAGGCCGGCGACGACCTGAAGGTATCCGTCAAGGTCACCAACACCGGCGACCGCGCCGGCAAAGAGGCCGTCCTGCTGTACAGCTCCGACCTCGTGGCCTCCCTCATCCCGGATGTCAAGCGCCTCCGCGGCTTCGAGAAGGTAGCTCTGGAACCGGGTGAGAGCAAGACGGTTACCTTCGTGCTCCCTGCCCATGAGCTCGCTTTCGTGGGCGCCGACGGAAAGTGGCGCCTGGAGGCTGGTGTCTTCCGCCTCTCCTGCGGCGGCCTCGGCGTGATGGCCCGCTGCACCGAAACCAAAGTGTGGGAAACTCCGAACATCTAAGCCATGAAAACCCTCGAAGAACTCAAATCCATCGTCTCGCAGTTCGATGTCCGGGGCAGCATCCTGGGCATCCGGCCGCTGGGCAACGGTCTTATCAACGACACCCTGCTCGTCACCACCGACGGCCCTGACAACTATGTCCTGCAGCGCGTGAACAACGCGATCTTCCAGGACGTGGAACTCCTCCAGCACAACATCGACTGTGCGACGGCCCATATCCGCCGCAAGCTTGCCGGGGACCCAGACATCGACCGGAAAGTGCTGACTTTCATTCCCTGCAAGGCTACGCGCAAGACCTATTGGACCGACGGGGAAACCTATTGGCGCATCTCCGTGTTCATCAAGGACGCCTTCACCTACGAGACGGTGAATCCGGAGTATTCCTACTATGCCGGCAAGGCCTTCGGCCAGTTCGAGGCCATGCTCGCCGACATTCCGGACACCCTGGGCGAGACCATCCCGGACTTTCACAACATGGAACTGCGGGCGCGCCAGCTGCGCGAGGCCGTCGCCGCCGACAAGGCAGGCCGCATGGCGGAACCCGAAGTGCAGGCCATCCTGGCGGACCTCCGGCCCTATGAGGAGGAAATGTGCAAGGCGGAACGGCTGTACCGCGAGGGCGTCCTTCCCAAGCGCATCTGCCACTGCGACACCAAGGTGAACAACATGATGTTCGACCGTGACGGAAACATCCTCTGCGTCATCGACCTGGACACCCTGATGCCGTCCTTCGTCTTCTCCGACTTCGGCGACTTCCTCCGCACGGCCGCGAACACGGTCGCCGAGGACGATCCCGCCGTGGAGAAGGTCGATTTCCGGATGGACATTTTCGAGGCCTTTGCGAAGGGCTATGTCGAATCCGCGAAGGTGTTCCTCACGCCCGTCGAGAAGGAGAACCTCCCGTATGCCGCCTGCCTTTTCCCGTACATGCAGGCCGTCCGTTTCTTCGCGGACTACATCAACGGGGACACCTATTACAAGATCAAGTATCCGGAGCACAACCTCGTCCGGACCCGCAACCAGGTCGCCCTCTTCCATGCGGCCTATGCCAAGGTCCCGCAGATGAAGGCGTACATCGACTCGCTGTAACTGGCAACCGCCTGTCTGTCAACCGTATAAGAAAAGTGCTTTATGCCGTTTCGCATAAAGCACTTTTAGTAATGGTCTGATTGCCAGCGACTTGCCGGGAACGCCGGCTACTGGGCGAGGGCGTAGCTGAAGCCCTGGACCTGGTTCCAGGCGCCGCGGGTGAAGTCGGGGACTTCCACCGGCCGGTTGCCGTTCTCGATGGAGAGGCGGGAGAGCGGAGTGACGCAGCACCACTCGGCGAGGTCATAGACGTCGATGTCCATGGGAAGGCCGTTCCGGAGGCAATAGACCCAGCGGTAGTCCATGATGTAGTCCATGCCGCCGTGTCCGCCGACTTCCTTGGCGAGGGCTTCGAGCTCCGGCGTGAGGATGGGAACGGGGTGGGCGGAGAGTTTCTCCTTCATGGCGTCGCCGGTGTAGGTCCGTTCGATGCCCACGGTATGGGCGTTCACTTCCTCGCCTTCCCTGAACTCGCGGAAGCAAAGGACCTGCATGGGATACTTGGAGGCGTAGCCGTCCGTGCCCACGATCTGGTACATGCGGCTGTAGGGACGCGGGGTCATCACGTCATGCTCCACGAGGATGGTCTTTCCTTTCTCGGTCTGGATGAGGGTGCAGGTCTGGTCGCCGGCCGCGAAGGTGGCGTCGGCCTTGCCGTAGAGCGTTTCGGACATCTTGGCACCGTTGAAAGGCTTGGTGTCCATGGCCACGAGGGTGGTCATGCGGTCGCCGCGGTGCAGGTTCATCACCTGGGCCACCGGGCCGAGGCCGTGGGTGGGATACAGGTCGCCGCGGTTCTTCTGGTTCTCCTGCAGGCGCCAGTTGCCCTGATAGGCCTTCCAGAAGGGATCCAGGTTGTGCTGGTAGGAACCTTCGCCGTGGATGGGCTCGCCGATGGCGCCGGACTGGACCATCGCCAGGACGGACATCTCGAAGAAGTCATAGCAGCAGTTCTCCAGCATGATGCAGTGCCTCCGGGTGCGTTCGGCGGTGTTCACGAGCGCCCAGATGTCCTCCAGGGTGCCGGCCGCGGGCACTTCCACGGCGGCGTGCTTGCCCTGCTCCATCGCATAGAGGGCGACGGGGACATGGTGGCTCCAGTCCGTGCAGATGTACACGACATCCACGTCCTCCTGCTCGCAGAGGCCCTTCCAGGCATCGTCGGAGCCGGTGTATTCCTTCGCGGCGGGGCAGCCCCGGTCGGCAAGGGCCTTCTGGCTCGCGGCGACGCGTTCGGGAACGATGTCGCACAGGGCGGTGACGACGGCACCGGGAACATAGGTCAGGCGTTCCACGGCATCGCTTCCGCGCATGCCCAGTCCGACAACGCCGATGCGGACGGTCTCAAGGGGTTCGGTGGTGAGGCCGATGACATTCTCCTGGCCGGCGGGGCGGACCGGAACATCGGTCTTCAGGACGGTCTGGACGGGCTTGTTGCTGCAGGCGGCCGCCAGAAGGGCGGCAGCGGCAAGAAAGAGTGTTCTCAGTTTCATGATCAGTGAGGTTTGTCTTGCAAATATAAGGAAATTCCCCCAAAAATCCGTATTATTGCAGGGTTATCGGAAATAAGCATGGAAACGCACGTTGTCATCATGGCCGGCGGCATCGGCAGCCGCCTCTGGCCCCTCTCCACACCGGAGAGGCCCAAACAGTTCATTGACATCCTTGGGGTGGGGAAGACCCTCATCCAGCTCACCGTGGAACGGTTCCTGCCGGTGTGTGCGCCGGATCATTTCTGGGTGGTCACCTCCGGGAAATACGTGGACATCGTCCGGGAGCAGCTGCCGGACATCCCCGCGCAGCAGATCCTTGCCGAGCCGGAAGGCCGGAATACCGCTCCCTGCATCGCCTACGCTTCCTGGAAGATCGCACAGAAGCACCCCGACGCCAATATCGTCGTCACCCCGGCTGACGCGCTGGTCCTCCGGACGGAGGTGTTCGCAGAGACGATCGCAAAGGCCCTCGCCGTGACGGAGAAGTCCGATGCCATCGTCACCGTGGGCATCGCCCCCACGCGTCCCGAGACCGGCTACGGCTACATCCATGCCGCCGAACCGGTCAAGGGGCAGGTCGTGAAGGTACAGGCTTTCAAGGAAAAACCCGACCTCGCGACCGCGGAGGCCTATCTCGCGGACGGCCACTATTTCTGGAACGCCGGCATTTTCGTCTGGAATGTCCGGACCATCGTCGCGGAACTCCGTGCCCATGCGCCGCAGATCGCGGGGGTGATGGACCGGCTGGCCCCTTCTTTCTATACGCAAGGGGAGGACGCCGCCCTGAAGGAACTCTTCCCGACCTGCGAGAAAGTGTCCATCGACTATGCCGTGATGGAGAAGTCCCGGAACATCCGGGTCATCGCCGAGGACCTGGGCTGGAGCGACCTCGGGAGCTGGGGCTCCATCCGGACGCATATCGGCAAGGATGCCGACGGGAATGCGGTCGTGGGCGGCGATGTCCGCCTGTTCGGATGCAAGGATTGTTTCGTCCATACGGCCGAAGAAAAGACCGTCGTCGTGGAAGGCCTTGAAGGTTATATCGTTGCGGAATCGGACGGCCGTCTGCTGGTGTGCCGGCTCTCCGAGGAACAGCGGATCAAGGCGTTTTCGGCTGAAAAAAATTAAAAAAACCCTTGCGGATTCAAAAAAAGTCACTACCTTTGCAATCCCGTTACGGAAAAGCCAAAACGAGGAAAGGAAGACTCGTTAGCTCAGTTGGTAGAGCACAACACTTTTAATGTTGGGGTCTCGGGTTCGAGCCCCGAACGGGTCACAAGGGAAGCGAGTCTTCCACACATACTGAAACGCACTCTTAGCTCAGTTGGTAGAGCAGCTGACTCTTAATCAGCGGGTCCAGGGTTCGAGCCCCTGAGAGTGTACCAGAAAAAAGATCGGATTTTTCCGGTCTTTTTTCTTTTTTATCATTATATTTGCCCATACGAACATAACACCAAACACTTTTATACAAATGAATCTCAGTGACATCCTCCTGCAGCAGGTGACCAAGAGCGTTGCCGGCAGCAACATCCAGATCCCTCAGAACCTCCAGCAGCAGGTCCTCGGCGGTCTTTCCGACTCCATCCTCGGCTCCCTCGCCAAGACGGCGACGGCCCCGGGCGGACTGGACCAGATCAAGAACCTCCTGACCGGCCAGGCCGATGCGGCCACGAGCCCTGTGACCGCCCTCGCCGGCAATATCTTCAACTCCAACGTCCTCTCCAAGCTCAAGCTCGGCGCAGCCGGTGCGGCCCTTCTCGCCTTCATTCCCAAGATCATGGGCGGCCTGAAGAACATCATCAAGGACCAGGACGGTGACGGCGACGTGGACCTGAACGACGTCCTGCTCACCCTCAAGGGCGGCAGCGGCAGCATCCTCGGCAGCGTCCTCGGAGGCGTGCTCGGCGGCGGCGCCACGCAGAAAGCCAGCACCGGCGGCCTCGGCAGCATCGCCGGCAGCATCCTCGGCGGCATCCTGGGCGGAAAGAAATAATCCTTCCGGAATCCGGAACAAGGGACGGGCGGCCTTCGGGCCGTCCGTTTTTTTGTGGAACGGTGAATAATTGTTAAATTTGCAGGATATGCTAAGACTGATCATCCTCGCCGTTACCCAGAGCATTTTCCTCTGCGGGGGACAGGTCCTCCTCAAGCTGGGCCTGGCTGCTTCCGGTCCGTTCTCCTGGTCCTGGACGTTTTTCCGGAGCCAGTTCACGAACTGGTGGTTCCTTGCCTGCGGCATTTCCTTCGGCGTCGCCACGGTGCTCTGGATGTATATCCTCAAGCATTATCCTTTCAGCCTGGCGTATCCGCTGTCCTGCCTGAGTTATGCCTTCGGGATGGTCGCCGCCATTTTCGTCTTCCACGAGCAGGTGGACTGGGTCCAGTGGCTCGGTGTCTTCCTGGTCATGACCGGATGTGTCCTGATTGCCCGATGAAACGTCTTCTCCTCATAGGAATCTTCCTGCTCGCCGCATGGACGGCGACGGCCCAGGACGCCCTCCTTGAGCGTCTCAGGGCGGCGAATACTTTCGAGACGCTGCAGCTCTCTTTCGTACAGACGCGTCACAGGCAATATCTGACGGAGGACCTTGTCAGCGAGGGGACGATGGCG
>JAFUDV010000064.1 GCA_017464245.1 Bacteroidales bacterium | reverse complement strand
TGCCGTCCTTGAGCTGCTTGTAGTCATAGTAGAAGGTGTCACCCTCCTTGAAGCAGAACTCGGAAGCGGCGCAGTCCATGGCGATCTTCACGTCCTTGCCGGGCTCGTAGCCGGCCTTCTTGATAGCCTCGATGATGCAGTCAAGGGCATCGTCGATCCCGTTGAGCTTCGGGGCGAAACCACCCTCGTCACCCACGGCGGTGGAGAGGCCACGGGCCTTCAGAACCTTCTGGAGGGCGTGGAACACCTCGGCACCGATACGGACGGCCTCAGCCTCGCTGGGAGCGCCGACCGGACGGATCATGAACTCCTGGAAAGCGATGGGGGCGTCGGAGTGGGCGCCGCCGTTGATGATGTTCATCATCGGAACCGGGAGGACATAGGCGTTGGTGCCGCCGATGTAGCGGTACAGCGGAAGGCCGAGCTCGAGGGCGGCAGCCTTTGCAACGGCGAGGGAAACGCCGAGGATGGCGTTGGCGCCGAGCTTGGACTTGGTCGGGGTGCCGTCGAGTTCGATCATGGTCTTGTCGATGGCGCGCTGGTCGGTGGCCATCATGCCCACGACTGCAGGAGCAATGATCTCGTTGACGTTCTTCACAGCCTTGAGAACGCCCTTGCCGCAATAGCGGTCACCGCCGTCGCGGAGCTCGAGGGCTTCGTTCTCACCGGTGGAAGCGCCGGACGGAACGGCAGCAACGCCGACAACGCCGGAATCCAGGGTAACTTCAACTTCGATGGTAGGATTGCCACGGGAATCGAGGATCTCGCGACCGAAAACTTCAATGATCTGCATAATTTTATGGAATTAAGTTGTTCACTTTCTGTGTAAGCGCCGCAAATTTACGAAATAAATTGCACAATGTCAACGGACGCGGTACACCTGGATGCCGGTAATAGCCTTGCGCCCCGTCACGTACGCTTCCAGGGTCTTCGGGTCCTGCACGACCTTCATGGGCACGGTCGATGCGTGGATGAACCGGACCGGCTGTCCCGGCGTCACTTTCGCGATGGCACAGTGGGAAATGTCCAACCCTTCCACGGAGGTCGTATAGAGGAGGATGTCCCCGTTCCGGATACCCGGCAGCGCCTTCTGCAGGTTTCCCTTGGGAATATAGTACGAGGGCGTCGCATTGATGGCCTCTTCCATGGCCCGGATCGCATCGACATCCGTCATCCGCTTGTAAGAATCCGGATGCTGCGACATGAACCGGACCGGATGGTCGAAGAGCGTGCCGCCCAGTTCGCGGCTCATTTCCTGCAGAACGCCCCGCTTCACTCCCTGCCGCGCCCATTCGGTCGTATAGTGCAGCCGGTCCTCATAGCGGGAACAGACGCCTTCCCGGTACCGGCTCTCGCGCAGTTCCCGGGCCAGGGTTTCGAACGATCCGTCCTGCCCGGCCGCGCGGACCAGCCCCAGGCATGTTTCCACGAACAGGATGCAGTCCGTCCGCGTGAGGTAGATGCACAGCGTCTCCTCGTCCGGCTCCTCCAGCGTTCCGGCCACATACGGCTGGCCCAGCAGCGCTTCCGCCGCCCGGACCATCCGGTCGCCCGCCGGCTCGTCCCGGTGCGGACGCAGACCGGCCATCACTTTTTCCGCCAGTGCCTGGTCTTCCGGCGTCGTCAGATACTTTTCCGCCGGTACCTGCCCCTGGCAGCCCAGGAACGGGAAAAGCAGGACCAGTGTCGTCAACCATTTTCTCATGGCAGCAAAGATAGTCTTTTTATTCGTATCTTTGCAGCCGGAATGGCACAGGTCCATGAAATAGAGACCCTTTTCCGGACGTACTACCGCCCGCTGTGCCTGTATGCCCTCCACTATCTGGGCGATCCGGATGCGGCGGAGGACGTGGTGCAGGAGAGTTTTACGGCCCTTTGGCGGCAGGATAACCCGGTGGCCAGCACAAAGGCCTGGCTGTATGCGGCCGTCCGGAACCGCTGCATCGACCTGTTGCGGAAGGCCGGAAAGACGGAGTCCCTGCCCCGGGACCTGGACGGGCCCATCTCCGATGAAGAGGCGGCGGAGCGTTCTTCCCTGGAAGCCCGCCTCTGGACCGCCGTGGAAGCCCTGCCCGAAATGCGCCGCAAGTGCCTTCTCCTCGCCAAGCGGGACGGCCTCAGCTACAAGGAGATAGCCGAGGAACTGAACCTCTCCGAGCACACGGTCCGGAACCATATCTCCCGGGCCCTGGAAGACCTCCGTGAAGGCGGCCCCGGCATCCTCGACTTCATTTTCTCATTTTTCTGATGGTACTTTTCGCGGTGCGCTGCGTCTTGAGGGTGTATGGATCATTTTGACGAAAAGCATCTTTCTTTCGTCCTCCGCCATTACCGGCAGGGGGCGTTCGACACGCAGGCGGCCTGGGAGAAGCTCTCCGGGACGCGGAAACGCCGTTCATTCAGGCTGCTATGGACCCTGCCCGTCGCGGCCGCCCTGGCCCTCGGCGTCTTCTTCTCCTGGCGGAACGCGTGGACGGAGTACCGCAGCTACGACGTGGCCCAGGCCTTCACCCTCGTGGACGGAACCCGTGCCACGCTGGCTCCGGGCGCCGTGCTCCGGTATCAGCCGCACAAGGCCTCCCGGCAGGTGTCGATGACCGGTCAGGTCCTGTACGAGGTCGTCCATGACGAGGCGCACCCCTTTACCGTATCGGCTTCCCCTGCCACGGTCACGGTTTTGGGAACGGTCTTCCAGGTCATTGCCGAAGGGCCCGACACCCGGGTCAATGTCACCGAAGGGCGCGTCCGTTTCTCCGGTCCCCGGGGCGACGGCCTCATCCTGACGGCCGGGCAGTCGGCTTCGCTCCGGGACGCCGTCCCCGTCCTGGAGGAGGCGCCGCTTCCGAATCCCTCGGCCTGGGCCACTGGCGAATTCCGCTACGAGGCCGCACCGCTGGAGACGGTCCTCCGGGAACTGTCGGCCTTCTACGGCATCACCCTGACGGCGGACGCCCCCGGCAAGCGGCTCACCGGCACTTTCTCCACCGACGACCTCGATGAGACCCTCACCCTCATCGAGTCCGCCCTCTCCGTCACCATCGGCCGGGAATGACCGTTTCCCGCAAGTGATTGACGTGTAAATGAATATGTGAACCGCCTTATATCGATTTACATAAGGCACTTTGCGAAAGCAGCTGATAATGAAACGATTATGAAAAACACAGTAAAAAAGACCATTCTGCTGGCAGCGGCCTGTTGCCTGCTATCGTCCCTCTCCGCCCAGGAGATCAGGAAATACGAAATCGGCGCCGAGACGTCTTACGGCATCGGCCTGGGAAAAGTGAAAACCAACCAGTACGGGTTCGACCTATACGGAGGATTCAAGGTCAATGACCGTCTCTCCACCGGAGCCGGCCTGGATTATGTGAACTACCCCAGCCGGCTGCTCCCCAGCGGCATCGAGCGGGTCGTTGTCCAGACGGAAGCCTATCACGCTTTCCGCCCTTTTGTGTATGCCCGGTATGACTTTCTGCCGAACCGGAAATGGACACCCTTTGCCGCAGCCCGTGCTGGCTATGCCTTTTTCGGCGCTTCCCAGTTGTCTTTCGGCGTATTGTACGGGTATGAGTTCGGCGGCGATGGGACTGTCAACGCAGGCGACTATGAGTATCTGCGGGACCTGGACCATACCCTGAAGGTGAAGGGCGGCGTCTTCGGGTCCATCGACCTGGGGATGGCCCGTCGCATCGGTTCGAAGGGCGGGAAGATTTCCATCGGCTTGTCCCTGGAGTACCAGCCCGTCATGTTTACCTATTACAAGCACGTGGAGAAGCGGACCAACCTCACGATCGGTCCGAAGATCGGGCTTTCTTTCTGAACGTGTTTTTTAAACCTTTGAACTCCAGGGAATTCCGGGAAATGCTTTATGTCCCGCGACAGAAGGCACCTTCAAGAAACGTCTGAAGATGAATGAGATAAGAAAAACGATAGCGACGGTAGTCCTCCTGCTGACAGGACTGGGCCTCTGGGCCCAGACCACCCTGCGGGACGGGATGGCCGTGCTGGAGAAAAGATTCGGGGTCCGATTTGTGTATGATGCCACCCTCCCGCTGGAGAAGAAGGCGGGACAGGCTGGTGGAACCACGCTCGAGCAGGCGCTGAAAAGCCTTTTCGAGGGAACCGACATCCGGTATGAAGTCCAGGGAAACCATGTGATCCTCAAGAAGGTACGGAAGGTGACCATCAGCGGCCTCATTACGGACGCCGCGACGGGAGAAACCCTCATCGGCGCGGGTGCCGTGACGGGCAGGGACGGCGCCGTCACGAATAATTTCGGCTTCTATTCCCTGACGGTTCCGGAGAAAGACCGGGTCGAGATCACCTATTCCTACGTGGGCTATGCGACGCAGACCCTCTCCATCCCCGCCCGGGGCAACAGGACGGTCCATGTGAAACTGGTCCCCGGCGCCTCGCTGGATGAGGCCGTCGTCACGGCGCAGAAAGAGTCCGGCATCGCATCGACCAAGATGAGCGCCATCGAAGTGCCCGTGGCGGTCATCAAGAGCGCCCCGGCCCTGTTCGGAGAGGCCGATGTCCTGAAGACCCTTCAGCTCCTGCCCGGTGTCCAGGGTGGGATGGAGGGCTTCTCCGGCCTGTATGTGCGGGGCGGCGGACCGGACGAGAACCTGCTCCTGCTGGATGGCATCCCCCTGTACAGCGCTGAGCACATGCTGGGCATCTTCTCCGTCTTCCAGCCGGAAGCGGTGAAGAAGATCACCCTGTTCAAGGGCTCCTTCCCAGCCCGGTACGGCGGGCGCGTCTCCAGCATCCTCGATGTCCGGACGAACGACGGCAACCTCAATGAAACACACGGAAGCGTGGGCGTCAGCATGATCAGCGACAAGCTGCACCTGGAAGGACCCCTCTGGAAGGGAAAGACCTCCTATTCCGTCAGCGCCCGGGGCATGCACACGTTCTTCCTCACCCCGGTCATCAAGCTCGCCGGTTTCGACGGAACGTATTATTTCTACGACCTGGACGCCAAGTTCACGCACCGGTTCAGCGACCGCGACCGGCTGTTTTTCAACGTATATGACGGTCTGGACAACTTCCATTACCGGTATGACGACAAGGTCGGCAATGCCGCGACGGGCAGTGCCAGCCTGGACAACCAGTACCTGGGCCTCCGGTGGGGGAATACGGTGGCTGCCCTCCGCTGGAACCATGTCATGGGCCCGAAACTCTTTGCCAATGCGACGGTGGCCTATAACCGGTACCGGATGCGGATGGAGTCGGAACTGGTGTCCCGGGAAACCGCCCTGGACGGGACCGTCGACAACAGCCGGTATCAGCTGGATTACCGGTCCGGGATGCGGGACTGGGTGGCGAAGGCCGACTTCGACTATACGCCGTCCTCTTCCCAGCAGGTCAAGTTCGGCGCGGAATACATCTTCCATACCTTCATCCCGGAAACCGTGTCCACCTATGCCCAGGAGATTTCGGACGGGGTGACCCAGATTGACACGACGCTCAACCTGCGAAGCTACGACGCCCAGGCGGGCCACGAGGCCAGCCTGTACGTGGAGGACGACATCCGCCTCGGGAACCGCTTGACACTGAATCCCGGCCTCCATGCGTCCCTTTTCAATACCCAGGGGAAGACCTACTGGTCCCTGGAGCCGCGCATGAGCGCCAAGGTGGTCTTCACGGACGACTGGGCGGCCAAGGCGTCCTACTCCCGGATGTCGCAGTATGTCCACCTGCTCTCCTCCTCGCAGATCACCCTTCCCGTGGACCTCTGGGTGCCCGTCACCAAGGACATCCGTCCGGAGACGTCGGACCAGTTCTCGCTGGGCCTGTACTATGACGGCATCCCCGGCTGGGAATTCTCGCTGGAGGGGTATTACAAGTCCATCCGGAACGTCCTGGAATACAAGGAGGGCGTGGCCTTCCTGTTCGATTCCAGCGGCTGGGAGAACAAGGTGGAGGTGGGCAGCGGCCGGGCGATGGGCCTGGAACTTTTCATCGAGAAGACGATGGGGAAGACCACCGGCTGGCTGGGCTATACGCTCACGAAAAGCGACCGGCTGTTCCCGACCATCAACCGGGGCGAACGCTTCCCGTACCGCTACGACCGACGGCATAACGTGAACCTTGTGGTGAACCACCGGTTCAATGAGCGGTTCGACCTCAGCGCCACCTGGCACTTCGCTTCGGGCGGCGTGACCACCCTTCCAGAGCGAAGGATCGTCATGGCTTCACCCGCCGGCGACCTGCGCTTCGAGGACTTTGTCACTTCCCGGAATAATTACCGCCTTCCTTCCAGCCACAACCTGAACCTGGGCTTCAACTTCCACCGGAAGCATCGGCGCGGGGAAGGGATCTGGAACCTGAGCGTGTACAACGTCTATAATCACAAGAACCCAAGCCTGGTACTCAAGGAGAACAAGGAGGAATCCGTGGGAAGCGTCCTTCCGGACGGGAAGTGGGAATGGCAGCAGGTCCATTCGGTCCGGCTCAAGAAGATCACCCTCCTTCCATTCTTCCCTTCCGTCGGTTATACGAGAACATTTTGAACGCATGAAAAGAATCATCATACCTTTGATGGGACTCCTTGCGGGAGCTTGTACGAGTACCATCGACTATGATTTCAGCCGGGTGGAGCCTCAGCTCATGGCTGTCGGTTGGCTGGAACAGGGCTCGGACATCCAGACCATCCACATTTCCCTCAGCGAGGGAGGCCTCGTGAAAGCCGTGGAAGACGCCCGGGTCGTCTGCACCGTGAACGGAAAGGAGGTGGCCGATGTCAGCGCGAGGGCGGCGGATATGTCGGAAAAGCCGTATGCGGGAAGCCTATCCTTGATGCTCTACTCCGATCCATCCTATTATCGGCAGCTTCCGGTTTCATTCCCCGCCTCCCTTCGCCCGGGGGACAAGGTCCGTCTGGCCTTCGAGGCGAATCACGGTGCTTATAAAGCCGTAACGGCCGAATTGACCGTTCCGGAACCGGTGTCCATCGCGAAGGTGGACACGGCCCGGGTTACCGTCCGGCATATAGACTGGACGGACCGTTATCTCCAACTCCGGGCCGATGTTCCTGACCGGAAAGGTGAGGAGAACTGGTATTCCATTTCCCTCCGGAACATTTCCGAGGGTTGGTATTCTTTCCTGGACGGAGGCCCCGATCTCTTCGTTTCCGTAGATAACACCCTGTATATCCATGATTTGGACGACCCGGTCCTGTTGGACGGAAATATGGGCGCTGATGACCTGACTTTTTTCGACTACTCCGGAAACGGCGCCTTCGCCTGCTTCTCCGACCGGATGTTCCGGGATGGGACGGCTCATCTCAGGATGAATGCATTTTCGTCCTGGAACGATGAGGGACCGGATTTCATGAGTCTTGGAGCAGAAGTCCTCCGTCGTTACGGATATATTGAGACCCAGGAGCGCGGCTTTGACCGTTGCCGGGCCACGCACCGTCTGGGAATCCACCTCAGCCACTGCTCCCGGGACGCCTACTTCTATCTCCGGGCCCTGAGGACCGTCTCCTCGGACGGATACGAACCCGCCATCGTGGAGCCTGTCACCATCCCTTCCAACATCGAAGGCGGCATCGGCTTCGTGGACGTGGTCGCCACGACTGTCGCCCGCATCGACCTTCCTTCGGGAGAAGAGGAGTACGGAAACTGGCGGTTCCCCTATCTGTGACGTCGATCCTTACCGGATGACCGGGAACACGGTGAGGCGGAGCTGCGTCTGGCCGTAAGGGACGAGTTTCAGCAGGACCGTTTCGCCGTCCAGCGGCTCCGGATGCTCCGGCAGGTCCGGGGTGAGGTCGATGTCCACGCCCTTCTCGGCCAGGAGTTCCCGCATCCGGCGTTCGCGTTCCTCGCGGGAGATGCGGGGCCGTTCCCGCCGGCCTTCCTCGAAGTTGTTGCCGGTGCCGCCGCCGAAGTCCGGGCGGACGCCCTGGGGCAGGACACGGCCCTTGGCGAGGTCCCAGCGGATGTGCCGGGCGGGAACCTGCAGGGCGATGCCGTCGCAGTCGCGGCATACGCTCGCTTCCGCCGATTCCTCCACCGCATAGTTCCACGGGCCGTCCGGGGTGAGGCTCCAGCAGGGGAAGTCCGGGTTGTCGGGGAACTTGCCGTTCATGTTGGCATACACGGTCTCGTCCTTTTCCCAGCGGGCGGGAATGGCGTAGCTGTACACCAGCGGACCCCGTTCGAAGAACACGCCGCCGCCGGCGGTTTCCTGCTTGACGATCCGCATCGGCAGGACGAGGCGGATCTCGTCGCCGTCCTTGAACTTGCGCCGGAGCCCGAAGAAGGTTCCCGGCTTCAGGTCGGCTTTCACCGGCTTTCCATTGACGGTAAGCGTCGCATTATGGCACCAGTACGGAATGCGGACCTGCAGGGTGAAGCGCTCCTTGCGGGTGGCGGAGACGCGGAAGGTCACCGTCTCGTCATAGGGATAGGAGGTCTCTTCCACCAGGGTCACGTGGTCGTTGAACCGGAACCGGGAGGGACCGTAGAGGGCGGCCACGGCGGTTTCGCCGGTGCCCCGCAGCCACATCCGGGCGGCATAGTTGGGCAGGAAACGGTGTACGTTGCCGGCGCAGCATTCTGTTTCGTGGGTGGGCCGGTAGGCCATCCAGGTGGACCCGAACTTGAACGGGTTGTGGTTGGAGGTCCCTGTGGCCAGGAACTGGTTCACGGAGGAGAAGTACTGCAGCGCCTTCCAGTCGGGCGTCACGGCGCCCATTCCCGCGTTGAAGACGGCCCTTTCGATGGCGTCGGCATACTGGACCTCGCCGAGCACTTCCAGGAAGGCGCCGAGGGTCCAGGTGAAGTCGGTGATGTCGCAGGTCTCGTGGCTGTTCAGGATGCCGCGGCCCTGCAGGTATTCGGCGCTCGTGATCACCCCGTCCGGGAGCATGTCTTCCTCGACAAGGCGGTCCAGGCTCGTGATGGCCAGTTCCTTATAGGATTCCTTCCCGGTTGCGGCGTACAGGAGGATGGGCAGTTTGAGCATCTCGCACATCGTTACGCCGTGCACGTTGTAGGCCTCGGGAGCCGTCAGGAAATCGGGATTCACTTCGTAGGTCCAGCGTTCGCCGCCCACGAGTTCCTTGTACCGGTAGGCGCTGTCGGCCTTCGCGACCAGACGGTCATCGCCCGTGCGGGCCGCCGTCCACAGCATGCCTTCCACGTTCACGATGTTCCGGTTGTCGGCCAGTTGCCGCAGGGGAATCGACAGGTAGTTCCGGGTCAACGCTTCCAGGATGGCGGGATCGCCGCTGTCGTAATACCGGGCCTGCATCGCGCGGAAGAAGACGGCCATGGGCCAGAGCGATTCGATCTTGGGATTGCCCAGCCGGCCGTTCTCCTGGGGGTGGGCCAGGGTGTAATCCACGCCCGCCTCGCCTTTCCGGACCAGGTCTTCGTCGCCCAGGACATAGCCCAGGCGCAGGAGGCCGTCGGTGTAGTAGGCCGTCTGCTCATAGCGCCACCATTCGCTGCCGTGCGTGCCCATGCGGGGAATCTCCCCGTCCCAGAGGCAGGTATTGTAGGGATAGGAGAGAGCTTCCGGATGGCCCGTGAGCCCGTCCCGCTGGAGAAGGAGCGTTTCCCGGAGCCAGCCTTCCGGGCGGATGTCGCGGAGGCTGCCCTCCGTAAAGACCTGGGCGGGCGCTGCCGTTCCGACGAGGAGGGCCAGCGCAAGAGTGCAAAGAGTCCGTTTCATATGTTGGGGATCAGAAATATTTCTTTTCCTGCCGGTACAGGGCCACGAAGATGAAGATCAGCACCGTGAAGGCCCACAGCGACGAACCGCCGTAGCTCAGCAGGGGCAGGGGAATGCCGATGACGGGCATCAGGCCCACGGTCATGCCGATGTTGATGAACAGGTGCATGAAGATGCAGGAGGCCACGCAGTAGCCGTAGATGCGGTTGAAACTCTCCCGGCAGCGCTCGGCGTCGAGGACCAGCCGCACGATGAGGTACACGTACAGGAGGATGACGACCAGGCATCCCAGGAAGCCCCACTCCTCGCCCACGGTGCAGAAGATGAAGTCCGTGGACTGCTCGGGGACGAAGCCGAAGGCCGTCTGCGTGCCCTGGAGGAAACCCTTTCCGGTGAGGCCGCCGGAGCCGATGGCGATCTTGGACTGGTTCACGTTGTAGCCCACGCCCGCGAGGTCCTCCTTCATTCCGAGGAGCACCTCGATGCGGGACCGCTGGTGGTCCTGGAGAACGTTCTGGAAGATGAAGTCCGTGGAGAACACGAGGGCGACACCCACGAGGAAGGCAGCGAGGGACAGGCCCAGGAAGCCGTCCTTGTGCCGGAAAGCCCGGACACCCAGCACGGGAAGGGCCAGGATGCTCAGCGCCAGCAGGATGTACAGCGGCTTCACTTTCAGGAGGAAGGCCCACCGGTAGGTCGCGCTTTCCCGTGCCGTCGGCACCCAGGCTACGCGTTCCATCCAGTCCAGGTGGGCCTGGACGGCGTCCTGCAGCATTCCCCACAGCCAGGGAAGGGCGGCCATCAGGGCTACGAAGCCCAACCCGATGCCTATCCGTGCCCAGAACTCCTTGTGCGGACCCCTGAAAGCGTTGCACAGGGTCAGCACGCCGATGAGGATGAGGATGGAGGTGTAGGGACTGATGGTGAGCGTCGTGATGAACAGCAGGATCACCAGGCCGATCAGACCCAGCCACCAGCCCGAGAAGCCTTCCCGGTACAGGACGAAGATGAAGCCGGCGTACACGAGGGCGGAGCCGGTCTCGCTTTCCGCGACGATGATGAGCATGGGGACGCCGATGATGGCGGCGACCAGGAAGAAGTCCTTCCACTCCGACATCTTGAAGTTCTGCCGGCTCATCACGGTGGCCAGCAGCAGGGATGTCGTAATTTTCGATATTTCAGCTGGTTGGAACTTGACAGGGCCCAGTTCGAACCAGGAATGCGAGCCTTTCACGTCCTTGGATACGAAGATCACGAGGACCAGCAGGGCGCACACGGCAAGGTACATGGGCACGGAGGCGTTCTCCCACAGACGGGGCGGGATGACGAACAGGATCAGGCCCGCCAGCCCGAAGGCCGTGAGCATCCAGACGAACTGCTTGCCGCTGCGGACGCTCCAGTCGAAGATGGAGGCCGGGTCCTCGGAGTGGACGGATGCGTAGATGTTCACCCAGCCGATGAGCACCAGCAGGAGGTACACGCCGATCAGCTTCCAGTCGATGGACTGCTTGAGGCCCCGTTGATGTGTGTTCTCGCCGATCATCTCCTAATCCTTCTTGACACGGGCCATCAGGTTCGCTTCCTTCATCCGCCGCTCCAGGTCTTCGCGCTTCACCTCGCCCTTGAGGTATTTCTCCACCATCAGGGAAGCCATCGGCGCGGCATAGGTGGCGCCGAAACCGCCGTTCTCCACATAGGCGGCGATGGCGATCTTGGGATTGTCCATGGGCGCGAAGCAGATGAACACGGAGTTGTCCGCGCCGCGGGGGTTCTGGGCCGTACCGGTCTTGCCGCACACGTCCAGTCCGTCGATGTGGGCGACCCAGGCGGTACCGCCCATGCCGGCCCCGGAGTTGACGGCCCGCCACATGCCCTTGATCACCTTCGGGAAGTGCTCCAGGGAGACTTTCGTGTACTGCTTCTCGTAGTATTTCGGGTCGATTTCCACGCCTTCGGAGGCCTTGATGATGTGCGGGATGTAGTAGTAGCCCCGGTTGGCGACCGTCGCGCACAGGTTCGCCAGGTGCATCGGGGTGGCGAGGATCTCGCCCTGGCCGATGGACAGGGAAATGACCGTGGTGGAGTTCCAGCGCCCCTTGCCGTAGGCGCGGTTGTAAGTCTTGGCCGTGGGGATGCTGCCGCTGAACTCGTTCGGGAAGTCGCTGCCCAGCTTGGTGCCGAAGCCGAAGCTCGTGACCATCTCGTGCCAATGGTCCATGGCCTCGCCGTAGTCGCCCTCGAACTTCCGGTTGTCCAGGATGTTCTTGAGGACATAGCAGTAGTAGGCGTTGCAGGACATCATGATGGACTCCTCCATGTTCAGGGGGGACTTGTGCCCGTGGCAGCCCAGCTTGTGCCCGGCCCCGAAATGGTAGCCGTGGCTGCAGGGATACATCATCTCCGGCCGGAGCACGCCCTCTTCCAGGCCGATGAGCCCATTCACGAGCTTGAAGACGGACCCCGGAGGATAGGAGGCCTGCACGGCGCGGTTGTACATGGGCCTGTAGGGGTTCTTGGAGATCTCGTCGTAGTGCTTGCCGATGTCGGCGAGCTGCTCCACGTCGATACCCGGGGAGGACACCAGGGCCAGGATCTCGCCCGTGCCCGGTTCGATGGCGACGAGGGCGCCCACCTTGTTCTGCATGAGCTCCTGCCCGTACTGCTGGAGCCCGGCGTCGATGGTCGTGACGATGTCGTGTCCCGGGACGGCTTCCTTGTCGAACGCCCCGTCCTTGTAGGGCTGCTCGATCTGGTTGTGGGAGTTGCGCAGGAAGATGTGGTAGCCCTTCTCGCCGCGGAGTTCCTTCTCCCGCGCCGCCTCGATGCCGGTCATGCCGGCATAGTCGCCGCTCCGGTATTCGCCCGGATGCTTGTCGATGTAGGCCTGGTTCACCTCGGACACGTAGCCGAGGAGGTTGCCGCCGGCGTTGATGGGATAGTCCCGGATGCCGCGCACCTGTCCCCGGAAGCCCGGGAAGCGGTACTGGACCTCCGCGAAGCGGTTGTAGGTCTCGGCCGGCACCTGCTTGAGCATCGTCACGCTCTGGAAACCGATCTTGCGGCGGTTCCGGTGGTATTCGTCCATCTTGGCGCGCAGGAACTCCGGGGTTACGTCCAGGACGGCGGCGAGGGCCAGGGTGTCGAACTCCTGCACCTCCCGCGGGTTCACGAGGATGTCGTAGGCCACCTTGTTGCCCACCAGGATGTTTCCGTTGCGGTCGTAGATGACCCCGCGGGTGGGAAGGATCATCTCCCGCACCGTGGAATTGATGTCCGCGTCGGTCTTGTAGTGGTCGTCCAGCACCTGGATGGAGAAAATCTTCGCCAGGAGGATGACGGCGGCCACCCCCAGCCCCACGAGAAGCCGGATATGCCTGCGGTCCGTGGTCATTTGCGCGTGTCGGGAGCGAGGACGCCGACGACCAGCAGGGAGACGATGACGCCGGCGGCGAGGGAGGCCCCGAAGCGGATGGCCTCGAAGGTGAACGGCCGGGTCCCGGCCCCGTCGGCCCAGATATAGACCAGGAGGAAGAGGGCCTGGACCATCAGGATTGCGAGAAGGATCTCCCCGAAGCTGTTCTTGTGGACGGAGAAGTCCTCCTTGCGGGCGAACAGTTCCCCGCCGAAGACCAGGCGGATGACTTCCTTCCGGACGAAAGCGACGGGAACGAGCGCGAGGGCGTTGAGTCCGAGGAGTCCCTCGGACAGGAGGTCCACGGCGGAGGCCGTCGCGAAGGCGATGGCCATCGTGAGCCAGGTGGGGACGCGGAGCGGCATGCACAGCACCATCACCGGCAGGATGGACAGCATCACGTAAGGCGTGAGGTTGAAGTAGTTGCAGATGAGCATCTGGACCACCATGAGGAGGAGGTACACCAGGAAGAAGCTGTTCTTTCTCATAGGCCGAACTCCTCCACTTCGTCGAAGGCCGTGTTATGGACGACGGTCACATAGCGGATGGCCGTGAAATCCTGGAACAGGTCCACGCGGATCTCGTTGGTGGCGCCGTTGATGACCTTCGCCTCGCCGGCGACGCCCAGCGGGATGTCCGGCGGGAAGACCAGGGAATGGCCGCTGGTGTACACGGTGTCGCCGATTTCGTACTTGTACTGGAGCGGCACTTCCTGGAGGATGGCCCCGTTGGAGCGCACCCCGTCCCAGACCAGCAGGCCGGTCGCACCCTCGTCGCCGAGGCGTCCGCTGATGGAGATGTCGCTGTTCTGGAAGGAGAAAGCGTAGGCGTGGTGGGCGCTCACCGCGTCCACGATGCCTACGACCCCGCTCCGGGTGATGATGCCGGACTTCTCCTGGATGCCGTCCTCGTATCCCTTGTTCAGGATCATGTAGTTGTGCTGCTTGTTGCGGCTGATCTTGATGACCTCCGCCGGGGTGTAGTCGAACCCCTGCACCCGTCCGTGGGCGACGCCCAGCGAGTCGATGCGGCGCGCATGGGCCTCGCTCCGGTAGGAGTCCAGCTCCTCCCGGAGCTCGAAGTTCTCCGCGGCCAGGTCCTCGTTGATGCGCAGGAGGTTGAAGTAGTTCGCCACCTTCTGCGTGCTTCCCCACACGGTTCCCATGATCCCGTGCGCCGTCCGGGCGATCCAGACCTGCTGGAGCGTGGCGTTGCGCGAGAGCAGTTGCAACGCAGCAATCTCCATCACGATGAAGATTGCTGCATTGATAATCCGGGGAAGAATCGACCTTTCCTTGGGCATACTAGCGCATCAGGAAAGAGTAGTTGTCCGTGTTCTTGAGGGCGATGCAGGTACCGCGGGCCACGGCGCGGAGCGGGTCCTCCGCCACGTGGAACGGAATGTTGACTTTCTCGGAAAGGCGCTTGTCCAGTCCGCGGAGCAGGGCGCCGCCGCCGGAGAGGAAGATGCCGTTCTCCACGATGTCGGAGTAGAGCTCCGGCGGAGTCTGCTCCAGAACCTGCTGGATGGAGGTCTCCAGGCGGGCGATGGACTTGTCCAGGCAGTGGGCGATCTCCTGGTAGGGGATGAGGGCCTCCACCGGGTGTCCGGTCATGAGGTTCGGACCGCGCACGAGGAACGGCTCGGGCTCCACGTCCAGTTCGGGGATGACGGACCCCACGGCGATCTTGATCTTCTCGGCCGTGGTCTCACCCACCTTGATCACATGCTGCTGGCGCAGGTAGTTCTGGATGTCCGTGGTGAACACGTCGCCGGCCACGCGGATGGAGTCCTGCTGGACGATGCCGCCCAGGGAGATGACGGCGATCTCGGTGGTGCCGCCTCCGATGTCGACGACCATGTTGCCCTTCGGGGCTTCCACGTCCAGGCCGATACCGAGGGCCGCGGCCATGGGCTCGAAGATCAGGTACACGTCACGGCCGCCGGCGTGCTCGGAGGAGTCGCGGACGGCGCGGATCTCCACTTCCGTGGAACCGGAAGGGATGCCCACGACGAGTTTCAGGTTCGGGGCGAAGAGGCTGCGGTGCTTGGAGTTGACCTGGCGGATGAAACCGCGGATCATCATCTCGGCCGCGTTGAAGTCCGCGATCACGCCGTCGCGGAGCGGACGGACGGTGCGGATGCCGGGATTCGTCTTCTCGTGCATGAGCTTGGCCTTCTGGCCCAGGGCGATGCACTTGTTGGTCGTATTGTCGATGGCGACGATGGAGGGCTCGTCCAGCACGATGTTGTCATTCTGGAAAATGACGGTGTTCGCCGTGCCGAGGTCGATTGCGAGCTCCTGGTTCAGGAAACGGAATGCCATTATCTTTGCTTTTAATTTTTCGTAAGTGAATAATCGCTCAAAATTAAGAAAAAAATCTTACATTCGCGTAAAGAATCTGACGGAATGGACCGAAAAAAGTACCTTGTCGTGACGGCCGGAGGCTCCGGCCTCCGGATGGGCACCGCCCTGCCCAAGCAGTTCCTCGAGCTGGAGGGACGGGCCGTGCTGCAGCGCACCATCGAGCGGTTCCGGGAGGCATGTCCTGATATCCAGGTGATTACGGTCCTGCCCGAAGGGCATGTCGCCTGGTGGCGGCATTACTGCCAGGAGAAGGGGTTCAACTGTCCCCAGCGTCTGGTGAAGGGCGGGATCACCCGTTTCCATTCCGTCCGGAACGCCCTGGAATATGTGCCCGACGGCGCCGTCGTCGCCATCCATGACGGGGTGCGCCCCTTGCTGTCCGTCCGCCTGATCCGGGAGATGTTCGACCGGATGGAGAGCGTCCGCGCCCTCATTCCGGTGGTCCCGACGGTGGACACCCTGGCGGTCCTGGACCGGACCGGGGACGGGGCCCTGAAGGATTCGGGCGAGCTGGTGGACCGTTCCCGCGTGTTCGGGGTGCAGACCCCCCAGATGTTCCGTTCCGAGGACCTGAAGGCCGCCTATGCGCAGGGCTTCGACACCCTGTTCACCGACGACGCTTCGGTGGCGCGCCGATACGGAATTCCGCTCTCCTATGCGGCAGGGGAGCGGAACAATATCAAACTGACGACGCAGGAGGACCTCCTGCTCGCCGAGGCTATTCTTCAGACTTGCGGCTGAGCCCGGTATAGGTCGTGCTCTTGAACTCCTTCACCCACACCTGGCGCTCGATGGGCTCGTCCAGGGAAATCATCGTGTCCGTGGACTGGATGTGGGGAATCTTCTGGATGGTGTTCAGGAGGACCTCCATCAGGTGGTCGTTGTCCAGGCAGTACACCTTCGCGAGGATGGCGTATCGGCCGGTTACGAAATGGCACTCGACGATCTCGGGGATTTTCTTCAGCTGGGCGATGACTTCGGGGTACCGGGTGGATTCCGAAAGGGAGATGCTGATGTAGGCGCACACGTTGAGGCCCAGGGCCTGCGGCTTCACGAGCAATCGGGACCCGGTAATGACGCCGTTTGCTTCCAGACGCTTGACTCTCTGGTGGATGGCGGCGCCGGAAACACCGCATTCCCGGGCGATCTCCAGGAAGGGCATCCGGGCGTTCTTGACAAGGAAGGAGAGGATTTTCTGGTCGATCTGGTCGATGTGATAGGTTGCCATAGGTCTGAGGGGGATTACTGTTTAAAACTAACCGCTACAAAATTAAAAAAACTTTTTATAAGTTGTTTATTTTCCGGGTAGAAAATTAACGATTCAACAAAAAAACGACGCGAAAAGCGCCGTTTTTAATGTCAGAAGGAGGGTGTCCGGGAACGATGCTTTATTTTTTGAAGTGCCTTTTCCCTTTCCCCGTGGGGCTGGACTGTTCGATAATGGCCTGACAGTCAGCCAGGGTAAGTGCTCCTGCATCCGTTCCTTTGGGAATCCGGTAGTTCTGTTCGCCGGATTTCAGATACGGACCGTAACGTCCGTTGATGATCCGGATGTCGCCCCATTCGGCGATGACGGCGTTCGCGGCCGGTGCGGCGGCGGTTTCGCCGATGATCCGGACGCACTCTTCCAGGGTGATCTTGAGCGGGTCGGCCCCGCGCGGGAGCTTCACGTTGCGGTCCCCGTACTTGAGGTAGGGACCGTACTTGCCCTTGGTCGCGATGACGGGGATGCCCTCGTGCTCGCCCACGGTACGGGGGAGTTCGAACAGCTTCAGGGCCTCCTCCAGGGTGAGGGTCTCGATGAGCTGGCCCTTTCCGAGGGAGGCGAACTGGCGCGTCTCGCCTTCGCCCTTCTGGACATAGGCGCCGAATTTTCCGAAGGCGGCCGTCACTTTCTGCCCGTCGGGGGCGGTGCCCAGCTCGCGGCTCACGCGGCTGTACTCGCGGTTCCCCAGGACGCTCTCCACCTGCTGGTGGAAGGGCGCGTAGAATTCGCCGATCAGGCTGTTCCAGACCTTGTTGCCTTCCGCGATTTCGTCGAAGTCCTTCTCCACCGTGGCGGTGAAGTCGTAGTCCATGATGTCGCTGAAATTCTTCACCAGGTAGTCCGAGACGATGACGCCGATCTCCTGCGGAAGCAGTTTGCCGCGCTCCGCGCCTACGGTTTCGGTGCGGGCTTTTCCGGAGAGCACGCCGCCCTTGAGGAACAGGTCCGTCACAGGGACTTTGACGCCCTCCTTGTCACCGTTCACCACGTAACCGCGGCCGGTGGTGAGGGTGCTGATGATGGTCGCATAGGTGGACGGCCGGCCGATTTCCAGTTCCTCGAGTTTCTTGACCAGGGTGGCCTGGGAGTAACGCGGCGGGGCGGCGGTGTACTTGCACTGCGCGGTGACGCCCTTTTCGTCCATCCGGTCGCCGATATGGAGTTCCGGAAGCACGAGGTCGCCTTCCTCCGGCTCCTCGTCGTCCCGGCCTTCCAGGTACACTTTCATGAAGCCGTCGAACAGCATCTCGGAGGCCTGGACGGCGTAGTGCTCGGACCGCTTGTCGGAAGCGATCCGGATGGAAGTGTTCATCACCCGGGACTCGCTCATCTGGGAAGCGACGGTGCGCTTCCAGATCAGCTCGTAGAGCTTCTTCTCCTGGGCGGTTCCCTCGATGGCCGTGTCCTCGATGAAGGTGGGACGGATGGCTTCATGGGCCTCCTGGGCACCCTTGGTCTTGGTCCGGTACTGCCGCGTATGGGAATACTCCTCCCCGAATTGCTCCAGGATGAACTTCTTTGCGGTTCCCAGGGCGAGGTTCGAGAGGTTCACCGAGTCGGTACGCATGTATGTGATGAGACCGCGCTCGTAGAGGGCCTGCGCGACGCGCATCGTCGTCGCCACCGGGAAGTGGAGTTTGCGGGAAGCCTCCTGCTGCAGGGTGGAGGTGGTGAAAGGGGGCGCGGGATAGCGGGTCGCCTCCTTCTTTTCGAGGGAATCGATCCGGTATGCGGCGCCGATGCTGTCCTCCAGGAACTTGCGGGCCTCTTCCTCGGAGGGGAAGCGGGTGTCCAGGAGGGCCTTCACCTTCAGCGTGGCCGGCGTACCTTCCGGATGGAAGACGGCCTCCACCTTGTAATAGGGTTCGCTCCGGAAAGCCATGATCTCCTTCTCGCGGTCCACGATGAGGCGCAGGGCAACGCTCTGCACCCGGCCGGCGGAGAGCTTCGGCTGGATCTTGCGCCACAGCACGGGGGAGAGTTCGAAGCCCACGAGACGGTCCAGCACGCGCCGGGCCTGCTGGGCGTCCACCAGGTTGCGGTCGATGTTCCGGGGATGCTCGATCGCCTCCAGGATGGCCGGCTTGGTGATTTCGTGGAAAACGATCCGGCGGGTCTTCGCAGGATCCAGGCCCAGGGTCTCGGAAAGGTGCCAGGAGATGGCCTCCCCTTCCCGGTCCTCATCGGAGGCGAGCCAGACGGTTTCGGCTGCCGACGAGAGTTTCTTCAGTTCCGCGACGACTTTCTTCTTGTCGGCCGGGACCACGTATTCAGGCTGGAAACCGTGTTCGACGTCCACGCCCAGTTTCTTTTCCTGCAAGTCACGGATATGTCCGATGCTGGCTTTGACGAGATACTCTTTTCCAAGATACTTCTGGATGGTCTTCACCTTTCCGGGAGACTCTACGATGACCAGATTTTTGCCCTCCATAATCTTCTGCTTTACCTTTTATTTTGCAAAGTAAGCGAGAATTCGGGGAATAATCCAAATTTTCTGATTAATTTTGTAATTTGGAACACTCTGCAAGACCTTATGGTCTTGTACGCACATAAAGAAATTTTTGAAGATGTCAGAGAATACGCAAAAGAAGATCGTCCGCTGGTTCTGGATCCTCCTCCTCGCGCCCATCGCCCTGGTCCTGGTGCTGCTCGGAATCGTCTGGGCCTTCGCCGAGATCCCGACCATCGAGGAGCTGGAGAACCCCGACAGCAAGCTCGCCACGCAGGTCATTGCCGAAGAGGGCGAGATCCTTACGACCTATCATATCGAGAACCGGACCTTCGTGGGCTATGACGAACTGCCCCTGCACCTGGTGCACGCAACCGTCGCGACGGAGGACGCCCGCTTCTACCAGCACTCCGGGATCGACATCCCGAGCCTGTTCCGCGTCCTGTTCAAGACGCTCCTCTCCCGCGACTCCAGCCAGGGCGGCGGTTCCACCATTACCCAGCAGCTGGCGAAGACCCTCTACCCCCGCAAGGAGCACGCCTCCAAGCTGGACATGGTCTGGATCAAGCTCCGGGAGTGGATCACGGCAGTGAAGCTCGAGCGCAACTATACGAAGGAGGAGATCGTGGACATGTACCTGAACGCCGTGTTCTTCGGCTCCAATTCCTACGGCATCCAGTCGGCCTCCCTGCAGTTCTTCGGGAAGAATCCCAGCGACCTGAAGGTGGAGGAGAGCGCCGTCCTCGTGGGCATGGTGAACAAGCCCACCCGCTACAACCCCGCCATCAATCCGGACAAGGCCCTGGAGCGGCGGAACCTCGTGCTGGGCCGCATGGTGGAGAAGAAGTACCTCACCAAGGCGGAGTGCGACTCCCTGCGGAACCTTCCCATCGAACTGCACGCGCGCGGCGTGGACCGCACCACCGGCGTGGGCCCGTATTTCCGCGACATGCTCCGCCGCACGATGTCCGCCGAACGGCCGCGCCGGAAGTCCTATCCCAACGTGGAGGAGTTCCGGGCCGATTCCCTCCAGTGGGCCGACGACCCCCTGTACGGCTGGCTGAACAAGAACCTCAAGAGCGACGGCACGCCCTATGACCTGGACAAGGACGGCCTCCGGATCTATACGACCATCAACTACAAGATGCAGCGGTATGCGGAGGAAGCCATCGCCGAGCACCTGGGCAAGAACCTCCAGGCCGCCTTCTTCCGCGAACTGCGCAACAAGAAGAACGCCCCCTTCGCCAACGGGACGGACGAGAAGATCGTCGATGTCGCGATGTCGCAGGCCCGCCGCTGGAGCGACCGCAACCGGATGATGAAGGCCTCCGGCAAGTCCGATTCGGAAATCCTGAAGAGCTTCTCCGAGAAGGTGCCCATGCGGGTGTTCACCTGGGACGCCCCCGGCTACCGGGACACCGTGATGACCCCGGACGACTCCATCCGCTACTACAAGTCCTTCTTCCGGGCCGCCTTCATGGCCATCGAACCGGTCACGGGGCATATCCGCGCCTACGTGGGCGGGCCCGACTACCGCTATTTCAAGTACGACAACGTCCGCCAGGGGAAGCGCCAGGTGGGCTCCACCATCAAGCCGTTCCTCTATACGCTGGCGATGGAGTCCGGGATGACTCCCTGCGACAAGGTGCTCAACGTCCCGCAGGTGCTGGTGGTCAACGGCAACCAGACGTGGACTCCGCAGGACCCGCACACGAGCGGGACCATGGTGGACCTGCGCTGGGGCCTGGCCCAGAGTTCCAACTCCGTGGCCGCCTACCTGATGAAGCAGCTGGGACCCGAGGCGATGGTCGCCATGATGCACAAGATGGGCATCAGCGGCCGGATCGACCCGGTCGTCTCCCTGTGCGTGGGCTCGGCGGACCTGTCCGTGTATGAAATGGTGACGGCTTACAACACGTTCCCCTCCCGGGGCGTCTATACCTATCCGCTGTTCGTCACCCGGATCGAGGACAGCGACGGCAACGTGCTCGGACAGTTCTCCGACCGCCGCCACGAGGCCGTCACCGAAGACGCCGCCTATGCGATGATCCAGATGATGCGGGGCGTCGTGGACGGCGGTACGGGCTCCCGCCTGCGTTTCCGTTACGGACTCAGCGGCCCCATCGCCGGCAAGACCGGAACCACGAACGACAACTCCGACGGCTGGTTCATCGGTTATACGCCCACCATCACCGCCGGCGTCTGGGTGGGTGCGGAGGACCGGTATGTCCATTTCGCCTCCACCGCCCTCGGACAGGGTGCCAACATGGCCCTGCCCATCTGGGGCCTCTGGATGAAGAAGGTCCTCGCGGACGGAACGCTGGGCATTTCCTCGAACGACGCCTTCCCGGCGGCGACGGAGCAGTCGTTCTGCACCGGAGAGGAGGGTGCGTCCTCGGCGAAATCCGACCTGGAAGAGTATTATTTCGAATAACAACCTATCGACCGATATGTCTGAGTACAAGAGTATTGCCGTCATCTACGGCAGTGATTCCTCCGAATGGGAGGTCGCCTGCCGGAGCGGAGAGTTCACCGCTTCCCGGATCGACGAGTTCAAATATGACGTCTATGAAATCTTCGCCCGTTTCGGGGACTGGAAGCTCGTCGCGATGCGGAAGGCCAACTCGATGCGGGTCCCGTTCCCGGAAGGGGCGCAGCCCCAGGTGGACAAGACCGATTTCTCCGTCCGCGTCCTGGGCGAGAAGGTCAAGTTCGACTTCGTGTATATCATGCAGCACGGCGCACCGGGCGAAACCGGCCTCCTGCAGGGGTATTTCGAGATGCTGGGCGTCCCGCACTCTTCCTGCAGCGCCTTCGTCACCACGGTGGCGTTCGACAAGTACTCCTGCAAGAGCTACCTGCGGGATGCGGATTACGTGAAACTGGCTCCGGACGCCTTCTTCCGCAAGGGGGACGACCTGGAAGCCTTCTCCCGGAAGGCGGTGGAGGAGCTGGGCCTGCCCCTGTTCGTGAAGCCCACGTCCGCCGGTTCCAGCTTCGGCATCACCCGCGTGACGAAGGAGGAGGACCTGCCCGCCGCCGTCCGGTTCGCCCTCACGGAAGGGGATACCGTCATCGTGGAGAAGGGCATCCAGTCGGAGCACGAGCTCACCTGCGCCGTCTATACCGACGGGGGCAAGGTGAAGGCCCTGCCTGTCATTGAGATCATCTCCGAGACCGGCTGGTTCGACTATGACGCCAAGTACAACGGCTGCAGCCGGGAGGTCTGTCCGGCGGAGATTTCCGACGAACTGACGGCCCGCATCCAGGACATTTCCCGCCGCATCTACCGCCGCCTGGGCTGCAAGGGCCTGGTCCGGATGGATTACATATCGGCTCCCGACGGCATCTATTTCCTGGAGGTCAACATCATCCCGGGCATGACCAACGCCTCGCTGGTCCCGAAGATGGTCCGCGCCGCCGGCCTGAGCTTCACCGATTTCCTGACCACGATCATCGAAAACGCCTAAGCCCATGCTTCTGTCCGAATTCATCAAAGACGGTGTCGCCTCCCTGGAGAGCCTGTATCCCACGGCGGAAGCCAAGGCCGTGGTCCTCCAGCTGTGCTCCGAGATCCTGGGCACCAAGAACTATACCCACATCATCGAACCGCAGTACCAGATCGACAAGAAAAAGGTCCAGCCGCTTGCGGAGGCGATGGTGCGGCTCCAGGCCGGCGAGCCCATCCAGTACGTGGTAGGAAAGACCGAGTTCTGCGGCCATATCTTCAAGGTGGACAAGAACGTCCTCGTGCCGCGTCCCGAAACGGAACTCCTGGTGCGGGAGGCCATCAAGCTGGCGGCCCGGATCAAGCAGCGGCGCATCCCCTACGGCCGTACGGCCGACCCTGTCCGCATCCTGGACCTGTGCACCGGATCGGGCAACATCGCCTGGACGGTGGCCCTGGCGGTGCCGGGATGCCGGGTCGTGGGCGTGGACAACTCGGAAGGTGCCCTGGACGTGGCCCGGAGCCAGAATTTCTCCTCCGAGATGAAGGCTTCCGGCGCCCAGACTCCGACGTTCGTCAATGCCGACGTCCTGGATCCGGAGCAGGAATTCAACTTCGGGGAATTCGACCTCATCCTTTCCAATCCGCCCTACGTGATGGAGTCCGAAAAGCCCCTGATCCGGAAGAACGTGCTGGACTACGAACCCGCGTCGGCCCTGTTCGTCCCGGACGAGGACCCGCTCAAGTTCTACCGGGCCATCGCCCGCTGGTCGGAGCGTTTCCTGGCGGCCGAGGGCAAGGGCCTGACGGAAATCAACGAGGTCCTGGGAAAGGAGACGGAGGCGGTGTTCCGCGAGGCCGGCTTCAACCAGACCGACATCGTCAAGGACTTCTACGACCGGAACCGCTTCATCTTCTATACGAAATAACGTGCGGCCCCTCGAACTCCTCGCACCCGCCCGCACGGCAGAAATCGGCATGGCAGCCATCGACTGCGGTGCCGATGCCGTTTATATCGCCGGACCGGCGTTCGGAGCGCGCCAGGCCGCGGGGAACCCGGTGGAGGATATCCGTCAGCTGTGTGCATATGCGCATCGGTTCGGTGTCCGTATCTATGTGACTTTCAATACGCTGGTTTACGATGAAGAGATCCCGGAGGCCCGCAGGCTCCTGCAGGAGCTCTCCAGCGCCGGAGTGGACGCCCTCATCGTCCAGGACTCGGCCGTCACGCGGCTGGCCCCGGAAGGGATGATCCTGCATGCCTCCACCCAGTGTGCCATCCGGACACCGGAAAAGGCCCGTTTCTCGGAGAGCCTGGGCTACGGGCGGCTGGTGCTGGAACGGGAACTGTCGCTGGAGCAGATCCGTTCCATCCGGGAATCGGTGGACGCGGAACTGGAGTGTTTCGTGCATGGGGCCTTGTGCGTGTGCTACAGCGGCCAGTGTTACCTGTCGGAGCGTCTGGCAGGCCGGAGCGCGAACCGGGGCGCCTGCGTCCAGGCCTGCCGTTCTCTGTATGACCTGGAGGACGGGGAGGGGCATGTGCTGGCGCGGAACAAGGCGCTCCTGTCCCTGAAGGACTTCAACCTGATCCACCGGCTGGAGGATCTCGCCGGGGCCGGTGCCGATTCGTTCAAGATCGAGGGCCGGCTGAAAAGCATCTCCTATGTCCGGAATGTCGTCCGGGCTTATTCCGAGGCGCTGGACGCGCTGGTGCGCCGCTATCCGGACCGCTATTGCCGGTCCTCCTTCGGTACGCTCCGGGGCGGCTTCGCGCCCGATCTGAAAAAGACCTTCAACCGGGACTATACGGAACTCTTCCTGGACGGGAAGCGCGGCTCCTGGGCCTCGATGGACGCCCCCAAGTCCATGGGCGAGTACATCGGCACCGTCGCGTCCGTGAAGCCGGGTTCCCTGACGGTCCGTCCCGCCGACGCCGGCCTTTCTCTCCATAACGGAGACGGGTTCGCCTTCGTGGGGAAGGACGGGGGCATCGTGGGCTTCCGGGGCGATGTCTGCGACGGTTTCACGATCCGATGCAAGCCGGTGGAGGGCCTGCGGCCGGGGCTCCGGCTGTACCGCAACATCGACGCGGATTTCGAACGGAAGATGGAAGCCGACCGTCCCGTGCGGGAAATCGGCGTCACGGTCCGGGTGCGGCTGGAAAGCGGGACGGCTCTCCATGCCGAAGCGGTCACGGAAGATGGCCGGAAAGCCGCTGTCACCGAGACGGTCGCGGTCGATGCCGCCCGGGATGCGGAACGCATGCTGGCTTCCGTCCGGGTCCAGCTGTCCAAACGCGCCGGATTCTATTCCTTTGCGGTGGCCGATGTGGAGACGGACGGACCGGTACCCTTCCTCTCCGCCGCTTTCCTGAACGGCGTCCGGCGTCAGCTGGCGGATCGGCTGGACACGCTCCCGGTCCGGATGCGGCCCCTTCGGAAGGGGAGGGTCGATCCGCTTCCCGCCCCGGAGAAATTGACCTACAAGGACAATGTGGCGAATTCCGTCGCGCGGGAAATCTACCGGGAAAGAGGCGCCCTGGAGATGGAGGATGCCTACGAGCTCACCCACCGGGACGGCATCGAATACATGCGTACCAGGTACTGCCTCCGCCATGAACTCGGACTGTGCCCGAAACAGCGTCCGGGCACCCGTCCCGAGCCGCTTTACCTCGTGAACAACGGCCGCCGCCTGCGCCTGGACTTCGACTGCCGCGCCTGCGAGATGACCGTCCGCTGACTTCCTTGTTTTCAGATCAACTCCAGCACCAGGTCCACGTCGCCGAAGTGGCCGACGGCGCCGCTGTTGCGCTCGATGTAGGTGCGGGTGAGGGCGCCGCGCCACACGATGTCGTCCCGGGTGTGGAGCGGGATCTCGATGTCGAATCCATAGCTCTTGGAATTGTACTTGACCATGGCCGAGCACTTCCAGGTGGTGAGCGCGCCGCCGTCGTCTTCCACCATCATGAAGGCGCAGTTGTCCAGCATGCCGGTCCATTCCGACACGAGGACGGCGTTGAAGTCCACCGGTTTTCCCACTTCACTCCGCTTGACGACGATGAGGAAGTCCGTGACGGAAGGGGAGTAGAGCCGCAGTTCCGCATCGGTGGAGGCCGTAAAGTCCTCGACGGCGCCGCATTTGACGAAGAACTCGCTGCCCCCGGCGAACCAGGAGTCGTACTGGCGGTTCGCCTGGAAGGAGCGGAGGACCAGCGTCTGGAAGTAGTTCTTGCCGGACGCCCTCGTCCCGGCCGTGATGAGCCCGCCCTGGCCCCAGTCCGGATCCTCCCGCCGGCGCATCTCCAGGGACTTGTATTCCGCGTCCGCATTCCGGTTCACCACCCAGACCGGGCGTTCCCGGGCCATGTCTTCGTCCACGATGACTTCCTCCACCGTCCCGTCCTCCCGTCGGAGATAGCCGATGTTCCGGACGGAATTGTCCCCCGGGTCGAAGGTGACGACCGGCATTTCGCCGCCTTCGAATTCCTCCGAATACGGCCAGTAGATCTGGACATCCGATCCGGACAGGGCGTCCAGGAAGGTCTCGGCGTCCATGGACCGGGTGTCTCCGAAGGTTTTCCGGACGGCCGCCGTGATGAGGTCCCGGAGGGGCTCCGGATAGGCCTCCACGCGGGTGGCCGTTTCCGACCCCACGCCCGCCCCCGGCGTCAGGAACAGGTCCTTCATCGTGTATTCCGTATCGTACCCGTTGTCGGAAGAGGCCGATACGGCATCTTTCACCTCTCCCACCTGCGCATCGCCCACGGGGACGGCGGCGAGCAGCTGCGCCACGTCCTCCAGGGTGAAAATGTAGTCTCTCTCTCCGGTATGGAGAGTGCGGTCGTCGTCCAGCCGCTCGCAGGCGGCGGACAGGAGGATGCCGCCGAGGCATCCGAAAAACAGCATTCGCTTCATGTCATTCTTGCCCGGGTCCAGTCCCGGATCCTTCCCTGCAAAGTACCGGAAAACTATCCGCGTTCGCAAAAAGAAGACGGATAAAGTCATAAATGGGCCTCCGGCGGGCCTGGAAGGCCGTTTGCCTGCTGTTTTTTTACGATTGGAATCTGAAAATGGGAGTCGTTTGCGAAAAAATGGGTATCTTTACGCAAATTGACCACGTAATGAGAAAACTTCTCCTTTCCCTGGCCGTCCTGGCCACCTTCCTGCCTGTTGCGGCGCAAACCAAGATGGAGCCCTGGCAGGACCCGAATGTCTTTGAAGAGAACCGGATGCCCATGCGGGCGACTTTCGTTACCGACCAGCAGAATACCCTGAGCCTGAACGGCTTGTGGAAGTTCCGCTTCAACCCCACCATCGAGGGACGTCTGAAGGGGTTCGAGGCCGTGGGCTATGACGACACGGCCTGGGACGAGATTCCCGTACCCGGGATGTGGGACCTGAACGGTTACTGCGACCCTCTCTATGTGAACAACGGCTATGCCTGGCGCGGCCATGACGAAATCAATCCGCCTTATCCGGGCCTGGAACATAACTATGTGGGCCAGTACCGCCGGACCTTCACCGTGGATCCGTCCTGGATCGGGAAGCAGGTGTGCCTGAACATCGGCAGCGCCACCTCCAACGTCCGGGTTTGGGTGAACGGAAAAATGGTCGGTTACAGCGAGGACAGCAAGCTGGAAGCCCGCTTCGACCTGACGAAGTATGTCCATGCGGGGGAGAATACCATCGCCCTCGAGATCTTCCGCTGGTGCGACGGCACCTACCTGGAGGACCAGGATTTCTGGCGCTTCTCCGGCATCGCCCGGGGCGTCGAGGTCTATACCCGTGAAAAGGAGCGCCTGGAGGATGTCCATGTCATCGCCGGGGCCGACGGTTCCGTGAAAGTGGCCCTGGAGGTCACCAGGGGCATCGCCGCCGTGGACCTGGAAGTGGTGGATGCCGCCGGGGAGTCCGTCCTTTCCGCCGCCGGCCTGAAGCCGGTCAAGGGCAAGGTCGATTTCACCGGCTCTGTCCGGAATCCGGCCCTTTGGAGCGCCGAGACCCCGAACCTCTATACGCTGAAAGTGAAAGCCTCCGCCCGCAAGGGCGTCGCGGAGAGCACCCGTGTGGACTTCGGTTTCCGTACCGTGGAGGTCGTGGGCAACCAGATGCTGGTCAACGGCCAGCCCATCCTCATCAAGGGCGCCGACCGGCATGAACTGAGTCCTTCCGGCGGCTACGTCATCACCGAGGCGGAGATGATCCGCGACATCCGGATCATGAAGCAGCTGAACATCAACGCCGTCCGTACCTGCCACTATCCTGACGACCCGCGCTGGCTCGCCCTGTGCGACAAGTACGGCCTGTATGTGGTGGACGAGGGCAACATCGAATCCCACGGCATGGGCTACGGTCCCGAGACCCTGGCCAAGAATCCCCTCTTCGCCGCCGCGCACCTCGCCCGCGACAGCCGGATGGTCAGGCGCGACTTCAACCACCCCGCCGTCATTGTCTGGAGCCTCGGCAACGAGGCCGGGGCCGGCCCCAACTTCGAGGCCTGCTACGACTGGATCAAGGCCTACGACCCGTCCCGCCCCGTGCAGTATGAGCAGGGCGTCCTCCGTCGCGAGCAGAAGAGCCTCCGCTATACGGACATCTACTGCCCGATGTACAGCTCCCCGGACGAGGACCGCTCCTATCTCCGGCATGCCGACAAGCCCCTCATCCAGTGCGAGTACGCGCACGCGATGGGCAATTCCATGGGCAATTTCAAGGAATACTGGGACCTCATCCGCAGCGAACCGGCCTACCAGGGCGGCTTCATCTGGGACTTCATGGACCAGGCGCTCCGCTGGCCGTCCGACAAGCCCGGCACGGACCACATCTACATCTTCGGCGGCGACCTGAACGACTACGACCCGTCCGACGGCTCCTTCAACTGCAACGGCGTCATCGCCGCGGACCGCACCCTGCATCCGCACGCCTACGAGGTCCGCTACCAGTACCGCAACATCCTCACGACCGCGGGCGACCGTCCGGGCGCGCTGCAGGTCAAGAATGAGAACTTCTTCACCGACCTCACGCGCTACCGCCTGCTGTGGTCGCTGGAAGCCGACGGCGAGCCGGTCCGGACCGGTGTCGTGGAGCGGCTGGAAGTGGCTCCGCAGGAGACCCGCCCGCTGGACCTGCTGATCGGCGACCTGCCCGAGGGCGACGTCGTCACCCTGACCGTCCGGTATCAGCTCAAGGAGGCGACCCCGCTGCTGCCCGCCGGCTTCGAGGTGGCCTATGACCAGTTCGTCCTCCGCGACGAGCCCGCCCTTCCGGCCGGTTCGGCCGAGCCAGTGAAGGGAGTCGTGAAGACGAAGGAAAGCGCCTCGGCCTTCACTTTCTTCGGCACCCTCTCCCGTCCCGGCACGCTGAGCACCCGCTATGCTACCTGGGAGGTTACCATCGACAAGAGCCTCGGCGCCCTGACCTCGTACAAGCTGGACGGCCAGGAGATGATTTCCGCGCCGATGGTGCCGTGCTTCGACCGCGCCCTCACCGAGAACGACCTCGGCGCCCGCTTCCAGAACCGTTTCGCCCTGTGGCGGAACATCGATTTCAAGGTGGCGTCCGTCGCCGCGAAGGCTGTCGGGAATGCCTGCCAGGTGGATGTGGCCTTCGCGCCCATCGACGGAAAGGGGGTCGTGAAGGTGGCCTATCTCGTGGATCCGAACGGCACGGTGGCCGTTTCCGAGTCCCTGGAGGACGCCGGCGGCCTGTCCGAGGCGCAGTACCTCTTCCGCTTCGGGATGCGTTTCGCGATGCCCGGCCAGTATTCCGACCTGGATTTCTTCGGCCTGGGCCCGTGGGAGAACTATTCCGACCGTCATAGCGCCGCTCTACTGGGTCGCTACCGTCAGCGGGTGGAGGAGCAGTACCACTACGGCTATGTGCGCGCGCAGGAGTCCGGCACGCACACCGGCATGCGCTGGCTGACCATCGCGGACGAGACCGGCACCGGCCTGAAACTCTTCTCGGCGACGCCCTTCTCCGCCTCCGCCCTTCCGTTCAGCCTCGAGGACCTGGACACGCACGTCCATTCCCTGGAACTCAAGGCCAAGGCCCACGAGAACGATCGCTCCCGCGGGACGACCTATGTCCATATGGACCTCGCCCAGATGGGCGTCGGCGGGATCACATCCTGGGGCACCTGGCCGCTGAAGGAGTACCTCCTCCCGGCGCAGCCCTACGATTTCGTCTTCACGCTGTCCCCGGTCTTCGACGCCATCCGCTAGCCCTTGAACAAGCAAAGAGGGCGGTCCGGATCCGGACCGCCCTCTTTTGCGTTGGATAAAAAGGAAGCTTTACTTCTGCAGGGCACCGAGCTGCTGGGTGGCCTGGGCGGCGTACTTGGCGTTGCCGGAGAGCTTCTTGTAGTACTCGATGGCGGTCGCCTTGTCACCGGCCTTCTGGGCGGTGGCGGCGATGGTGAACATCACGTCGGCGGCATCCTTGGCGTCCGGGCTCACCTCGAGGTACTTCTTGTAGGCGGCGATGGCGTCCTTGCTCTTGCCCAGCTTGGTGTAGGCGCTGGCGATGAGCTTGTAGGCGTTGGCGCTCTCCAGGTAGCTGTTGGACTTCTCGAGGGCGGCGATGGCGTCGGCGCTCTTGCCGGCCTTCACGAGGGCCATGCCTTCCTTGAGGAAGAGGTTGGAGAGAAGCTTCTTGGCCTGGTCTTCCTTGCCGAGGGCGGCAGCGGCCTCGAGGGCGGCGACGGCGTTGTCGCTGTCACCGGCCTGCATCAGGGCCTGGCCCAGCAGGAGCTGGCTCTGACCGTCTTCGGGGGTGAGGGCGACCACTTCCTTGAGGGCGGCGGCGGCACCGGCGAAGTCCTTGGCCTTCAGCAGGGCGGCACCCTTGCGGGAATAAGCGTTGGGAATGAGCTCCTTGGCGTCGGCAGCAACTTCTTCGATGCCATATTCACCGGCGACGGTGGCAGCCTCCTTGAGGGTGGCGACGGCCTCGTCATAGCTGGCCTCGTTGATCTGCTCCTTGGCGATGGAGAGGATGGTCTGGGGGATGATTTTCTTGCACTGGGCGACCATTTCGGCAGCCTCGTCTTCCGTGCAGGCCTCGAACTGGGCGAGGGCGCTCTTGAACTGGGTCAGGGCCTCGGCCTTGTTGGCCTCAAGGGTCTGGGCACCCATGTTGAAAGTTTCCACGGCGGCGTTGAAGTCCTGGGCGGAAGCCATTCCTGCGGCGAGAGAAAGCGCAGCGAGAGTCACAAATAATCTTTTCATACTGCTTTGCGGTTTATTTGTTAATATTTAATCATTGTCCGTTGTTGCACGTATTTTGCAAAAATAGCAATTTTTTGTGTTAATTTTGCATTTCAAACGAGCTATTTCCATGTCGACCCGACTCTTCTCCATAGTTTCCAGTCTGGCCTTCTTGGCTTTTTCAATAATTGTGCCAGCACAGCCCCTGCCTTTCCTTCCCGTGGACGGCAAGGTCCAGAAAGGGACGCTCCGCTGCGGGGTCGCCTATTATATGGTCCGGAACGACGAAGTGAAAGGTTTTGCCGATTTCGCCCTCGTGCGGCGCGGGGAAGCGCCTGTCGCCGGCTCTGACGAACAGCTGGACACCCGCTTCCTGAGGCGGAGCGGCATCGGTCCCCGTCCCGGCGGCTGGTTCCAGGAGCAGGACGGCCATACCGTCCTCCATCTGGACCGCGTCCCGGTCTATGACGCCAACGTGCTGGACTCCACCCTCCTGGTGACCTTTGCGCAGGTGGCCGCCTCCCAGGCCGATGAGGCCGTCATCGTGAGCGGCGACATCGATCCGGTGGAGTTCAAGAAGAAGATGGATATCTTCTCGATGATGGTCCCGCAGCATTTCGTGGAAAACAGCCATGGACCGGATTATGTGTGGGAACCGTCGGTGATGCCCTCCGTGGTGTTCCGGCCCACGCATACCGGGGACAAGGGGGTCGTCCGCATCGCCTATGCCTCTCCCCGGACGGCCCATGAGCAGATGAACACGGCGCAGGCCCTGGTGATGGGTATCCTGAGCCGGGAGTTCCGCACGATCGCCCTGCGGCGGATCGAACGCAATCTCCGGGACGCCGGCATCCCTTACGGAAAGGTGGATTTCCAGTACCTGAACAGCTCCGAGACGGGCGGGGACGAGGAGTACGCCGTGGAGGTCCTCACGGACCGGGAGCACCTGGAGGCGGCGATGAAGACGGTCTCCCAGTCGCTCGCCGGCCTGGACGAGTTCGGTGTCCCCGTGAAGGAGTTCGCCGAAGCGAAGCAGGCAATGCTTGCCGGCATGCTCCAGCGGGGGGCGCAGAGCCTCGGAAACCGGAAGTACGTGGACCGCTGCATCTCCCATTTCCTGTACGGGGCGAACCTGGCCCCCTACAGCGAGGAAACGCGCCTGTTCGCCCGGAAGAACGTCCCGGACAGCACGGAGACGCGCCTGTTCAACCAGTTCTCGACCTCGCTCCTGAGCCAGCTCTCCAACCTGACGCTCGAGTACCGGGCGCAGCTGGATTCCCTGGACGAGGACAATGCCCTGTTCCAGTACAACCTGGCCTATCTGTACGGTTCCACCTTCCCGGAATCCAAGGACTATTCCTGGCAGCGGGACACTTCCTCCCTGGATGTGAGCTGTCCGAAGGTGAAAATCAAGGAAACGAAGCCCGAGCCTGTCTCGGGCGGCAGCCTGTGGACCTTCTCCAACGGCATCCGGGTCGTGTACAAGCAGGTCCCCGGCAGCGGGATGTTCAGCTATGCCCTCCTGCTCGGCGGCGGCCTCTCCGGCGTGTCCGGCCTGCTGGAGGGGGAAGGCGGCTATTTCGGGGACATGCTGTCCCTGTATGACGCCGGAGGCATGTCCGCCGCCGATTTCCGGGACCATCTGGCCGTGAACGGCATCGGCATGGAGGCGCAGGTCTCCCTGACGTTCACGTCCATCCACGGCAGCGCCCCTTCCTCGAAGCTTCCGTCCCTCCTGAAGGCCCTCCTGGCCCTCGGGAACAGCCGCACCGTGAACCGGGGCGAGTTCGACATCTACCTGCGCAATGCCGCCTGGGCCCACGAGTCCGTGGAGGACCGGCTCTACAAGCAGATGTATCCGGGTTTCACCTATACGTCGCGGAAATATCCGTCGGCCCTGGGACCGGCCACGCAGGCCAAGGCCGCGCAGTTCTGGGAGTCCCGCTTCTCCCGGGTCAACGACGGCATGCTCGTCATCGTGGGTGATGTCGATGAGAACGCCGCCCGGCGGGCCCTCCTCCGGTATGTGGGCGGTTTCCGCACGCAGCGGGGATCCGAGGCCCGGAAGTCGGTCCGGTACACGCCGGTGTCAGGACCCTCCGTGAAGAACGGAAAGGAAGGCGCGAAGGGCGCCTATGTCCGGCTGGATGCGGAATTTCCGCTCTCCGGGGTCAACTACGTGATGGCCCAGGTCGGGGCCGACGTGCTCCGCCGCCAGGTCGTCACGGCGCTCGAGGGGACGGGCCTGTCCACGGAAGTGACCTGCGGTTTCCATTCCTATCCCCAGGAGCGGCTCTGGATGGTCGTTTCCTGCGAGGGCGGGAACGCCGCCGCAGCCCTGCCGGCCATCCGTCATGGCATCCGCAAGGCTGCCCAGGCCAACCTTTCCCAGAAGGATGTCAATGCCTACAAGGCGCTCGTCCTCGCCGAGATGAACCGGGAACTGTCGGAGCCGGAGACCGTCGTCTCCTCCGTCGTGGCCCGTTACGGCATCGGCAAGGACATGGTCACGCACTACAAGGAAAGCGTGAACGGAATCACCGCCGCCTCCCTGAAGGGAATGCTCTCCGCCCTCTCTTCCGGCAAGGTGGCCGAATATGTCGTGGAGTAATGGGGCATAAGAGAAGATTCGGCACCATCGTCCAGATCGGGGATGTCCTCGTGTCCGAGGACGTCATCCTGGAATACTTCGCCTGCGACTATCCCGTGTGCCGGGGAAAGTGCTGCATCGTGGGCGACAGCGGCGCTCCGCTCAAGGAAGAGGAACTGGACCCCATCGAGGCCAACTACGACGTCTTTTCCCCGCTGATGCGGCCGGAAGGACGGCAGGCCGTGGAGGAGAAGGGCTTCTTCGAGATCGATCGGGACGGGGACCTCGTCACTCCGCTCGTCCCCGGCAGCGAGGAATGCGCCTTCTGCCATTTCGAGGACGGGAACTGCCTGTGCTCCATCGAACGGCAGTTCTTCGCCGGGAAATCGTCCTTCCGGAAACCCATTTCCTGCCAGCTCTATCCCATCCGGGTGGTGGACCTGAAGAACGGCACCGTGGGCCTGAACCTCCATCGCTGGGACATCTGCCAGTGCGCCTTCGAGAAAGGCCGTCGGGAAGGGATCCGGGCGTATGAATTTTTAAAGGACCCGTTGACCGAAGCCTACGGGTCCGATTTCTACGAAGCGCTGTGCGCTGCCGCGAAGCGGGTGATCGACGGAGCGTGATCTGGTCGTTATTCGTTGGTGAGCATGCGTACCGGGAAGGTGAAATAGGTGTCGGGGAAGGGCTCGTCCCTGAGGGTGAAGTGCCACCATTCCGTGTCGAGGGGCTTGAAGCCGTGGGCCAGCATGGCCTTGCGGAGAATCATGCGGTGGGCGAACTGCTCGGGCGTGATGCTGCGTCCGGCCGGGCTCTTGGCGTTGTCTCCGGTGTATTCGCCGGTCTCCGGGTTCCCGCAGAAGTCGGGATGGCTCTCCGGACCGAACCAGTCGAAGGTGCCGCCCATGTCCAGTTCCTTCTCCGTCGCCATGTCAAAGAGCGTCAGGTCCACGGTGGAGCCGCGCGTGTGGCCGCTTTTCTCCATGATGTACTCCTGTTCGAAGAGGACGCTCTTGTCCAGGTCGGGATAGAAATAGGGCTTCATCCGGGTGTCGGAGAGGTCGGCCGCCCACCGGACGAAATGGTCCACGCCCTTCTGCGGGCGGTAGGCGTCGTAGATCTTCAGCCGGTAGCCCTGGGCGATGACCTCGTCGCTCACGGACTTCAGCGCCTCGGCCGCCTTCCGGGTGAGCAGGGCCGTGGGCTGCTCGTAACCATCGACCCGGGCCCCCACGAAGTTGTAGGTGCCGTAATAGCGGATCTCCAGGATGGCGTCCGGGACGGCGTCGGTGATCGTCACGAACGCGCTGGAGTCTTCGGTCGGCGGAATCACCGCCTTTCTTTCCTGCCTGCAGGTGAAGAGGAGGGCCAGGCAGATGCCGACAAGGAACGCGGCCAGGACCGCAAGGAAGCGCTTTTTCATCAGGATGTCGTTACTCGGGAATAAATATAGCCATTTTTCTTGGAAAACCAATGGCCGCACCGACGGTAGCGGAAGCCGCTCTCATAGCGGCCGTGGGGCCGGCGCTATCTCGGTGCCCTCCCGGGGGCCTTGCAAGACGAGAGAACCATTTACCCGCCTACCCCCTTCAGACAGCCGTAGGAAGCCGTTTTTCATCCTAAGAATATAGCAGGAAATACCACTTATTTGCAGCTGAATCTGGGGTAACATTGGGGTAACGATCAGATCGAGGCCATTTCGCGTCCGAGCTGGCGGATGGTGCCGATGATTTGCTCCGTCCGCTTTTCGGACGGCTTTTTAATCCCGTAGATATACCTCGAGAGAAGGCTCTTGTTAATGCCAAGGGTCCGCGCAATTTCGGAAACGTTCAGGAAAGGGAATCGCTTGAAGATATCCGCAATCGGGTTGTCCGTGTTCGGCTCAGCCGTCAGGTAGAAGCTGCTGATGTGGATGTCTTCATCGATGTCGTCCCAGTGAATATCATCCCCGGAAAGGCCGATTTCGAATTTGGCGCGCTGTTCAGGTGTCGCCTCGAGGAGCAGAGGGAAAGCCTCCAGCGGGCGGCTGTAGGTGTTATTCTTGTCGGTCAGAATGAAGATTCTGCCGTTTTCAAACCATAGATTAACAATTGCTTCCATCGTATTATTCCTCCTCGTCAAAATAGGCTTTCCATTCACGGATCATCATCGGATGATACTTCACAACAAAAATGGGGATAATTTTTTATACCTCAAAAAAAGTGACTGACTTTTGAGCCATCCTGCGGAAACATCTCCGCAACTTCTTGTTAAAATTGCGGGAATTTTACCGCAGTTTTATTATATTTGTGCCGAAACAATACCGCAACACGCCATGCGAGCACTTTACGACCAATTCTATCAACTTCTGGAACTCACCCCCATGAACTTCTTTCGGGGGCAGCATAATACCATCAACTGGGACGTTCGCATCCTTGGCATCCTGGGCCAGAAAGGTGTGGGAAAGTCCACCCTCATTCTGCAGCATATCAAGCAGCAAGGGATCAAGGAAGAGTCCCTTTATGTCGTTGCCGATGATATTTATTTCAGCGCACATACTCTGTTGGAAACAGCGAAGGCTTTCTTCGCCCGCGGGGGCAAATACCTGTATATAGATGAGATTCACAAATACCAGGATTGGAGCAGAGAGATCAAGAATATCTATGACAGTCTACCGCTGCTGCACGTCGTCTATTCCGGCAGTTCCATGCTGGATCTGAAAGAAGGCGGAGCCGATCTGAGCCGCCGCGTCATCGAATACCATCTTCCGGTCTGGTCTTTCCGCGAATACTTGAACCTTCGCAATGGTTGGTCCTTGAAGAGCGCCACCCTGGAGGAAGTTCTGAAAGGGGAAGTCGATTTCCCTTATGGTCCGGAGCGCCCGCTCAAATATTTCGATGATTACATGAAGAAAGGCTGCTATCCGTTCTCCTTGGAGCCTGAATTTGAGACCCGCCTGCGCCAGGTCATCAATACCACCGTCGAGGTCGATATTCCTAAGTACGCCAAGATGACCATCGCCGCCACTCAGAAACTCAAGAAATTCATGTACTACATCGCCAAGAGCGTCCCTGTCAAAATCAATTTCTCAGATATGGCCAGGGATCTGGAGCTGGACCGTGATGAACTGCGCAAATACCTGGAGTATCTGGAGAAGGCCGAGCTGGTCTCGGTCCTGCGAATGAAGGCAAACGGCGATGCCATCCTCCGCAAGATGGACAAACTCTACCTCCATAATTCCAATATGGCATATGTCCTCTCCGGCGAACAGCCCAACACCGGGAACAGTCGTGAGACCATCTTCTTCTGCTGGACAAAGCAAATGTTCGAGACGCTGGAATCTACAGTATCAGACTTCGAAATCGATGGAAGGACTTTCGAAGTGGGAGGTCGAAAGAAGGGGAAGAAACAGATTGAAGATGTCCAGAATGGGTTTGTGGTCAAAGACGACATAGAATACGTCCACGATAATCAGGTGCCTCTCTGGATGTTCGGGTTCCTATATTGAAATATACAGTTGCGATCTCTCCCTCGGACCTGTCCGGGGGATTTCTTTTTCCTTCCCTTTATTCGAATGCGAGCACTTTGGCTTAACCATTTTTCTGTTTCGTAAAAATGGCTTATATTGTCTTTTCCGGATTTTTTTCAGGGAAAGACACAACTTTTTTAATCACGAAATCTTGATTTTTGGGACATTTTTTGGGCCACTATTTACGAAAAATCCCTCACAGAACACTCTGCAAGGGGTTTCAGCGGAGAGAGCGAGATTCGAACTCGCGATACCCTTTTGGGGTACACACGCTTTCCAGGCGTGCCTCTTCAGCCACTCGAGCATCTCTCCAATACGTATCCGGGGCCTTTCGGTCAAACCGGACTGCAAAGGTAACAAAAAAATCAGAAAATCCCACAACTCGGTGAAGAAATTGTGGGATTTTCTGAAGAATCGGTGTGCAGGGTCAGTCCTTGGACATGTACACGTCGGACAGGATCAGGCCGGAAGAGGCGATGACGCCCTCTTCGACATCCTCCGGATCGCTCCACATCTCGAAGCGGAACAGCATGTCGGGATAGGCGGACATGTCGCAGCGGGCTGTCCACTGACCGGCGTCATCCTTCTCCAGGACGAACGGGACGGCGCCCGTTGTGATGGCCTGGTAGTAGTAAACCCGGGACAGGCCGGAAACGACGATCGGGAAGGTGTGATAGACCACCCCCGTCCGCGTGAGCGTGTAGGTGCCGACATCGTTGCCTAGCGGGAGCATCAGCTTGTTCGCCTGCAGGGTCATGCCTTCAATGGCGATTTCGATCCGAGCGTTGGAGGCCGAATAGTTCAGGCTCAGGGTGTAGGCGCCCTCTTCGGTTTCCTCGAGGGTGGCCTGCATCGGGAAGTCGCGGTTGTTGGGGCTCTGTTTCCCATGCCAGGTCCAGCTGCCCAGCAGCCCGGCGGCCTCCAGGTCGAACTGGCCCACGGTGATGTCCCCGAAGACCGATTCGCCCACTGACCAGTGGACCTGGGCCTCCCGGTAGTCGGTGGTCGGGTTCTCCGCGACATGGATGGTCAGGGCCTCCGGTGTCGCTTCGAAGGACAGCCAGTCGGCCTCGCTGGAGACCTGGACGGTCGTGCCGTCGGCATCATAGGGGAAAACGATGGTCTGGTTCCCGTTCTTGACGGTGACATCCTTCCAGGAGTAGTCCTTGACAATGACCCCAAACTGGTGGACAATGGTCTTTCCGGTCGCGTTGCCGGCGCTCATCTCCAGGATGGCATAGCGGCTTTCCAGCCCGTCATACGGATCGACTTTCACGTCGATGCGGTTTCCGGACACGGTCAGGTGGCACCAGTCGCTCTGGGCCGTCTGGACCTGGAGGGAGCCTTCCACGGGAGCCACTTCGATGGCCCCCTGTCCACCGACGGCCCGGAAGGCGATGTCGGCGCCGGAAGTCACGTCGATGGTGGGCGGCACGTTCAGTTCGTACGCGGTATTCTCATTGCAGGCGACGGCCGCCGCCACGAGGGCGGGGAGTGCCAGGCTCAGCAGATATCTTTTCATAGCGTCTCTCCTTGTTATTTGGTTTTACGGAAAGTCTTCAGGTACGGGAGCTGGTAGCTGCCGCCGCTGCCGGCGAAGACATAGTCCTCGGCAGAATCGTAGTAGGAACTGTCCGCCGTATCGTCCGTGTCATAGTAGTACATGAGGAACGAAGTGGTGACGAAGCTCCGGGCGCCGCCGTTGTCCACCCAGGTGAAGACCGGATTCTCGCTGTTGCCGTTCCACTGGGTCGCCATGCCCAGGTCGGGGTTCATCCACAGGCCGCCGGAATCAGGCCCGAGGGCCCACGGCAGGAGTACGACGATGAAGCGGTCGTCATCGATGATCACCTCGTCTTTCCCCGGCTGCAGGGCCGCCTGATAGCGAAGCTCGAGCCGGCCGGTGCGGATGTTGTAGTCCATCAGCAGGTCGAAGTTCTTCCCGAGCCCGGATACGCGGTAGGTGAAACCGGGTTCTTCGGGAGTAAGCACGATGTTGTTGATCGTGGAGGTGCTGCCGAAGGAGCCGTAGGTGAGGGCGTAGGTGCCTTCGAAGAACTCGAACGGAAGCCAGTCCGACGGAATGTGGCCCTTGAAGGCGATGTTCTGTGCGGCGGAACGGAAGGTCGTGTCGCTCTGGGCGAGGTTGAAGTCGAAATCCAGGGACTCGATCGACTTCCCGAACACTTCGATGGGCTCGTAGAAGGAGAGCCCGCTTTCCGTGAGGATGTAAGGCACGGAGACCGTCCGTGCGATGTCGTAGAGGGGATTCCCGTCCTTGTCCTTTCCGTAGGACTCCATTTCGTAGGCCGTGAACTGCCGGTTCCGGACATCCACGTCGCCGGTCACTTTCTGGCCGTCGATGTCGCCGTCGAAGGAACTCACGTAGAAGTTCCGGTTGATGTCGTACATCTTCGCGTTGAAGTCTTCCAGGGACTGGGAGATTGGATACAGGTTGCAGAACTTGCCGTTGCGCTTGCCTTTCAGGTTCACGACTTTCTTGTCCTTGTCATAGCCGATGATGAAGAACTGGAAGTCTCCGCCCTGTCCCTCATAGTACTCGGCACTGGCCGTCCCGTACTTGTGGAGGATCGGATTGTAGGTGTCGAAGGACAGGACCGGGCCGCTGTCGGTGGTCATCACGTAGTGGCTGGTGTAGGCGGCCGTGGCGTCTTCTTCGCTCATGGCGGTGACGGTTCCCTTCTCGGAATCGAACTTCAGGGCGACGTTGATGCCGCCGAAGTCTCCGTCCTCGTTGCCCACGAAGTATTCCATCCTCCAGCCGTACTGTTCGGCGCCCAGCATCTTGTCCAGTTCGGACAGGTAGGCGGTCAGGCGCTCGGACGAGGATTCGTCGAAGTATTCGACATAGCTCTTGAGGCAGGACTGGGCGGAGAGGCCCAGGGCGAGGACCAGGCCGATGGTCAGGATTCTTTTCATTGTTTTCATGTTTCTCGTCCTCCCTTATTTGATTTCGATGCTGTGCAGGTCCACGAAGCCGTTGAACACGTCCTCCTGGCGGCGCAGGACCGTCGTGCGGAGCACGTCGATGTCGATCCCGAAAGCGTCCTGCATGTAGGTCCGGACGATGTCCAGCTTGGCGTTGATCAGGTGGCCCTTGTCGCCGGCCTTCCCGATCTGCTCGTCCCACCATTTTTGGTCATGGGTGATGTACTCGGAGAGCATCTCGGCGAAGTCTTCGGTGTCGGAGTGCTGGGCATAGTCGGTGATGAAGCCGTTCTGGAGGAATTCGCGGTTGTAGGGTGCATCGCTCCAGCTGTCGGCCACGTACCCCGTGCCGGTGATCATCGAGAAGTCCACCGGGAAATCCACGGTCTGGTTCAGGATGTGGGTGAACTCGTGGTGGATGGTCTTGATGTAGTAATGGTTCAGGTCTTCGGCGGTGTGCATGTACTGCGGAAGCAGGTTCACGCCCGCGAGGAAGATCTTCTTGCCACCCTCGGCGGTACCGAGGATGATGGTACCGTTGTTTCGGTACTCCCATTCTCCGGTGAGGAAGAACATCTTCGGGAAGTAGTTGCGGGTGAAGGTGATACCGGCGACTTCGTCGTACGTCTCGACGCACAGGTACTTCACCAGGTGGGCCATCACGATGGAATACTCATAGTCGGCCGGAATGGTGAAGTAGTTCATGTCGGACTCGTTCATCTCGAACCGGTACTTGAAGTCGATGTTGTAAGGAAGCAGGAAGTTCGCTTCCAGCCAGCGGTCGAAGTCGTTCTTCTTCGTTTCGGAGACCGTGATGACGCTCTTCTCGTTGAGCGTATCCTTGACGCAGGATGACGCGGCGGCGAGGGCGGCGAGGATGACGGCCGTATGAAGGATATATCTTTTCATAACGCTCATGCTTTATTGGTTGTCACGCGGGTTGGGAGTGATGCCGGCGTCGCGGACCTTTCTCGGAATCTGGACGGCCGTACGCTTGTCGAAAGGCTCCAGGGTGCCCGTGTTGCGGTAAGGACGGCCTTCGGCGTTGATGATGCGGCGGTCCAGCTGGATGCCGTAACGCTTGACGTCGAACCAGCGGAGTCCCTGTCCCAGGGTCTCCACCCGCTTGAGGGCGAGGATGCACTGGAGCATGTTCTCCTGCGTGGACCCCTCCTCCAGGGTGATGAACTTCGGATTCAGGTGCTTTTTCACGGTGGAGGCATCCCAGGAGTGGTAGGGCGTGTCGTTGAACCACTGGTTCACACGGTCCAGGTCCAGCGTCCGGGGAAGCCGTTCCGGGTCGCCGCTGGCGATGTTCCGGATCCACAGGTTCGCATCGTCCAGGGCCTCGTGGAACTTGCCCAGCAGGACGTTGGCCTCGGCGCGCTCCAGGAGGACCTGGTCGGCGGTGAAGGCCGGGTACACCGTCCGGTAGTAGCCGATGCGGGCCACCGGGTCGGTGTATTCGAACAGGTAGGGGAGCTTCCAGAACATGGTCTTGTCCAGGTTCGTGGCCTCATACTCCTTCATGCCCATCCAGTAGGTCTGGTTGCTGCCGTTCCACAGGTTCGGGATGGCCTCGCCGGTTTCGGTGGAAGCGAGGTAGTTGCCGTGGGCGTAGCGGGAATAGACATAATAGGGGCCGAAGGCGAGACCCATCTTGGAGTAGGCCGTCATCAGCAGGAGGTTGCAGTTCAGGGTGGCGTCGATGTAGTGCTCGACGATCGGGTCGTACTTCTGCGTCATCGAAGCCTGGTATTCCCAGTCGCGGAGCATCGCGGACGGCTCCTGGCCCAGGCAGCGGTTCGCGTATTCCACGCTCTTCTCGAACTTCCCGTAGTACAGGTAGAACCGGGCTGCGAAAGCAAGCGCGGCCTTCTGGTTGAAATGGTACTTGGGAACCGTGTAGTAGCGGTCCGAAACGTGCGGGAGGGCCTCCTCGAGGTCCTTCTCGATCTTCTCGTACACGCCGGCGACGGTACCGCGCTCATACTTGGGATTCAGCTTGGTCTCCGGCTTCTCGCTGTAGGGGATGCCGAGATCCGTGGTGCTGGTCTCCGGGTTGTAGGCGATGGAGAAGACATTGACCAGGATGAAGTGGTTGTAGGCGCGGCACAGGAGCGCCTCGGCGCGTTCGGCGGAAAGGTCCAGGGACGCGTCCAGCCGGGACAGGGAGTCGATGGCGGAGATGGCCTCGTTGGCGCACGCGATGGCGTGGTAGGAGGATTCCCAGACGGACTCCGGGTCCTCGTTGTCGCTCTCGGTCACATCGTCCCAGGCGAAGACCTGGTCGATGAAACGGTCGGTATAGGGGTTGTTGGCGCCGTAGTCGTCCACGTTGTCGGACATGAACTCGGTGACCAGCATGTAGTCGGTGGGAGGGTAGGCCGATGTCAGAAGGGCCTGGATCTTCTCCTGGGTGTCGATTTCGGCGCGGTTGTCCGGCATCTTGTCCAGGAACTTGTCACAGCCTGCGACGGCGAGGAGGGCGGCCGCAAAGAAGATATAGCGGTTGTTTTTCATACTGTGCATCTCCTATTAGAATCCAAACTTGAAGGTGACGGTGAACTGCTTCGGGACCGGGACGGCGACGCCGCCCGTGTTGAAGAATTCCGGATCCTGGCCGTTCAGTTTCTTGTCGGCATACAGGAGGAAGAGGTTGGTCGCCTGGACCTTGAGGGAAAGGGTGCCCACGTGGAGCGCCTCGGTGACCTTCTTCGGGAAGTCGTATCCCAGGGAGATCTCCTTCATGCGGATGAAGTCGCCCCGGGCGATACGGGCCGAGGAGTAGTTATAGGCGTTGTAGGCGAAAGGCAGTTCCGTGTTGGTGCGGTTCTGGATGCGGCTGGCGATGACCGGGACGTCGGTGATCGCCTCGTCGCCCGGCACCGTCCAGCGGTTGTTGAACTCCTTGGGCATGGAATCGAGGTCGTTGTAGGTGCTGGAGAACACCGGGTCCAGCCGGATCACGTTGCCGAACGAGTAGGTGATGAACACGTTCAGGCGGAGGCCCTTCCAGGTGAATACGTTGCCGAGGGAGCCGTAGTCGGAAGGATCGGCGTTGCCGGAGTACTCGAGGAAGTGCATCTTGTCCGGATCGGACGTCTGGAAGTAGATGTCGCTCACGGAGATATGCTCGTCCAGGGTCTGGGTGTCCTCGTGCCAGACGCTCTCCTGGTCCACGAAGGTCGGGTGACCCTCCTCGTTCAGGCCGCGGAACGGGATCGAGAAGATGCCGCGCACCGGATAGCCCTCCTGGGCGAAGCCGGAACCGGTGATCAGGTTGATCACACGGGTGGTGTTCTGGAGCTTGGTGACCTTGTTCCGGGCGTGCGAATAGATGACGTTCGTCGTCCAGTTGAAGTCACGGGTCTTGATGTTCTGGGTGGTGAGGCTGATCTCGAAGCCGTCGGACTTCATCTCGGCCACGTTGCCGTACTTGACCACCTCACCGCCGACGCCGGGCGTGTTGACCGGGCCGATCAGGTCGAAGTTGTTACGCTTGTACCAGTCGAAGGTGAAGTTGATCCGGTTCTGGAGGAAGCCGGCCTCGAGGCCCAGGTTCAGCTCGTTCTTCTTCTCGTAGGTGAGTTCGCTGTTCGCCAGCTGGCTGATGTCCAGGGCGACCTCGCGGATGTTCGCGAACGGACGCCAGGGCGTACCGCTGTTGATGACCACGGTGGAGTTCGTCACGTAGGACGGACCGCGGTCGGCCGTCAGGGAATAGGAAGCCTTGAGGCTCAGGTGGGAGACGGCGTTCTCCAGCGGACGCCAGAACGCTTCGTCGCTGATGTTCCAGGCGCCGGAGACGTTCCAGGTCGGGAGCCAGCGGGCGCTGCGGGACTTGCCCAGCTTGTTCGTGCCCTCGTAGCGATAGGTTCCGTTGATCACGTACTTGCCCATGTAGGAGTAGGTTCCGTTCGCGAAGTACGCCTCGCTGCGGTCGTACATGTACCCGTAGGTGTAGTAGTTGGAGTTCTCTTCGGAACCCTGCTTGAACACCTGGTAGGCGTAGTTCGGAATCTCGCCCATGGTGTACTGGAGGCCCCAGCCGCGGAACCACGTGTTGTGGCGGGTGATGTCGGCCCACTCGGTACCGCCGAACAGGTTTACGATGTGCTTGTCGGCGAAGGTCTTGGAGAAGTTGGCCGTCGCGCGGAAGTCATAGCTGAGCATGTCGTTGTCGGAACGCTCGTAGATACCGCCGTTCGGGAGGACGGTGATCGGAAGGGCGTAGGGATTGTCCGGGTCCGTGTACAGGAACGGGTTGGAATTGCGGATGGTGGAGGTTCCCATGGCCCGGTAGGCCTGGGCCTGGTTGGAACCGTCTTTGATGTTGTGTTCCTGGGAAGTCTGGGTGTACTTGGCCGCCGCGATGGCGCTCAGCTCCAGTTCCGGGATGACCTTGTACTTGATTTCGCCCTGGACGCGGATGTCCTGGACATTGAGGTCGATGTAGTTGTTGGCGAGCTCGTCCTTGATGTTGAACGGAGCGTAGTTCCGGGTGTAGAATTCGTCCGGGTCCAGGGCGCGGGAGGTGTTCAGCGCGTAGGAGTACGGGTTGATGTCGAAGTCACGCTTGACTTCGCCATAGACCGGGTCGATTTCGCTGGACAGGGTTCCGGGGGCGCGCTGCCGGCGGAAGGACGCGTTGGCGATCATGTTCACCGACAGGTTCTGGAAGATCTTGTAGGTGGTGTTGAGGTTCGCCGTGTAGCGCTGCACGGAGCTCTGCATGGTCCAGCCCGGGTCGTCCATCAGGGAGAGGGAAGCGTAGTAGTTGGATTTGTCCGTACCGCCGGATGTGGACACGGAATGGTTGTGCTGCAGGCTGTTGGAGAACAGCAGGTCGAACCAGTCGGTGTTGCGGTACTCCGCCGCCCGCAGGTAAGCCGCGCGGGCCTCGTCCGTGTTCTGCAGGCCGAACTTTCCGGAGGTGGCGTCATACTGGCTGATGAGCTGGAACATCTTTCCGTAGATGCCGCTGTTCATCGAGTTCGCCGTCTCCGCGTAGTTCAGGTAACCCTTCTGCTGGAGTTCCTGGTAGATGGACATCTGGTCCTGGGAGTTCATGATGTTGAAGGTGGAGTACATGGGCTTCAGGCGCACGGTGTACTCGCCGGTGTAGCTGATGTGGCTCTGTCCGGCCTTCCCCTTCTTGGTCGTGACCACGATGACGCCCGCCATGGCGCGCGCGCCGTAGATGGAGGTGGCGGAGCCGTCCTTCAGGATGTCGAAGGACTCGATGTCGTCGGAGTTCAGGCCCGCGATGGCGGAAGAGATCAGCGTGGAGGCGTCACCGGAGGAAAGGTCGTCGGCGGAGACGTCCACGACGTCTTCCATGATCACGCCGTCCACGACCCACAGCGGCTTGGAGGAACCGTAGATGGAGGTCGCGCCGCGGACGCGGATCTTCGGCGCCGTGCCGAAGGTGCCGGATACGTTCTGCACCGAGACGCCCGCCACCTGGCCTTCCAGGGAACGGGAGATGTCGGCGATACCGGCCAGCTTGGCGTTTTCGGCGTCCACCTTGGAGGTGGAACCGGTCATCAGGCGGCGGTCCACCGTCTGCATGCCGGTCGCGACGGCCGCGTCGAGGACGGTGGAGTCGTCCTGCAGGACGAACCGCATGCCGTCCTTGACCGGAAGGCGCTGGTCCTTGTAGCCCATGCAGGAGGCCACGATGTACTTTCCCTTCTCGGGGACGTTCTTGAGCGTGAAGTTACCGTCCAGGTCGGACAGGGTGCCCACGGACTGGTATCCTTCCACGAAGACGGCTGCTCCGACGACCGGTTCTCCCTGGGCGTCCACGACGGTACCTTTCACCGTCGTTTGTGCCGATGCGAGAGCCAGACTGCAGAACAGGACCGTCAGAAACGCAATGAACCTTTGTTTCATAGGTTGACTGTTAATATTTTTAAAATGTTACCTTCTTCAGTAAAGAGGCGGAATCCCGCAAATTTCGTCATATTATTCCATAAAAGCAAGCAGTTATCCGTATGAACTGCCTTTTTCCGATACAGGTTGCATTTATAAGATTGCTGGTCAGAACGGATAATGGGGTTTCAAATCGTAAGGATCGCCGCTCCTGTCCTTATGATTTGAAGTTATTCCTGGAAGAATCGGGCCCTTTCCATAAAAACGGTCGCCGAAAACGGGACGGCCAAAATTTGTATTTTCTGTTTTTAATTCCTATTTTTGGCGCTTGTACACCTTTTAATAAGGATATTCTTAGTTTTAATGATATGAAGAAACAGTATCTCGAACCTGAAGTGCGCATCGCGTATGTGGGTTTTGAAGTGAATTTCCTCACTTCGACCATTACCACAGGCGGATCGACCGGCGAAGACCTGGACGATCCCTATCCGTATGACCCCTGGTCTTAATGTCCAACCTGAAAACTGCGAAACCATGAAGAAGTATCTGTTTGGCATTATTGCCCTGGCGGGCATCCTGACCGTTTCCTGCAACAAGGTGGCCGAACCCGAGGCCGTGGTCCGCGAGGCGGCTCCCGGCACGCACCTGGTGACCATCAAGGCTTCCATCGCTCCCGGCACCCGTACTTCCTATGCGGATGACAAGACCTTCTCCTGGAAGGCCGGCGACGTCATCAAGGTCATGACTGCGAGCGAGCAGTCTCTCCAACTGGTGGATTTCACGGCGCAGTCCGACGGCCCCGAGACCACTTTCACCGGTGAGGTCGAGGACGGCTTCGCCCTTTACAGCAACGCCTTCTATACGGCCAAGGAAAGCTATGTCGCCTTTGGCGGTGAAGATGACAACAACATCTATCTGAACTTCCCTTCCTTCACCTATATCAACGGAGACAGCGAGAAGTACTATACGGTGGACAGCGCCAATCCGCTCGAGAACCTGCCGCTGGTGGGTTTCAAGGGTGAGGATGACGACACCTATGTGTTCCAGACGGCGGCCGGTGCGGCCCGGTTCACTTTCGAGAACATCCCCGAGGGTGCCGAGTATGTGGCCATCGAGGGCTCCGCGAACTATCTTTCCGGCATGTTCGCCTTCGACAACACGGGCGTCGCCACGATGGAGAAGTACCGTCCCGGTTCCTACACTTATACGGATTCCGAGGGCAAAGAGCGTACGGCATACTACTCCTCCCGCTACGTCGTCTATCACTTCGACCGCAGTGCGGACGGCAAGGCTACCATCTACATGCCGCTTCCGGTCGGTGAGATCCCTGCCGGCGCCACGGTGGATTTCCTGGACAGCGGGCTGAATAACGTGCTGTACTCCCGTACCATCCGTTCCGCCATCCCCATTGAGCGCAACCGGGTGACCGAGGTGGCTGCCTTCTCTGCCGAGAGCAACTGGGAATCCATCGGTTACGGCTATTTCTTCGACCTCCCGGTCTTCGTCTACATGTCTGCGGAAGATGCGAGCGACGACGTCCTCTACAGCATGCCGGCGGTCGAGTTCTTCCAGGACAAGTCCCAGACCGGCGTCTATCGGATCGCGAATCCGTACAAGCCGGCCGCCGAAACCCGTGAATACACGATCTCCGAGGATGACGCCAAGGAGATGGACGACTATCTGTACATCACGGTCCTCAAGGACAATACGGTCATCTACGACGATTTCTACACGGGCTACCACTATACCGCCAGTTCCCGTGACGGACAGGTCTTCGCCGCCTGCCCCGGCAACTGGGGAGACGACAATTCCTACAACTTCGTCGCCAAGTACCAGGCGGACGGTACGCCTCAGGAGATCTTCCTCTCCTCCCTGTACCTGTATGCGTACGGAAACGGCTATTACTATTGGAACTGGCCCGAATCCTGGCACTACATGTGGACGTCCATCCTCTTCCCGGGTGCCGAGGAGCAGATTGACCTGAGCTTCTCCGTCAGCCTGGAAGGGGTCGCCTCCAACACCCCTGCCCAGCCGACCGGCAACGTCGAACTGACGCTCGGCCAGAATACGGACATCGCCGGTGTCGACCTGGTCATCGCCCGTAACCTCGACGAGGCCAAGGAGATGATCGCCGCCGGAAAGGCAGTCCGTGCCACGGAGGGCGGAACCGTCGTCGTCAACTTCCCGGCCGATGCTCCTTCCGGATCCTATTTCGCTTACGGACAGATCGTTCCTGGTGAGGGTTACACGGAGAACTGCGCTGTGTTCGGCTGGTCCGAAGACGAGTTCGACTATTTCCGTGCGGACGAGGACCGCGAACTCGAGATCGAGGATATCGCCGGCAAATATACGGCCTCCAACTATTATTGCCTCAACTCGTCCGGTTGGACGGCGAATCCTGTGACGCTGACCCTTGCCATCGAGGAAAGTGACGATCCGCTCAGCGGCGATATCATGTTTACGGATATCTGCCCGGAGATTGCCGCCGCTTTGGCCGCCCGTGGAACGGTGCAGGCCTCCCCTGTGTATGCTTATTTCGACACGGCGACGGGTGTCGTCACGATTCCTGCGGGACAGACCGCCTATACGGTCACGGCCGGAAGGATTACGACCGCCTATACGGTGTCCGATTTCTACGGGAAGGACGCTTCCCTGTACCTGCGTGAGCCCGGTGTCCTCTTCAACAAGACGAACATCGCTTTCTACAGCGGTGAGACTCGTTCCGCCTGGACAAATACGGAAACGCTCTTCAACCGCAGCAGCGCCAGCAGCGCCCCGGCCCGTTCCTTCGGCTCCTCTGCGCAGCGCTTCATCCCTGTGGCTGCGCCGACGGCTTCCATGCCGATGTACCTCCGGCAGTCCGATGTCGAGATTCCTTTCGTCGGAACGCCTTCCAAGGTCCGCCGGTAAGCGGAACCTCCCCTGAAAACGATGCCCCGGGCCGATTGGTCCGGGGCATTCGTTTTATCGGGGGAACGGCCTTACAGCGTGTCCTGCTTTAGCGCCTCGATGTAGTGGTTGATCCGGCGGAGCTCCGTCGGGATGGGAATGCTCTGGGGACAGTGGGAGAGGCATTCGCCGCAGCCGATGCAGTGGTCGGCCTGGCGGAGGGTCGGGATGGCCCGGTCGTAGCTCACCAGGTAGGCGTTCTTGAGCTTGCGGTACTCCTTCTGCTGCTGCGTCTGTGCGTAGCGGCCCTCGGTGACGGAGGTGTTGTAGTGCTTGAAGATGCCCGGGATGTCGATGCCCCAGGGGCACGGCATGCAGTACTTGCAGTCGGTGCAGTTCACCAGCGGGTATTCCATCATCTGGGTGGCCATCCGCTCCAGGAATTCCAGTTCCTCCCCGGTCAGGGGCTTGAAATGCCCGAAGGTCTTGATGTTGTCCATGAGCGGGTCCATGTTGGTCATGCCGCTCAGGGCGCACATCACGCCCGGGAAGGTCCCGCAGAAGCGGAAGGCCCACGAGGCGATGGACTTGTCGGGCTCGCGCTCCTTCATCTGCTTGGCGATGGCGTCCGGTACGTTGGCCAGGCGGCCGCCCAGGAGGGGCTCCATGATGACGATAGGGATGTTCCGTTTCTCCAGTTCGGCGTAGAGGTACTCGGCGTTGGCGTTCCGGACGCCGTCGGCATGGGTCCAGTCCACATAGTTCATCTCGATCTGGCAGAAGTCCCAGTGGATGTCCCCGTTGTCATGCAGGGCGATGAGGGCGTCGAACTCCTCGGCCTTTCCGTGGAAGGAGAAGCCCAGGTTGCGGATGCGTCCGGCCTCCTTCTCCTTCAGGAGGAAGTCGATCATTCCGTTGTCCACGTAGCGCTGGCGGAAAGCGGCGACACCGCCCCGGCCGATGGAATGGAGGAGGTAGTAGTCGAAGTAGTCGGTCCGGAGCTGCTCGAAGGAGTCGTGGTACATCTTGATGGACGCCTCCGTGGACTGGTCGCCGAAGTTGGACAGTTTCGTCGCGATGAAATACTTGTCCCGCGGATGACGGCTCAGGGCGTTGCCCGCCGCCAGCTCGGACTGGCCCATCAGGTAGGCGGGGGAGGTGTCGAAGTAATTGATACCGTGTTCGATGGCATAGTCCACCATCTCGTTCACGGCCTCCTGGTCGATGACGCGTTTTCCGTCCTTCTCCACCATCGGCCAGCGCATGCAGCCGAAGCCGATCAGGGACACCTTGTCCCCGTTCACGGGATTCTCGCGGTAGATCATCTGCTCGGGGCCTTCTTCCGTCCCGACGGTTTTGGGCTTGGGGACGCATCCCGCGGCGGCGGCCCCCATGGCCAGCGCACCGGCGCCCGATATCTTGATAAAGTTTCTTCTTTCCATGGCTACTCCTCGTTAAGGTGTTGATGGCGTCCGTTCACGGTGATGGCGCTGATGGGCCGGGACGGGCACAGGTTCTCGCAGGCGCCGCAGCCGATGCACAGGGCCTCGTTCACGACGGGGTGCTTGAACCCGGTGGCTTCGTCCTCGACCATCTGGATGGCGCCGGAAGGGCAGTGTCGGGCGCAGTTGCCGCATTCCACGCCTTCCTCGGCGACGCAGAGCGTGCGGTTCACGCGCGCCGTACCGATATGGTACTGCGTCTTCTCCTCCTTGGTGATCTTCCGGATGGCCCCGGCAGGGCACAACTCGCTGCAGCGGGTGCACTCGGGCCGGCAGTAGCCCCGTTCATAGGACATCTCCGGCTGCATCAGGTGCTTGAGGTCCGTGGAGGGCCTCAGCACGTTGTTCGGGCACTCCGCCACGCACAGCTGGCAGGCCGTGCAGCGGCGGTAGAAGTCCCGGACGCTCTCGGATCCGGGCGGGGTGATGGGCACGTCCCGCTCCGGCACTTCCTTGTCCAGGATGGCGGCGAATCCGCCGTCCATCTTCTTCTCCTGCGCCTTGAGGGTGGCTCCACCCACGGCGAGCGCCGCGCCGGTTAAAAAAGCCCTCCGTCCGCTGTCATTCTGAGGCGCAGCAGAAGAATCTGCTGTTACTTCGCTCTGCTTGGGATGAACTTTTCCCCATGCATACCGGTACTTCAGCGCCCCGAACTTGCAGGTGTCGATGCAGTTGAAACAGTCCACGCAGCGGCTGTAGTCGATCTTGTGGTCCGCGATGTCGATGCAGGCGGCCTTGCAATTATGCTCGCACATCTTGCAGTCCTTGCACTTCGCCTTGTCGATGACCGGGCGGAACATCGCGAAGCGGGAGAAGAAGCTGAGCGTCGTACCCACCGGGCAGATTGTGTTGCAGTAGGTTCGGCCGTTTTTCCAGGCGAGGACGACCACGACGACCAGCGTGACCGCAGCCACGATGAAGGTCGGGAGGCTCCGCAGCCATACCTCCTTGGAATAGAACGCATAGCTGTCGGCCCGCTCGGCGAGGGCGGCGAACAGGTTGTTCACCCAGAGATACACCGGCTGGAACAGGTTCTGGACGATGCGTCCCCAGGCGCTGTACGGGGCCAGGAGGGCGACGAGCGCCTGCACGCCCGCGATGAGGGCGATGACGAAGAGCACCCACACCCCATAGCGCAGCCACTTCATTTCGGGGCTGTAGCCATAAGGCTTGCGGTCCTTCTTCCTGCGCTTGCGCGCGACATTGAGATGGGCCACTCCGTCCTGGAACACGCCCAGCGGGCAGATGACGGAGCAATAGACCCGTCCGAACAGGAGCGTCAGGAGGACAAGGCCGATGATGACGGCCACGTTGAGCGCCAGGACGGCGGGGAGGAACTGCACTTTCGCCATCCAGCCGAGCCATCCGTGGAGCGCTCCCGTGAAATCCAGGAACAGCAGCGTGATGCCCAGCCAGAAAACGACGGCCAGTGCGACGCGGATTTTCTTAAGCATAGGGATCCTTTTATCGTATCGTCCACAAATATAATAAAAAACGCTCAATCCAGCAGGATGAGCGCACGGGAAGGATGTGAAAATGTGAGTTTTATCACGTCGTCCACCGCCCGGTTGAGCGTCGCCGGCCACCAGGCGTCGAAGACGACGGCGTCCGTGGGCCATTGCAGGCCCTCCGACCGGATGGTCAGTGAATTGTCGGCGGAAAACAGCGACACGCGCCTTCCTTTGCCTACATGCAGTTCGCAGCTGTCCGTCACGGCAAAGGCCGTGGACCAGTCGGATACGCTCTCCACGTGGATGCCTTCCAGGTCGAACAGCCGCGTGTACTCCATCAAGAGTCCCAGGTTGCCGATGGTGTGGTCCTCCCGCCGTCCGGTTGCGCCGAGGATGTGGATTTCCGTCGCATCGGGGTGGTGCGACAGTACGTACCGCATCGCCTTCGTCTGGTCGTTGTAGTCCTGCTCACTCTCGTGGACGATCCGGTCCGCCAAGCGCTCCTGCCAGGATTTCGGCAGCGTGTCCATGTCGCCGACAACCGCCTCCGGCAGCCGCTCCTCCCCATAGCGCCGCTTCCCGTACCGCAGGTATTTCAGCACCGATCCGTCGCAGCACACGACCGCATCGGCCGAATCCAGCAGATACAGCGGATACGCCTTCCGGGGAAACTCCCCGTCGCACAGAATCACGATATGCTTCATGGGAAAACGGTTATTATGGTGACAGCTGTCACCATCATTCGTCGACCGGTTTGGTCTTGAGGATTTCGGCCTTGGACGTGCCCTGGGTGGTGGTGTAGGACTGCGGTTCGCGGAAGCCCAGGAGGAAGGCCTTGACGTCCATCCGCTTCTTGCCGGCAAGCTGGATGTCGGTGAGGGCGAGGGCGCCGTCGGCCGTCGCCACGGCCAGGTAGGTCTTCCCGTCGGAGAGGATGGTGCCCGGTGCGGCGTGGAGGTCGGACCGCATTTCGCCGAAGAAGACCTTCAGCTGCGTGGCCTGGCCGTCCTTGACGAGTTCGGTGAAGGCGCCCGGGAACGGAGAAAGGCCGCGGACCAGGTTGTAGATATTCCGCGTGGTGTCGTTCCAGTCGATGTGCTGGAGTTCGCGGGTGAGTTTCGGGGCCGGCTTCAGGACTTCGGAACCCTGGACGAAACTGCGCTGGACGCGGGTCTCGACATTCTTCTGGATGAGGCCTTCGACCGTCTGGACCACCAGGTCGGCGCCGAGGGCCATGAGCTTGTCGTGGACGTCACCGACGGTGTCCGTAGGCTCCACCCGGCATTCCTGGCGCAAGAGGATGCCGCCCGTATCGATCTTCTGGTCGATCATGAAGGTCGTGACGCCCGTGATGTTCTCCCCGTTGATGACGGCCCAGTTGATCGGGGCCGCGCCGCGGTACTGCGGCAGAAGGGCGGCATGGAGGTTGAATGTGCCCATCCGGGGCATCTTCCAGACCACTTCCGGGAGCATCCGGAAGCCCACGACCACGAACAGGTCCGCTTTCCAGGCCGTCAGGGCCTCCAGGAAGGCGGGATCCTTGAGCTTGTCGGGCTGGAGGACCGGGATTCCATGGGCGACCGCATATTTCTTGACGGCGCTCTCGTTGACCTTGAGGCCGCGCCCGCTGGGCTTGTCGGCCACCGTCACGACGCCCACCACCTTGTATTCGTTCCGTACGAGGGCGTCCAGCGGGGCCACCGCAAATTCGGGCGTACCCATATAGACGATGCGGGTTTTCTTGAACAGGGACATGACTTTGCTGAATGCTTTGCGCCACCAGGTCTTGAATCCGTCGATGTTCAGGGCCTTTTCCCGGATGGCCATCCAGGTCAGGAACGCACCGATCGGTATCAGGACGAAGGCGGAGATGAAATCGCCCGTGAACGGCGCCACGGAACCGTCCCGGGCCAGTTTCGTGCCCGAGATGTCCACGACCCAGTACAGGACGAAGAACAGGATGGAGACGACGGCCGGGGTCCCCAGGCCGCCCTTTCGGATGAGCGAGCCGATGGGCGCGCCGATGAAGAACAGGATGAAGCAGGCGAGGGCCTGCGCGTATTTCTTCCAGATTTCCACCTCGCTCCAGCGCAGGAGCCGGGAGTACTCGTAGGCCTCCATGCCCTGGGTCTGGAGGGTGGACTGGAGCTGCTGGGCGCTCGAGTAAGCCCGGTCATAGGCCGTTTTCCGGGTCCGGGGATCGTCCCATTTGGCGGGCTCGTCCCGCAGTTCGAGGGGGCGCTTCCCGGATTCCTTCCAGGTCGTGTCCAACTGGGACCGCCACTGCAGGGCACCGGTGCCCTGGAGCTCGGAGAGGAATTTCTGCGCTCCGGCGTCGGACAGGGCGCCGAGCGAATCCATCCCGTGCTTGAGCTGGGCGATGGACATGGACTTGACCTGCTCGCCGTAGCGGGCGGAGTCGGAGTGCTGGAAGGAGTAGTTCTCCAGGGGGATCACCATCTCCTGGCGGGCGAAGTGGATCCGCTGCAGGGCCAGGGTGGTGTCGCGGTATTTCCGGGTGTTGGTCTCCTGGTAGTTGGTTCCGTCGTACAGCTGGAAGGTCAGGTAGTCCTTGGCCTTGGACATCTTCATCATCGCGCTGTCGGCCACCGTGAGCCGGGTGTTCCCCTTGTCGGCCGAATGGTCGTACACCATCACGTCGTACATCATACCGGACGCGTCGTCCCGGTCGCTGATGCGGAGGATGTACCCCTCGATGCCGTCATAGAACGTGCCGATGGGGATCTTGATCTCGGACTTGGTCCGGCCGATGTCGTCCCGCATCGTGTAGATCTGGTTGATGGAGTAGGGGACCAGCCGGTCGCCGATGAAGAACGCGGCGACGGCGATGAGGGCGCTCGCGACCGTCACCGGCAGCAGGATGCGGGCCAGGGAGATGCCGGAGGCCTTCATGGCGGTGAGCTCGTAGCTTTCGCCCATGTCGCCGAAGGTCATCATGGACGACAGGAGCGTCGCCAGCGGGATCGCCAGCGGCAGCACCTGGCAGCTGCCCCACATCAGGAACTCCAGGATCACCTTGAGTTCCAGGCCCTTGCCCACCAGCTCATCGATGTACAGCCACAGGAACTGCATCACCAGGATGAAGATGACGATCATCAGGATCGCGAAGAACGGTCCGATGAACGACTTCAATATGAACTGGTCCAGCTTTTTCATTTCTCTGGTTTACTATCAGTCTTTTCTGATTTTTGCCTTTGTTCCGGCCGGTAAAGTCCGGAAACCGCCTCCGCTTCGCTCCGGCCCCTCCCACAGTCTTTGTTCCAAAGCCTGCGGGCCCCTCCCTCTTATGTGGCCGAGGGTGGCCACAGGTTTCCGGACTTCACCGGCACTCCACGTCGGCAAAAATCATGCAGTGGCAAGTTCGACGAGCTTGTCGAGGGCGGCGGGGAGGTTCGCGGTGTCACGGCCGCCGGCGGTGGCGAGGCCGGGCTGTCCGCCGCCGCCGCCCTGGATGAGCTTCGCGGCTTCGCGGATGTCCTTGCCGGCGTTCTTGCCCTTCGCGACGAGGTCGGAGGAGTACATCAGTACGAGGTTCGGCTTGCCGCCGAACTCGAAGGCGCCGGCGAGCACCAGGTTCTCCGCCTTCTTCTGGAGGAGGAGACCGATGTTGCGGGCCATGGCCGGATCCACCGACAGGTCGAAGCGGGCGACGCGGATGCCGTTCACGACTTCGGCGCCTGCATAGATGCGCTCGGCGAGCTGCGCGGCCTTTTCGGCGGCCGCCTCTTCCAGCTGCTTGCGCGCCTCGGCATTGTCTTCCACGAGCTTCCGGATGGCACCGGCGAGGTCGGGGACGTTGTTGAAGAAGCTGCGGGCGGTGCGGAGCGTGTCTTCCAGGCCATGGACGTAGTTCTCCGCCGCTTCGCCCGTGAGGGCCTCGATCCGGCGGACGCCGGCGGCGATGGCGCTCTCGGAGACGATCTTCAGCAGGCCGATGTTGCCGGTCGCGGAGGTGTGCGTGCCGCCGCAGAGCTCCACGGAGTCGCCGAAGCGGACCACGCGGACCACGTCGCCGTACTTCTCGCCGAACAGGGCCATCGCGCCCATCGACTTGGCCTCGTCCATCGTCGCGTCGCGCTTCTCCCAGAGCGGGAAGTTGCTGCGGATGAGGGCGTTGACCTTTTTCTCGGTGGCGAGTAGCTCCTCGTCGGTCATCTTGGCGAAGTGGGAGAAGTCGAAACGGAAGTAGTCCGGGCCCACGAAGGAACCCTTCTGCTCCACATGGGTGCCCAGGACTTCGCGCAGGGCCTCGTGGAGGAGGTGCGTCGCGGAATGGTTCGCGGCGATCTTCGCGCGGCGGGAGGCATCGACATGCAGGTCGAAGGACTCGGTCCCGTCGGCGGGAAGCCGCTCGGCGAGGTGGATGGTGAGGTTGTTCTCCTTCACCGTGTTCAGGATGGTGATCTTCTCGCCGGAGGCGGAGACGATGCAGCCGGTGTCGCCCACCTGGCCGCCCATCTCGGCATAGAACGGGGTCTTGTCGAAGACGAGCTGGAAGTATTCCTTGTTCTTCTGCTTGACGGTGCGCTGCTTCAGGAGCGTAGCGCCCTCGTAGTCGGTGAGGTCATAGCCCAGGAATTCCACCTCGTCGCCAGCGGCGAACTCCACCCAGTCGCCGAACTCGTTGGCGGTGGCGTTGCGGGCGCGTTCCTTCTGCTTGCCCAGCTCCACCTGGAAGCCGTCGAGGTCCACGGTGTAGCCCTTCTCGGTGGCGATGAGCTCCGTCAGGTCGATCGGGAAACCGTAGGTGTCATACAGGACGAAGGCATCGACCCCGGAGATGACCTTGGTCGCGGCGCTCTTCGCCATCGTGTCGTCAAGCAGGCGGATACCGCGGTCCAGGGTGCGCAGGAAGGCGTTCTCCTCCTCGCGGATGACGCTCTCCACGAGCTTCTGCTGGGCCTTCAGCTCCGGATAGGCCTCGCCCATGTCCTCCACCAGCTGGGGAACCAGGCGGGTGAGGAACGGCTCGTTGAAGCCCAGGAAGGTATAGCCGTACCGGACGGCGCGGCGCAGGATCCTCCGGATCACGTAGCCGGCCTTCACGTTGGAGGGCAGCTGGCCGTCGGCGATGGAGAAGGCGATGGCGCGGATGTGGTCGGCGCACACGCGCATGGCCACTTCCACCTTCTCGTTCTCGTGGTACTTGTGCCCGGAAAGTTCCTCCAGCCTGCCGATGAGGCCGCTGAACACGTCCGTCTCGTAGTTGGAGCTCTTGCCCTGGAGCACCATGCACAGGCGCTCGAAGCCCATGCCCGTGTCGATGTTCTTCGCCGGAAGCGGCTCCAGGTGGCCGTCGGCCTTGCGGTTGAACTGCATGAACACCAGGTTCCAGATCTCGATGACCTCGTCGTTGTCCGTGTTCACGAGCTCCCGGCCGGGCTTCTTCGCGATCTCCTCGTCGGAGCGCAGGTCGATGTGGATTTCCGAGCAGGGGCCGCAGGGGCCCGTGTCGCCCATCTCCCAGAAGTTGT
>JAFUDV010000063.1 GCA_017464245.1 Bacteroidales bacterium | reverse complement strand
GTTCCGGAATCTGTTTCCAGTATTTAGCGATCAGGGCCTGCTTGATGCCGGTCTCGGCCTTGGTGAAGTACTTCCCGAAGAGTTCCCAGGCGGTGTCGAGCATCTCGGTGATGGTGATGTGTACGTCGATGGACAGCAGCCGCGTGGCATAGTCGCGGGCGTAATCGAGGCAGCGACGGTCGTAGTCGCTCAGGTCGAAGCCGTTCTCCAGCTTGGTCTTCGCGTTCTGGGCGTCGGCGTACAGGCGGACGGAGGCGTTCATGACCTGGGAGTGGTCCTCGCGGGTCTTCTTGTTCTGGACGAGCTGCTTCAGGCGGGACAGGGAACGGAACGGGTCGATGATGACCTTGCCGGTGTCGGTGTCCGCGCGGAGGAACAGCTGGCCCTCGGTGATGTAACCGGTGTTGTCCGGGATGGCGTGCGTGATGTCGCCGTCGTTCAGGGTGGTCACCGCGATGATGGTGATGGAGCCCTCGGTCGGGAGCTGCACGGCCTTCTCGTAGATCTTCGCGAGGTCGGAGTACAGGGAACCCGGCATGGAGTCCTTGGACGGGATCTGGTCCATGCGGTTGGACACGATGGACAGGGCGTCGGCGTACAGGGTCATGTCGGTCAGGAGCACGAGGACCTTCTCATTCTTGTCCACGGCGAAATACTCGGCGGCGGTCAGGGCCATGTCCGGCACCAGGAGGCGCTCCACCGGGGGATTCTCGGTCGTGTTGATGAAGCAGATGATCTTGTCCAGGGCGCCCGCGGCCTCGAAGGAGTTCCTGAAGAACAGGTAGTCGTCGTTGGACAGGCCCATGCCGCCGAGGATGATCTTGTCCACGTCGGCGCGGAGGGCCACGTCGGCCATCACCTGGTTGTAGGGCTGGTCCGGATCCGCGAAGAACGGGATCTTCTGGCCGGAGACGAGGGTGTTGTTCAGGTCGATGCCGGCGATGCCGGTCGGGATGAGCTGGGAAGGCTGGCGGCGCTTGTACGGGTTCACGGACGGACCGCCGATCTGGCGCTCCTCGCCCTCGATCTCGGGACCGCCGTCGATCGGGTGGCCGTAGGCGTCGAAGAAGCGGCCGGCGAGCTGGTCGGAGACCTTGAGCACGGGCGGTTCGCCGAGGAAGGTCACCTCCGCATCGGTCGGGATGCCTTCGGTGCCGGAGAAGATCTGGAGGGTCACAAGGTCGCCCTTGGTCCGCACGACCTGGGCGAGCTTGCCGGCCACCACGGCCAGTTCATCGTTGGACACGCCCTTCGCGTGGAGCGAGACCGTCGCCTTGGTGATGCCTTCGAGCTGGGTATAGACTCTTTGATATGCTTTGTTTGCCATAGCGTTATGCGATCATTTCGTTGACGGTTTCACGGTAGGAGGCGAACTGCTCGCCCTGGAACTCGGAGTAGTTCATCTGGCGGAGGACATTGATCAGGTCCTTGAACCAGTTGCGGCACTGCTCGAAGTCGGCGAAGTCGAACTCCTTCCCGCAGATGGACAGGACCAGGTCCAGCATGTAGCGCTGGCGCTCGATCGGGCACAGGGCGTCGATGGCGTCGAAGGCGTCCTGCTGGAGGATGACGAAGTCCACCAGCTCGGACTTCCAGAAGTTCACGTGGTAGCTCATCGGCACGCCGTCGTCGCCGAGGATATTGATCTGCTCGTTGGCTTCCTTGCCGCGCCGGATGATGTTCTTCGCGGTCTTGACCTTGTCCACCCAGCCGGGCTCGACGGTCTTGTCCAGATAGTCGGCGATCTCCGGATAGTCCAGGTACTTGGAGTAGGAATCCAGCGGGGAAACGGCCGGGTAGCGCTTCTGGTCGGCGCGGTTCTGTTCCAGGGCGTAGAAGCAGCGGGCGGCCTTCTTGGTGGACTCGGTCACGGGCTCCTTGAGATTGCCGCCGGCCGGGGACACCGTTCCGATGAAGGTAACGGCGCCGGTCTGGCCGTTGTTCAGCACGACCATGCCCGCACGGGAGTAGAAGTTGGAGATGATGGCGGAAAGGTCCACCGGGAACGCGTCGGCGCCCGGAAGCTCTTCCATACGGTTACTCATCTCGCGGAGGGCCTGGGCCCAGCGGGAGGTGGAGTCGGCAAGGAGGAGGCACTTGAGGCCCATCGCGCGGTAGTATTCGCACAGGGTCATCGCGGTGTACACGGAGGCTTCACGCACGGCGACCGGCATGTTGGAGGTGTTGCAGATGATGGTGGTACGCTCCATCAGGTGGCGGCCGGTGTGCGGGTCGATGAGTTCCGGGAACTCGGTGAAGATTTCCACGACCTCGTTGGCGCGCTCGCCGCAGGCCGCCATCACGATGACGTCGGCGTCGCCCTGCTTGGCGATGGCGTGCTGGAGGACGGTCTTGCCGCAGCCGAACGGACCGGGGATGAAGCCGGTGCCGCCTTCGGCGATGGGGTTCAGGGTGTCGATCACCCGGACGCCCGTCTCCATGATGCGGTCGGGACGCGGCTTCTCGCGGTAACCCTTGATGGCCACCTTGACGGGCCATTTCTGGGTCATCGTAACATTGACATCTTCGCCCTCGGCGTTGGTGAGGACGGCGATGACGGTGTCCACGTTGTAGGAACCTTCCGGTTTGACGGATTTCACGGTGTAATCGCCCTTGAAGGCGAACGGGACCATGATCTTGTGGGGCAGCCAGCCTTCCTTGACTTCGCCCAGCCAGTCGGCGGCGACGACCTTGTCACCGGGCTTGGCGATGGGGGTGAAGTCCCAAAGTTTCTCATGGTTCAGCGGGTCGGTGTATTCGCCGCGCTTGAGGAACACGCCCTCCATCGTGGTGAGGTCGTTCTGCAAGCCGTCATAGACGCTGGACAGCAGGCCGGGACCCAGGGTGATCTCCAGCATCCGGCCTTCGAACTCCACCTTGTCGCCGCCCTTGAGGCCGCGGGTGCTCTCGAACACCTGCACGGAGGCGTTTTTCCCGTTCACCTTGATTACCTCGGCCATCATCTTGACGCCGCCCAGGTCGATGTAGCAGATCTCGTTCTCGGCCACCGGGCCGTCCACCAGGACGGTCACCAGGTTCGAGACGATCCCCGTAACAATACCTGTAGTTTTCATTCGATCTATCTTTAAATAATTATTATTCAGAATATTTGACGCCCTTGTAGGTGCCGCGGACGTCCTTGAGGAGACGGCGGAACACGTCCCGTCCCACTTCCTCGTCCAGGTTCAGCCAGCGGGTCACGATGTGGAGCTTGGCGATGTAGGCGAGGACGGCTTCGATGTCGAAGTAGTGGAAGATGGCGAGGTTGTCGATCTTGTCCCAGAGGATGTCGTCGAGGCCTTTCTCCCGGGAGACGAGGTCCTTTTCGGCGAGGATGTTGTCCACCTTGAGCGCCTCCTCGAACTCGCCGCCCGAGAAGCGGAAACCGTCGATGTCCACGTCCTCCGCCTCGGGATCCTCCCCGGTCATCAAGTCCTGGTCGGGCTCGCGGCCCAGCTGGGCGTTGAGGTAGCGGACCTTGGCGTTGCGGAGGTTGAGGTCGAACCGGAAGTACTCCCGGAGGAAGCGGTTCCGGTGCTTGAGGGCCGCCGCGTAGAAGTCCGCGTCCAGCTCCTTGTCGGAGAAGCCCTTCAGCAGGAATTCCACGAGGCCCTGGTCCTTCTCGTCCAGGTCCCGCTTGATGTCGGAGATCACCGAGTTGAACCCGGCCTGACCGGCATACTTGAAGTCCATGGTCAGGTAGGGGAGACTCGAGATGATATATTCGAAATTACTCATCCGAACAGGAGTTTCTTCGTCGTGGGCCGCAGGTAGCTGCCGATGAGGTCCTTGAAGGTGTCGTCCGTGAGGCTCACGAAATAACCGCCGTCCTTGGGGCCGATCTTGAATCCGCCGGCGACCTTCTTGGAGAAGGAGGCGTCGATCCCCTTGCCGAGGAGCTTGCCGAGCTCGTTCTTCACGAACGGCTCGAGCGCGCCCTTCAGGCTTTCCGGAAGGATGAGGGAGAGGTCCGCGGACTCGTCGGCGGAGAATTTCTGCGCCACGGCGGTGATGATGCCCTTGAGGTAGTCCTCATTGGCGAGGGCCTTGTCCACGGTGCCGTCCACGACTTTCGCGACCACGAGGTTCTCGATGTCCGCGCGGGTGGCCTGGACGGCCTGCTGGGCGGCCATCTTCACGTCGCCCTCGACCTTGACCTTGAAGTCCTCGGCGTCCTTGCGGGCCTTGGCGAGGATGGCCTCAGCCTCTTCCTGCGCCTGCTTCACGATGCCTTCGGCCTCGGCCTGGGCTTTCTGGAGAAGGGCTTCGCCGTCCTGTTTTCCCTTGGCGAGACCTTCCTCGTACAGCTTCTGGGTGAGTTCTTGGAGTTTGTCCATATTGTATCAGTGTTTGTTTATTAGTCTTTGGTTATCTAACCAACAAATATAATAAAAAAAAGGCCAAAACTCAAGGTTTCAGCCTAAAATCAAACTGATATTGTCAGGAAAATGGGTGGTCGGTTGCCTTCGGGCCCCTCAGCGTTTTGGGGGTCAGCACGGTTCTCCTCGTAATTAACTGATAATCAGAAGGCTATTTTTGAGATCGTTCTAACCCCCTCCCTTTTCGGGAGGGTTTAGCACGCCCGCGTGCTGACCCCTCCAAAAATCGGTACGGGTCAGCACGGAGAGTTTTTGAAAGCATTGTTAATCAGCGTGTTATAAACCAGATCGTACTGACCCCCTCAAGGGCTAGTCCCAGCCCCTGACCCGTTCCATGCCTAGCCAGTCTTTCGCCTCCTACAACCAGTCCTCCAACATCGTCTTGTCCACCCCAAGCACCCGTTGCAATTGCTCGGCCGAGGTGCCGAAACGCATGGACACCGTCCTGCACAGGCGCAGGAGTTCCTTGACGGGAAGCTGGCGATGATCCTTGACATTCAGTTCGTTCTGGCAGATAGCCTGCACCCGGGCAGCGATTTCCTGGTCGCTGAACTTGAGTTCCATCGGAAGGCCAGACAGCTGGTTGTGTCTTGCTTCGACCGGCTCCTGGAAAAGCCGCGCGCGCGTGACCCCCTGCGCCGCCGGAGCTTGACCCCGTTTGCTGAAATTGACTTGACCCTTTGTCCTGAAAATAAAATGACCCCTGCCGGAATAATCCCAGCAGGGGATTTTTTTGTAGTTTTGAGT
>JAFUDV010000062.1 GCA_017464245.1 Bacteroidales bacterium | reverse complement strand
TTTTCTATCCAACCGCACTTGCAGAACCCGGTTTTCACCAGTTTGGAAAACATCGTTTTCTGAAATCTGCTGAATCAAGATTTCCGAAAACTGCTGAAACTGATTTTTCCGATTTCTGCCGAAACAAAATTACCATTTACAAATAGGTGTCTGCGTAGAGAGGATATGCGATCCACATGGACGAGTACCAATCCTTGTCGTACAGGTAGGTGTAGTTACGGGCTTTGCTGCCATCCCGGTAGGTTCCCGTCAGGAGCGAAGTCCCGGAGGAGGAGCGGGGCAGCTCAAGCAACCCCGTTCCAAAACCGGAATCATCTTTGGTGTTTCCACCCCCGGAGGTTCCGCCTCCGGATTCGTTTCATTCGTAGGTGACGGCTATGCTCTTAACATATAGGGCTTTCGTGGCACTGCTGGGCTTGGTAACGGTTACAATAATCTCACCTGAAGCAGAACCTTCAAAAGTATAATCAGTAGCCGCTGTAGTAAGCGCTTTAGCAGCACCACCAAAAGCAGAGCCACCTACAGTGACATCAACTGTTGCAGAAACGCCGGAAGCGGTAGATGCATTGACAACAACTTTGGTTATTGTTCCAGAAATACCTGTTGTCGACAACTTGATATACTGAACTGCGACCGAATTGGTACCATAATGAATACCTTTCGTATTATCAAAACTGGATTCCGTTCCATCGGATGTAACCGTCCATGATACGTCGTCATCAGCAGTCCCGCTTCCGCCACAAGCAGCAGTAAAGGTAAGAGTACTAGTCTTGGAATCAACACTATTCACCTTAATCTCTATATCCTTATTATAAGATACTCCATCAATCGTGGCAGATATCGTGAGCGTATATGTCCCAGCCGTTGTCCGGTCTACATTCCCACTAACGCTATAGTCGCTGGCGGAAAGTTCCCTCTTGGTTTCATCAGAATACACGACATACACTTTCCCGTCAAAAGCGTAGGTTGCTGTTTCTGAAGCAGTAAATGATTCGGTATAATCCTCAACGGAAATACCGGTAACAGTCGCAGGTGCGGGTGCTTCAGGATTGATTGTAATCGATTTCAAGTAAACTGACTTTGATGCGTCATTAATGGAGAATACAATATCTCCACCAGCCATAAGGTCGCCTGAGAACTCGACGTCATAGTTATTGCCGTTAGAAAGAGTAACTTGGCTTCCAATTGCCTTTCCTCCTACAGTTGCCGAGATTGTATTACTAGCAGCATTGGAAGACATCACAAGTTTAATTGACTCAATCCCTTTTTCGTATCCAGATACAGTAATTGTGAACTCACCTTTTGCGGCACCAAATTGGACGCCTCTGTTATTACTCGAATCAAAACCGTTCTTGGCAAGAGTCGATTTAAAGGTTAAGGTTAAATCATTGTATACTCCACTATATGAGGTATTTGCTTGAGCGAAATCAGTGTTACTAAAGGTATAGCTCCACGTTTCACCCTTTGTCACATGAGAATTATCAGCTTTCTGAGTAACATTGATCTTGGCTGTTACAGTACCATAATCATTCGTAGCCGTTGCGATCATCACAGCTTTCCGAATGTCGCCGGAATTAGCATCTGCCATGTATGTCACCTTTCCGTCTGCATATTCAGCAACGAACCAATCTACAGCACTAGTCTCATCTTCATCGAAAACATTCACATTGACAGACGTCGCCTCGACGGCAGTAAGAGCTACTTCATGCTCATCCATATCTGCTGCCTCCAGTACAATGGATTCTTCACCCCAAGTGAGCACAGGAAGGGCCTGCACCTTAATCTTCACGAGAGAAAGTTTGCAATTCTGGCCGGTATTGCCATAGAAAGCAAAGCCATTATTTGAATCGTTCCTGGATAAATATCGGGTCGTCTCTCCAGAAACTTGCGTGACATAATATGTTCCATCGGCATTTTCAGTAATGGAACAAGATTTCGCTGTTGCCCCGACATTTGCGTCATTGCTGGACGATGCGGTCAAATACTTGCCAGAGAGATCCGTAATAATGTAACTATCACCACTCTTAGCGACATTCCAAACAATAGCTCTGTTGTCAGTTGCAGTTGTCCCATTGGCAAACACAACCTCATCCAAGCGGTTGGAATTATTATTATGCGTATTAGCCATTGCATAGAGCGTGCTAACGCCTTCCGATTCATGCTCCGCGAGGATCACATATGTTCCAGACAGTTCTTCTGCCTCTTCAAATTTCGCCTTGGCAAGGTTGATATTCACCGGAACGAAATCATTGTTCTCGCAGTCGAAAGGCGTATCGTTGGAAGTAATGGTGTACGTTCCTTTGGTAGTCTGAATCTCAAATTTCACTTTGGCGTAGCTCTGCTTGGCAAGACAAACATAGATCTGCCCTTCAAACTTCTGCTTGTCAGCAGGTTTCGTATTGCTAAGAGAAAGAGCGTTGGTCAGGGTGACGGTAATCGGGTCGGAAGAGGCAGCTGTGGTATAGGTGATGTTGTCCTTGGTCACATCGGTCGACTGACTCCCGATGAAATTCTTATTTGCAGCGGCCGGAGTAACAGTGACGGATTTGACACTTTCCTCACCCTCAAGGCCAGTGTGATAGATATTCAGCGCCAGGGCGGAAGCAACAGGATAAAGCGAGATAAGTGCTTTATTGTCAGCAGAAACCGTACCCTTGGCAACCATAGGATAATAGTAACCGTCCAGTTCGCCGGGATTAGTCTGGGTCTGACTGTTTTTGATATATACGCTTACGCTTTCCGGACCATTTGTATTGCCGCTGAAATACGGATAATGCGCATAGATTTCCGTTGTAGCTTCCGGAACCTCCACGATCAGATCGCCTCCGGCAACATAGGCAACCTCAAGATTGGTTTTGTCAGCATCATTGAAGATACTGATCTTATCGCCAGTGCTCCAAACAATATTCTCGTGATTGGCATCAAGCGTAGTACGGGTTTCGATATCGGTCTTGACCGTGACGGTCTTCATTTTTCCAATCAAAGGAGCAACGTCCTGATTATCAATCTCTTTCGAGCAGGATGCAAAAGTTGCTGCGACAGCAGCAAGAAGCATCATAGAATTCAATAATTGTTTCATTTTCTGTCCTCCTTAATCAAGTCCATAACCGTCTTCGGGTTCATCAGAAGACCAGTTCGTTCCTTTCCTGATCGAATTATCCCATTCCCCGGACAGGATATTCCTCTCAAATCTCACCACAAGGAGCTCGGCCTCGGGCGCGTCATAAAGTGTTTTTTTCTTCATGGTTTTATTGTTTTGTTTGTATTAATTTACTGGTTATAAGCGACTTTCTCCCGAAAGAGGATTTCAGGAGAGAGACCGGATCGGCACATGTTTACCTTTATATATCATATGCGAAACATGCAAAGATAAAGAATCCGGAAACCAAATCCAAAAAAATGCCTTGAAAATCACTACCTTTGCACTTGCCATGCACAAAAAGCGTTACGTCATACTGGACGCCCTCCGGGGCTTCGCCATCCTGGGAATCATCCTCGCGAACTTTCCGGAGTTCTCGCTCTGGACCTTCTCGGACCCGGCCACATGGACCCGGACGGATGTCATTACCCGGGCCGTGCAGACATTCTTCGTGGACGGAAAGTTCTATACGCTGTTCTCGCTCCTGTTCGGGATGGGGTTCAGCATCCAGCTCTCCCGCCTGGAGGGAAAGGTACGGATCTTCTACCGGCGGATGTGCGTGCTCTTTGTCATCGGCCTCCTGCACTTGTGTTTCCTCTGGAGCGGAGACATCCTCATGCTCTATGCCGTGTGCGGGATGCTGCTGCCGCTGTTCCGGAAGCTGCCCCTGAACAAGCTCCTGATGATCGCCGGCGGCCTTTTTCTCGCGCCGGTGCTGCTGGACGCCGTTTTCGGGTCACGCCTTGCCGACCCGCTGGAGCGGGAGCAGTGGCGCATCTGCGGCCTGTACGGCATCACGGAGGCCAATTTCGGCACCTGGCTTTCCGATGCCCGGAGCTACCGGGAAGTCCTCCAGTTCCTGCACCAGGGCGCCGTGGAGCGGATGTGGGAGTTCGTCTCGGGCCACCGCCTGTTCAAGGTCCTGGGCCTGTTCATCGTGGGCTTCGCCATGGGCCGGGAACGGATCTATGCCGACCTGGACGGGAACAAGCCGCTGCTGAAGAAAATCCTCGCCTGGGGACTGGCCCTGGGCCTCCCCGTCAGCGTCCTGTACACCTGGAGCGCCATGCAGGGCCATCCCTGGGGGCGGGTCGTCCATGACCTGTTCTACCTGCTGAGCGTCTACCCCATGGGCTTCGCGTATGCCGCGGGCTTCGCGCTGCTGTTCGCCCGGAGCGAGAACGCTCCCGGCTGGCAGCTGCTGTCCAAGCCCGGGCGGATCGCCTGCACGAACTACCTCAGCCAGTCGCTGATCGGCATCTTGCTGTTCTACGGCATCGGCCTGGGCCTCGGAAACCGCGTAGGCCTGCTGGGGACGGAACTCATCGCCCTGGGCGTCTATGCCTTCCAGGTGCTGTTCAGCATCCTCTGGCTCCGTCCCTTCGCCTACGGCCCCGTGGAATGGGTCTGGCGCATGCTCACTTACGGAAAGAAACTTCCCCTGAGGCGGCAGGAACCTTTCCGGGAAAATTCCTAACTTTACGGTCTGAACCAAGCAGACCATGGACAGAAGAGACTTTTTCAAGTTTTCGGCCGGGGCGGTGGTCAGCGCCTCCCTGCTGGGCCGCTCCACCGAGGCCTTCGCCCGGAGCGGGCGGAAATACAACGTCGTCATCCTGGGCGACACGCACTATGACGCGGCCGACCCGGAGAAGTATCACGCCGGATATACGGACCCCAATCCCAAGCGGGAGGCGAACCACCGCAAGGAGTTCGTGCGCAACGGAAACATGTGGGCCGGACGCTGCCCGGACCTCGTGAAGCGTGCCGCCTGCCTGGTGGACGACGACACCCGCTTCGTCCTGCAGATGGGCGACCTGATCCAGGGCGACACCGCCACGGCGGAGATCCACCGGCAGTTCCTGGACGACGCCATGAACCTATTCAAGCAGGACCTGGCACCTGACCTCCCCTTCGTCACCGTGGCCGGCAACCACGACCTCCGGGGCAACGACGACGCTGTCGTCACGCAGGCCTACCACGACTACATGCCCGCCCGGATGTCCCGGGAACTGGGCCTGGACATCACCGACACGAACTTCCTGTTCAACATGGGCGACGACGCCTATGTCGTCCTGGATTTCAGCCATCCGGACGTGGAGAAGATCGACCGCCTGTTCGCGGAGGCCGATGGCGCCCGCCACACCTTCGTCATCGTCCACAGCCCGGTTTTCCCGTACGACAGCGCGTCCTACTGGTGGTGGTTCCTGCTGGGGAACCGTGAGGACACAAGGGCGGAGGAGCGCCGGTATGTCCGCCGGCTCCTGGCTTCCCGCGAGAGCATCGTCCTGTGCGGACACACCCACAAGACCGAACTGCTGGACTGGTACGGAGACGGCGGCCGGATCACGCAGATGACCATGTCCAGCGTATGGGCCAAGGAATCCCAGGGCGCCTGGACGGAGAAAGTCTCCGCGCCGGAGGGCTACGGCAGCCTGCTCGTCGCGTCCAAGCCCGAGCTCGGCCAGCCCGGTCCCGTCCAGGACATCTTCAACGAGTACCGCCCCGGCATCCGCCGCTACAGCTGGGCCGACGCCGCCGGTTCCTACAAGCTGTCCGTCGGCAGCCGGGACATCCACGTGGATTTCTACGCCGGGAGCGCCTCCCGCCGGTCGAAACGCTTCCGTCTCCGGTAAAAATTGAGTATCTTTGTCCCAAGAACCATAACCGATAACACAGACATGAGCCAATTGCATGTAATCGACCATCCGATGATCCAGCACAAGCTGACCATCATGCGCATGAAGGAAACCGGATCCAAGGATTTCAGGGAACTGCTCAAGGAGATCGCCCTCCTGATGGGATACGAGGTCACCCGCGACATCCCCCTGGAGGATGTGGAGATTGAAACGCCCATCTGCAAGATGACGGCGAAGATGGTTTCCGGACGGAAACTCGCCATCGTCCCGATCCTGCGCGCAGGCATGGGCATGGTCGATGGCCTGCAGACCCTGGTCCCCGTCGCCAAGGTGGGCCACATCGGCCTGTACCGCAACGAGGAGACGCACAAGCCCGTCGTCTATTACTGCAAGCTTCCCGAGGATATCCAGAAGCGTACGGTCATCGTGACCGACCCGATGCTCGCCACCGGCGGCAGCGCCTGCGACGCCCTCGCGATGCTCAAGGAGCGCGGCTGCAAGCACATCCGCCTGATGTGCCTGGTGGGCGCGCCGGAAGGCATCGCCAAGGTGCAGGAAGCGCATCCGGACGTGGACATCTACCTCGCTGCGGTGGACGACCACCTCAACGAGAACGCCTACATCGTCCCGGGCCTCGGGGATGCGGGCGACCGCATCTTCGGCACGAAATAAGACCGGCGGATATGACAAAACGACTCCTCCTTGCCGCCGTGGCACTGCTCGTCGTCGCGGCTCCAGCCTCCCAGGCGCAGAAACCCGGCCCCCGCCCCGAGAAGAAAACCGAGGCCGGCGACACCCAGAAGAAAGAACCCGAACCCGAGCTGACGGTCACCGCCGGGCTCGTCGGGGTTTCGCACCATGAGAAGGACTGGTACTTCGACGTGCCGGACAGCCTCCTGGGCCGCCGGATCCTCGCCGTCACGCGCTTCGTGAACCACACGTCCGGCGCCTCCGAATACGGCGGGGAAATGCTCCAGAACCGCATGGTTTACTGGGAGAAAGCCTCCAACGGGAACCTCCTTCTCAGGGTGGACACCTATACGGTCCATGCCGATGAGGGCGACGACATCGCGCTGGCCGTCCGGGCGAGCTCCGAAAGCCCGATCGTGGCATCGCTCAAACCCGAGAAAAAGTCGGCCCCGGGCTGCACCCGCGTGAAAGTGACCTCCCTGTTCGAGGGGGACACGCAGCCCTTCTCGCTGAGTCCGCGCGTCAAGAAATCCTACAACCTGGGGAACCTCAAGGCCGATGCGAGCTTCATCGAGAGCATCCGGACCTATCCCCTCAACACGGAAGTGACGGTTACCAAGACCTTCGCCTACAACGCCCCGGCGACGCCCGCCACGGGTCCCGCCCGGACGGCATCGACCCTTCCCGCCGGGAATGAGGCCGGCGTGGTGACCCTCGTCCTCAACACGTCCATGGTCCTCCTGCCGGAAGTGCCCATGCAGCCGCGTCTGTTCGACGCCCGCGTAGGCTACTTCGCCGACGGCTACAGCCGCTTCGCCGACGGCCAGCAGGCCGTGGAGCGGATGCGTTTCATCACCCGCTGGCGCCTGGAAGCCCGTCCGGAGGACGTGGAGAAGCAGAAGCGGGGCGAACTCGTGGAGCCGGTCAAACCCATCGTCTATTACATCGACCCGGCCACGCCGAAGCAGTGGCGGCCGTACCTCATCGCCGGCGTAAACGACTGGCAGAAAGCCTTCGAGCAGGCCGGATGGAAGAACGCCATCCGGGCCGAGGAATGGCCGGAGGACCGTCCCGACATGAGCATGGAGGACGCCCGGTTCTCCGTGATCCGCTACCTCGCCTCCCCGATTGCCAACGCCTATGGACCCAATGTCCATGACCCCCGCTCCGGCGAGATCCTGGAAAGCCATATCGGCTGGTACCACAACGTGATGACCCTGGTCCACGACTGGTACCAGGTGCAGGCCGGCGCCGTGGATCCGCGCGCCCGTTCCTTCAAGTACGACGACGAACTCATGGGCGACCTCATCCGCTTCGTCTCCTCCCATGAGGTGGGCCATACGCTGGGCCTGCGGCACAACATGGGCTCCAGCAGCTTCACCCCGGTGGAGAAGCTCCGCGACAAGGAATGGGTGGAAAAGCACGGCCACACCGTGTCCATCATGGACTACGCCCGTTTCAATTACGTGGCCCAGCCGGAGGACGGCATCGGCAAGGACGGGCTGTATCCCCGGATCAACGACTATGACAAGTGGGCCATCGAATACGGCTACAAGCCCACGGAGTTCAAGACCCCGAAGGAGGACCACCTCTGGTGGAACCGGGTGATCATCGAACGGCTCGCGGCGCACCCCGAACTCTGGTTCGGCGGCGAGGGCTCCGACTCCGACCCGCGCGCCCAGCGCGAGGACCTCGGCGACGACGCCGTCACGGCCAGCAACTACGGCATCGCCAATCTCAAGCGCGTCATCGGCCAGCTTCCGGAATGGAATGCCGAGGAGGGAAACCAGTACGAGAACCTCTCCCGGATGTACACCGCCCTCACCGGCCAGTACAACCGCTACCTGGGCCATGTGTCCGCGAACATCGGCGGCCGTTTCGTCACGAACCACAGCATCGAGCAGCCGGGGGTGGACAAGTACGCCCCGGTCCCGAAGGACCGCCAGAAGCGGGCGCTGGACTGGCTCAATGACAATTTGTTCCGCAAGCCGTCCTGGCTCGTGGAGCAGCCCTGGATCTTCAACCTTACCGACCGCCCGGATTCCTACCTGTACACCCTCGTGAACAATGTCGTGAGTGCGTCGGGCCTCCTGAACATCCAGAAACTCACGCGCATGGAGCAGTTCGCGACCTACGGCGCCGGCAACTACGCGCCCCAGGAATACCTGAACGACCTCGCCGGCATGGTCTTCGAGGAACTCTACAAGGGCCGCGCGACCGACAGCTACCGCCGCTACCTCCAGCGCCGGTACGTGACCGTCGCCCTGGACGTGGTGAACAGCCCCGCCGCGGCGAACACCGACGGCCGCACGCTCCTCCTGGGCCAGCTCCTGGACCTCCAGAAGCGCGCCGCGAAGGCCAAGTCCTCCGACTCCGCCACCCAGGCCCACTGGCAGAGCCTCTCCCGCCAGATCGAAAAGGCGCTGAAATAATACGGCCGCCTATTCCGGGATTTCGAAGATGACGGGGAAGTCATAGGCCATGCGGACGGGGCGGCCGTCCTTGATGGCCGGTTTCCATTTCGGGGAACTCTTGACGACGCGGACCGCTTCGGCATCCAGCGAAGGGAAAACGCCCTTCACCACCTCGACTTCCTGGATCCCGCCGTTCGTGCCCACGACGAATCTGAGATGGACGATCCCGTCGATGTGGGCGGCCTTGGCATCTTTCGGATATTTCAGGCGGGCCGTCACCCAGGACGAGAAGGCGTTGGCATCCTTGCCTTTGAAGGTGGGCCACTGGTCCGGCGCTTTCATGCGCTCGGCCATCGCCGCATGGTCGGGCCCGTCGGCCTTGCGGAGCAGGTGTCCGCCGGCCATTTCGATGGTCCTGCCGTTATAGACCGTACGGCGGCCGGAAACGGTGAGCGTGTCACCGGGGACGATGCCCATCTGGGCAAACGATTGGTTCGAGCCCGGGCGGCCGTCCACGAGGCCGTAGATGTAGGCCTCGCCCGTTTCGTCTTCCAGATAGAACACCCCGCGCGTGTCGTTGGCACGCGGCCGGGACACCACGCCGTGCAGCACCACCAGCGAGGTGTCGCGGCGGGACATCCTGTTGAACTCCTCCGCCGTCTTACGGACGCCCTGCGCCATGGCGGAAAAGCCCGCGGAAAGGGCCAGAATAGCTAAAATCAGACGTTTCATTTCTTTCGGGCCGGGAGGAAAAGGCCGGCGACAGAGAGGAGGAGCAGCAGGATCAGCGTGATGGAGGAGGCACGGGAGACGCCGGCACCCACGCGGTAGGAATCGGGCGCGAAACGCATGACGATGTCGTGCTCGCCGGAGGGGAGCGCCATCGCACGCAGCGTCCAGTCGGCCCGCAGGACATCGGCCGGGGCGCCGTCCACCGTGGCCTTCCAGCCGTCGGGATAATAGATTTCGCTGAAAACGGCAAGGCGGTCGCCGGACGCCTTGTAATGGTAGCGGAGCTCGTTCGGGGCGTAGGAGGTCAGGACGATGGTGTCGGAACTGTCGGCCGGAGCCGCCGCTACGGCCCCCATATCCTGGCCGATGACCGCCTGCCGCCGCAGGTCCACACTGCCCAGGAAGGCAATCTCCTCGTCGGGCGTCGCGGCCGGGACGGCCTCATCGACGAACCAGGCGTTGCCAAAGGCCTTCCCGTTCACGACCGGCGCATAGTCTCCGCCGATGATGATATACCGGGTGTTCAATGCATTGAGAACCGGCGTGGACGGCAGACCCGCCTCCACGTCGTCAATGGTCTCGGCGTCCTGCATGGACCCGTAGATGGCATTGATCTCGCCGGTCAGATAGTGCTCGATCAGGTCCTGGTACCGCTGGAGCTTGGCCGGGGAATAACCGCCCACGCTCTTGTGGTGGTAGGACGGGACCGAGGAGTTGAACACATTGACACTCAGGTCCAGGACGCGGTAGGACGGATCCGGGTCGGCCTTGACCATCTGGTCCACGGGACGCTCGGCGAAGGGCTTGTTGAAATCCTTCGGGGTGGTGAAATGGTCGGCGTTGAGGTAGCGCTTGCCCACGGCGAAAAGGTTCACCGCGACGAGGGCGCAGACGGCCACTCCGGCAATGAGCTTCCGGTACCGCGGCGCCTCCTTGGGCAGGATGGCCCAGAGAAGGAGAGCCCACGCGACGGCGATGAGGATGAACGAGACGAGGGCGTCCTGGCGCAGCAGGGCGATGCGGTCCTTCTGGAAGGCTTCCACGAGGACATCCTGCTGACCGGCATCGGAGGCGGAGGTGAAATCGCCGGCCAGCGTCGGGATCAGGAACAGCAGCAGGCTCAGCCCGCCGGTGAGGGCGAAGGCGATGCCGCTCTTGCGGAGGAAATCCTTCCGGTCATAGCCGCCCCTGACGATCCGGTCCAGGGTGAGGAAGCCCAGCATGGGCAGGGTCACCTGCAGGACGACGAGGGCCATGGACACCGTCCGGAACTTGTTATACAGCGGCAAGACGTTGAAACAGAGCTTGGTGAAGGCCATGAAATGACTGCCCACGGCCATCAGCACGGCCAGGACCGTCCCCGCGATGATCCACCATTTCTCCTTTCCCTTGTACAGGAACAGGCCCAGGATGAACAGGAACACCGTGATGGCGCCCATGTACATGGGTCCGGCGGTGAAGGGCTGGGGGCCCCAGTACATCGGCAGGGCCTTCGCGATCTCACGGGTGTTCGGCTGGCCGGCCCGCCTGAGGAGCTGGATGGTCTCGGACTTCGCCGGATCCACGGCCTGGGCCGATGCGCCTCCGTTGAAGTTCGGAATCATCAGGTTCGGGAGCTCCTCCCAGCCGTAGGACCACGCCGTCGCATAGTCCAGGTCCAGCCCGCCGCCCTTCACGGCGCCGTCCTGCGTGAGCTCGGAGCCGCCGCGCATGGTGTGCGGGGTGTATTTCGCCAGGGGCAGAAGCTTGTTCACGTTGGTCGCAATGCCCGCCCCGCCCAGCACAAGCAGCAGGGCCGATGCGAGGAAGAACCGGCCCAGACGGTCCTTGCGGCGCACCAGGATGTCGATGAACTCCACCAGCGCGTACAGCAGCACCAGGATGGCCAGATAGTAAGTGATCTGCTGGTGGTTCGCCTTGATCTGGAGGCTCAGCGCCACGCCGAACAGGGCCGCGCCGAGCATCATTTTCGCCAGGGCGCGCTTCTTGGCATCGGCGCTCCGGTAGGTGTACACCAATGCGGCGAGCACCCACGGGAAGAAGGCGATCGCCTGCATCTTGGTGTTGTGGCCCACCTGGATGATCTGGAAGTTGTACGAGCAGAACGCCACGGCCACGGCGCCGCCGACGGCCAGCGGCCAGCTCACTCCCAGCGAAAGCATCAGCAGGAACGCGCCCAGCAGGGCGATGAACAGGTAGGTCGCCGGACGCTTGCCCGTGAGGAGCAAGTCATAGAGCGCCTGCGTACAGTCCCCGCCGTTCTGCGTGGAGATCGCCGTCGTGGGCATGCCTCCGAACATGGAATCCGTCCAGTACGTGGGGTCGTCCGGATGTGCGGCGTTCCACTCGCTCATCTCGTGCGACATGCCGATATAGCCCGATATGTCGCTCTGGTTCACGATCTGCCCGCGGAGCACCTGCGGCACGAAGCCGTAGCTGAGTCCGAGGAACAGCACGACCGCACCGAGGCCGATGCAGATACTTTTCAGGAGGGTCTTATTCATGGGATTGGTTTTTGTCGATGGAGACCCGCTCCAGCAGGGCGGCGAGCTCGCGGGTGAGGTTGCGGCGGGAGAAACGGGCGATGTCGCCCGCGACGGACGGAACGCCGCCGGCCTTGTGCTGTTCCCAGGCCTGGTCGATGAAGGAGCGCATGGCGTCCCGGTTGTCCCAGCCGGCGGTGATGCCGGCGCCGGTGTCGGCGAGGACGCGGGCCATGGCCCCGTCCTCCTGGCCGATGCCCAGGACCGGCCGCCGCGAGGCGAGATACTCGAAGAGCTTGCCGGGCAGGATGGGCCGGTACTGCGGGTCGTTGCGCAGCGGAAGCACCAGGACGGTGGCCGCCAGCTGCTCCCGGACGGCCGTCAGGTGGTCCTTGTAGCCCAGGTCCACGACATGGTCCATCAGCCCGGCCTCCGCGATGGCGGCATACACCTCGCGGTCCACCTTGCCCACGAGCCGGATCCGGAGCGCTTTTTTGAAGTCTGCGTCGGCCCAGGCCTTGATTCCCAGCACTTTCCAAAGGTTCAGCGGATTGCCGTCGGCCGCAAAAAGGCCGGTGTGTACGATGTTGAAGAATCCGTCCGGCTCCACGGTCTGCTCGAAATCGCCGCCGTCAAAGCCGTTGGTGATCATCGCGACGGGGGTCGATGTCTGCGCCTGGAACTCCTCCTGCACGAGCGGCGTGACCGCCAGCACGGTGGAGCATTCGTCCAGGACGGACTGCTCCATCGCGCGGAGCTTCTTCCAGGTGCGGGCCGACATCGGCAGGTGCTTGAGGTAGTACATCCGGCTCCACGGGTCGCGGAAATCGGGGATCCACGGAATCCCGAGTTCCCGGTGCAGCCGCTGTCCGATCAGGTGCATCGAATGCGGCGGACCGGTCGTAACGATCACATCGACAGGATGTTCCGCCAGATACTTCTTCAGGAAACCCACGCTCGGACGCACCCAGCCCACGCGGGGGTCCGGGACGAACAGGTTGCCGCGGATCCACAGCGACAGGCGCTGCTTCCACGACTTCTTCCCGGAGGAAATCTCCGTGACCTCCCCCTTGGAAGCCCCGGCCGTAAGGGTCTTCATGTCCGTCGAGGCGCCCTTGCCCATCAGCTTGCGGTAGATATTGTACGGCTCGGTGATGGGGCGGCGGAGGATTTCCGCGCTGTGCGGGATTTCCGCCTCCAGGGTATGGTCGATGGCCGTATATTCCGGATTCTCAGGCGTATAGATAACCGGCTGCCACCCCTCCAGGGGCAGGTACTTCGCAAACTTCACCCACCGCTGGACTCCAGACCCGCCGGACGGGGGCCAATAATAGGTGATGACGAGGACACGTTTCATAACTCACAAAGTTAAGTAAAAAATCGTATCTTTGCATGTTTCTCCAAAGCAATACGGACATGGCGAAGATGGCGGAAGACACTCCCCTGATCAAGCAGTTCTTCGAGGTCAAGGCACAGCACCCCGAGGCGCTGCTGCTGTACCGGGTGGGCGATTTCTACGAAACCTACTCGGACGACGCCGTGACGGCGTCCCGCGTGCTCGGGCTCGTGCAGACGAAAAAATCCAACGGCGACAAGGGGCCCATCCCCATGGCCGGCTTCCCCCACCACGCCATCGAGAACTACCTCACGAAACTGGTCCGCGCCGGCTTCAAGGTTGCCATCTGCGACCAGCTGGAGGACCCGAAGTTCGCGAAGAAACTCGTCAAGCGCGGGGTGACGGAAATCGTCACGCCCGGCATTTCCTTCGGCGAGAACATGCTGGAGGTCAAGGAGAACAACTTCTTGTGCGGGCTCGCCTTCGACCGCGAAGGCGTGGGCGCCGCCTTCCTGGACGTGTCCACGGGACAGTTCCAGGTGGCGCAGGGCTCGCTGGAGTACATCGGCACGCTGATGGGCTCGCTCTCCCCCAAGGAACTGGTCGTTCCCCGGAGCTACGAACGGGGGATCCGGGACCGGTTCGGGGACTACTACGTCACGAGCCTGGACGAATGGGCCTTCGTGTACGACGCCGCCGTGGAAAAGCTCAAGCGGCAGCTCCGCGTGGACAGCCTCAAGGGCTTCGCCGTGGACACGATGCCGCTGGGCCTATGCGCCGCCGGCGCCCTGATGGTCTATCTGGAGCAGACGCAGCATGCGGGCCTGAGGAACATCTCCACCCTCAGCCGCATCGACGAAGGCAAGTTCGTGTGGATGGACCAGTTCACCCTCCGCAACCTGGAGGTCTTCCAGAGTGCGGCGGGACGCGAGGGCGTCTCCCTCGTGGAGACCATCGACAAGTGCTCCTCGCCCATGGGCGCCCGGATGCTCCGGACCTCCCTGGCGATGCCGCTGCTGGACCGGAAGAAGCTTTCGCAGCGCTACGACATCGTGCAGTTCTTCGTGGAGCACCCCGACACGCTGCAGCAGGTGCAGGAGTCGCTCGGCCAGATGGGCGACCTGGACCGGATCCTCGGCCGCATCGCAAACGGCAAGGCCCTCCCGCGGGAAATCCTGCAGCTGAGCCGCGGCCTCGCCCGGATGGAACCCATCCGCGAAGCGTGCCAGGGCCAGGGCTGCGAGGCCGTGGACAAACTGGTCCGGGGCCTGGTGGGCTGCGGGAAGATCCTGGGCGAGATCGTCCGGACGCTGGATCCGGATCCGGCCGCCCAGATCGGCAAGGGGCCGGTCATCGCGGAAGGCGTGGACGAGGAACTGGACGAGCTGCGCGGACTGTCCGGCAGCGGGAAGGACTACCTCCTGCAGATGCAGCAGCGCGAGGCCGAACGCACCGGCATCCCCTCCCTCAAGATTGCGTACAACAACGTTTTCGGCTACTATATCGAGGTCCGCAACACCTTCCGGGACAAAGTCCCGCCGGAGTGGATCCGCAAGCAGACGCTGGTGAGCGCCGAGCGCTACATCACCGAGGAGCTCAAGGAGTACGAAGAGAAGATCGTCACGGCCGAAAGCCGCATTTACGAGATCGAGACGCGGATCTACGCGGCCCTCATCGCCCATATCCAGGACCACATCACGGACATCCAGAAGAACAGCCGCATCCTCGCGCTGCTGGACATGCTCGCGGGTTTCGCCGAACAGGCGGCCCTGCGGCATTACTGCCGTCCCGAGATGGACGACTCCCTGGTGCTGGATATCAAGGCGGGCCGCCATCCGGTCATCGAAACACTCATGCCGGCGGGAGAGGAATACGTCCCGAACGACGTCTTCCTGGACTCCAAGTCGCAGCAGATCATTATTTTGACCGGTCCGAACATGGCGGGTAAATCCGCCCTCCTGCGGCAGACGGCCCTTATCGTCCTGATGGCGCAGACGGGGTCCTTCGTCCCGGCGGCATCGGCCCGGATCGGCTGGTTCGACAAGCTGTTCACCCGTGTGGGGGCGACGGACAACATTTCCCGCGGCGAATCCACCTTCATGGTGGAGATGCTGGAAACGTCGATGATCCTGCACAACCTGTCCGCCCGTTCGCTGGTGCTGCTGGACGAGATCGGACGCGGCACCTCCACCTACGACGGCATGTCCATCGCCCGGGGCATCGTGGAGTACATCCACGAGTACGGAAAGGGTGCGAAGACGCTCTTCGCCACCCATTACCATGAACTCAACGACCTGGAAGGCCTTTTCCCCCGCGTCAGGAACTTCCACGTGACCGTGAAGGAGGTGGGGAAGGAGGTGATTTTCCTGCGGAAGATCAAGGAAGGCGGATCGGCCCACAGCTTCGGCATCCACGTGGCCCGCATGGCCGGCATGCCCGCCCCGGTGCTCGAAAGCGCCGAACGCACCCTCAAGGCCCTGGAGAATTCGCAGGCGCTGGACGCCATCGGCGCCCTCACCCCCGTCAAGCCCCACACGACCAAGGAAGGCCGCGTGGAGAAGGACGGCTCCATCCAGCTCTCCATGTTCCAGCTGGACGACCCGCTGCTGGAATCCCTCCGGGACCGCCTCAAGGGCCTGGACCTCAATAACATGACACCCCTGCAGGCCTTCGACGCGCTCCGCGCCATGAAGGACGAGCTAGGGGTGTAAGTCCATCCTGCCCGGCCGGACCGGGCGTATCCCTTATGCCGTAAAGGCCCAGATGATGGCCTCTTCGTACACTTCGCCGGGGCGGAGGAGGGTCGTCGGGAACTGCGGCTGGTTGGGTGCGTCGGGCGTGTGCTGGCACTCGATGGCGACGGCGTCGTAATCCTCGTATTCACGGCCGGACTTGCCCTTCGGGCAGCCCTTGAGCCAGTTTCCGGTATAGACCTGCACGGCGGGCTGGGTGGTGAAAACCTCCACCTTGCGGCCGGATTTCGCACCCCAGAGCTCCGCAGCGGAGGACAGCTGTCCGGGCATGGCGCCGTCGATGAGCCAGCAGTGGTCATAGCCCTTGCCGATCCTGAGGGCCTCGAAGTCCGCATGGATGTCCCGGCCGATGGGCTTGGCCTCCACGAAGTCCATCGGCGTACCGGCGACGTCGGCCGGTTCGCCCAGGGGAATCTGGGTGGGATCCGTCGGAAGATACTGGGAGGCATTCAGTTCCAGCTTGTGGTCGAGGACCGTTCCGGAGCCTTCGCCGTCCAGGTTGAAATAGACATGGTTCGTGAGGTTCACCACGGTGGGGGCGTCGGTTTCGGCCGTGAGGATGAGCTTGAGCTCGTTCTCCTCGCTCCACTCATAGTGGGCGACGACCTTCACGTTGCCCGGATAACCGGCCTCACCGTCCTCGGAGAAATACATGAACTCCACGGCGTCACCCTCGATGCGGCTGTCCCACACCTGGTTCTGGAAGCCGGCGGGGCCGCCATGCAGATGGTTGGGGCCGTTGTTGACGGGGAGGGTGTATTCCACGCCTTCCACCGTGATCTTTCCCTTGGCGATGCGGTTCGCAAAGCGGCCGGGCACCTTGCCGGCGCAGGGACCGTCGGCGAAGTAGTCCAGGGCGTTGGGATAACCCAGGACCACGTCGTCCAGCTTCCCCTCCCTGTCCGGGACGACGACGGAGACGATGGCCGCGCCCACGCTGCCCAGCTGGACATAGGCTCCGGAGGCGTTCTTCAGGGTATAGCGGTAGATTTCCTTTCCGTCAGGGGACTGTCCCCAACATTCTTTCGTGATTTCCATATCAGTACGTGTTTAGTGTCAGTTCCTATCGGACAAATATACTCTTTTTTAGGGAATAATTCGTACATTTGCAACCATATGAAACAATACCTGGACCTGCTGAGACATATCCGCGCCCACGGCGTCATGAAGGAGGACCGGACCGGAACCGGCACGCAGAGCGTGTTCGGCTACCAAATGCGGTTCGACCTGTCGGAGGGCTTCCCCCTCCTGACCACCAAGAAGGTGCACCTGAAGTCCATCATCTACGAACTCCTCTGGTTCATCGCGGGCGATACGAACGTGAAGTATCTCCAGGACCACGGCGTCACCATCTGGGACGAGTGGGCCGATGCCGACGGCAACCTGGGCCCGGTCTATGGCCACCAGTGGCGCTCCTGGCCCGCTCCGGACGGACGGGCCATCGACCAACTTTCGATGGTCATCGACACGATTAAGCGGAATCCGGACTCCCGGAGGATGCTGGTGACCGCCTGGAACCCGGCGGAGGTGGACAAGATGGCCCTGCCTCCCTGCCACTGCCTGTTCCAGTTCTACGTGGCGGACGGGAAGCTGTCCTGCCAGCTGTACCAGCGGAGCGCCGACGTGTTCCTGGGCGTTCCTTTCAACATCGCGTCCTACGCCCTCCTGACGATGATGATCGCGCAGGTGTGCGGTCTTCAGCCGGGCGAGTTCGTCCACACGACGGGCGACACGCACATCTACCGGAACCACTTCGAGCAGGTGGCCACCCAGCTTTCCCGCGAACCCCGTCCGCTCCCGCGGATGCGGCTGAACCCGGAGGTCCGGTCCCTCTTTGATTTCAAGTACGAGGATTTCACCCTGGAAGGCTACGATCCGTGGCCGGCCATCAAGGCGCCCGTCGCCGTTTAACACAGACTCCGCCCTATGGAAAAATGCCTGATCGTCGCCATCGCCGACAACAACGCCATCGGCCGCAAGAACGCCCTGCTGTGGAACCTGCCGGGCGACATGAAGTATTTCCGGCAGCAGACCACCGGCAACGCCGTCATCATGGGCTGGATGACCTTCCAGTCCATCGGCCGCCCGCTCCCCAGGCGGCGCAATATCGTCATCTCCCTCTTCCCCTGGCCGGAAGCCCCGGCCGAGGTGACCGTCGTGGACAGCCTGGACGCCGCCTTCGCCGCGGCCGCCATTCCGAGCGAAGCGAAGGAATCCCCCAAGGCCTTCGTCATCGGCGGGGCCTACACCTACGCTGAGGCGATGGAAGTGGTTGATACGATGTATATTACGCATGTGCACGACACCCCGGAGGACGCCGATGCGTTCTTCCCGGAAATCGACCCCGCTCTCTGGCGCGTCGATTCCCGCAGCGACCTGCAGACGGACCCGGAAACGGGCATCACCTACGAATTCGTAGTATATAAGCGCAACTGACAGGCAGGAACCCCGGCCCCTCCCCAACCCTGGCCGGCCTGTCTGAACGGACGAGACAAATGAAAAACCGAGAACACTTCGGCGGCCGGATGGCCGTCATCATGGCGTTGGCCGGGTCGGCGATCGGCCTGGGCAACATCTGGCGCTTCCCTTACCTGGTGGGCCAGGACGGGGGTGCCGCCTTCGTCATCATCTATGTCGTCGCCACCCTGGTGATTTCCCTGCCCATCTTTTTCGCCGAATCCGTGATCGGGCGGCGGAGCGGGGCGAACTGCCGGGGTGCCATCCGCAAACTGTCGCCGGGCTCCCAATGGAAGTGGCTGGGGTTCCTGATGGTGTTCACCCCCCTGTGGATCGTGTCCTACTACAGCGTCGTGGGCGGCTGGTCGCTGGAATACCTGGTCCAGGCGCTCCGGCTGGACTTCATCCATCAGACCCCGGATGCGGTGAGCGGCTCCTTCGGCCGGTTCATCTCCCGGACCTGGACCCCGCTGGCCTTCCATCTGGCGTTCCTGGCCGTGACGGTGGCCATCGTGGCGCTGGGTGTGAAGTCCGGCATCGAGAAGTTCAGCAAGATCTGCCTGCCGGTGCTGTTCGTGCTGGTGGTCCTGATCGCCGGCTACTCGGTGTCCCTGCCGGGGGCGCAGAAGGGCCTTACGTACATGTTCAAGCCTGAATTTTCGAAAGTTACGATCCATACCTGCCTGGATGCCGTGGGGCAGTCTTTCTATTCGCTGTCGCTGGGCATGGGCATCATCATCACCTATTCCTCCTACGTGAGCAAGAAAGAGAACCTGCTGGTTTCCGGCCTGGGGACCGCGGTCTCCGACCTCCTGTTCGCCCTCCTCGCCGGTGTGGCCATCATGCCGGCCGTGTTTGCGGCGGGCATCGAACCGGCCAGCGGCCCGGGCCTCATCTTCGACACCCTGCCGTACATCTTCGCGCAGATGGGCCTGGAGATGCCCTGGCTCAGTTCCGCCGCCGCCATCCTGTTCTTCCTGACCATCCTGTTCGCCGCCCTGACCTCGTCCGTCTCGCTGATCGAGGTGGGTGTCGCGTATCTGACGGAGGAGCGGGGCATGAAGCGGGGATGGGCCTGCGTCCTGCTGTTCTTCCTGACCGGGGCGGTGGGGGCCGTGTGCAGTCTGTCCTTCGGCCCGTTGGCGGACATCCGGATCTTCGGCCTGGGCCTGTTCGACTTCGCCGACACCTTCGCCTCCAACGTCCTCCTCACCCTGGGCGGCCTCCTCGTGGTCCTGTTCGTGGGCTGGAAGATGTCCCGGGACGATGTCCGGGACGAGTTCACCAACGGCGGCACCAAGGTCTGGAACGCCCGCCTGTTCGATTTCTTCTGGTTCCTGATCCGCTTCGTCGCCCCCATTGGCGTGGCGGTCCTGTTCATTTCCAACCTGTTATGACCCCCCGTGAGAGTTTCGGCAGCCGCTTTGCGGTGATCATGGCGATGGCCGGCAGCGCCGTCGGCCTCGGCAACATCTGGCGCTTCCCCTACATGGTGGGGGAGCACGGCGGCGCGGCGTTCATCATCCTGTACATGCTGTCCAGCTTCATCCTGGTCCTGCCCATCTTCTTTGCGGAGACCGTCATCGGCCGCCGCAGCCGGCAGGGGACCTTCGGGGCGATGGAGAAACTCGCGCCCGGAACGCGCTGGAAATGGCTGGGGCTGTTCACGGTCGTCTCGCCCATCATCATCCTGAGCTACTACAGCGTCGTGGGCGGATGGTCGGTGGAATACCTGTTCAAGGCGGTGTGCCTGGACTTCACGAAAGCGGAAGCCTCTGATATCCAGGGATTTTTCGCCTCCTTCATCTCTTCGGCAGGCGGCCCGGTCGCCGTCCATACGATCTTCATGCTCCTGGTCGCCGGCATCGTCCTGGCCGGGGTGAAGAAAGGCATCGAAGGGTTCACGAAGGTGACGATGCCGGTCCTGTTCGTGCTCATCGTCGCCCTGGCCGTCTATTCCGTCACCCTGCCGGGCGCCGGGGAGGGCGTCTCCTACCTGCTCAAGCCGGATTTCTCCAAGGTCGATGCCCACGCGGTCGCCGCCGCCATGGGCCAGGCCTTCTTCTCGCTGTCCCTGGGGGTGGGCACCATCCTGACCTACGCTTCCTACATGCGGAAGGACGAGAACATCCTCGTCTCGGGTGTGGGGACGGCCGTGTCCGACCTCCTGTTCGCCGTCATCGCAGGCTTCGCGGTGATGCCGGCCGTCTTCGCCGCGGGCATCGAACCCGGCGCCGGACCGGGCCTCGTCTTCGACACCCTCCCTTACATCTTCCACAAGATGGGCGCCGACGTTCCCTGGCTCAGCGCGGCCATCGCCATCATCTTCTTCGTGACCATCCTCGTCGCGGCGCTGACATCGGCCATTTCCATGATGGAGGTGGGCGTAGCCTATCTGACGGAGGAGAAGGGGATGCGCCGCGGGTCGGCCGTCCTCGCCATCACGGCATTCGCGTGGCTGGTAGGCGTGCTGTGCAGCCTGTCCTTCGGTCCGCTGGCACAAGTCAAAATCCTGGGCAACAGCATCTTCGACTTTCTGGACAAGCTCTGCTCCGACTGGCTCCTGCCGGCCGGCGGCCTGCTGTTCACGCTCTTCGTGGGTTGGAAAATGTCCCGGGCCGACGTCTATGACGAATTCACCAACAGCGGCACGCTCCGTGCGAACACGCGCCTCTTCGGAACCGTCTGGTTCCTGCTCCGTTTCGTCGCCCCCGTGGGCATCGTGGCGGTGTTCCTGACGAACCTGCTGCTGTAGGCCGGTTTCCCGGCCCCTTACAGATTCATGAGCGCCGTCAGGACCTTTTCCTGGACGGCGTCTTTCATGAGGACGGTCTTGGAGGCGTCCAGCAGGTAGATGGAAGGGATACCGCGGACGTTGTACAGGAGGTCCGTGCGGATGGTATAACCATGGTCGTACCCGTTGATCCAGGCGGCAGGGTATTCGTCGATGTGGGCCTTCCACTGGTCGATTTCCTGGTCGATGTAGATGTCCACGACCTGGATCCGGCCACTGTCGACGAGGGCGGCGATCTCAGGGGTGGAGGACATGGCGGCCATCATCTCCTGGCAGGCGTTGCAGCCGGGGTTCCCGAAGATCAGGACCGTATAGTCGGCCTTCACGCCATACAGCGTACGGATGCGGCCGCGGGTGTCCGTAAAGGCGAAATCCGTCGCCGGGGTGCCCACGCGGTTGAGCCGGCACATCCGGGCGTCCCACTCATATCCCATCCGGTAGCCGTTGTCGATGAGGTCGGAGGCCCCCAGCCGCTCGACGAAGGAAAGGTACAGGTCTTCGTTCCGGACGGGCGAATTGGGGTCGTACAGGTAGTGGCGGGTCAGACGCCCGATCTCCTCGAACACGTTGGAGTCCGGATACTTCCGCTCGAAGGCTTCCACCCGGTCATACAGCCGGGCGACCGCCTTGCCGCCTTCCGGAAGCGGCAGCTGCCCGAGCAGCGTCGCGAACAGGCCCATCTGGGAATCCACGGAAACGACGGGGACCCCGTTGACCGTCAGGGAATCGCAGGCGTACACCGCCGACGTGTCCGTGAACCGGTCCCAGAAATGCCCGGCCATCCAGGCCAGGCGGTCCTGTCCTTCCGTGTACATGGCCGGGACCTCCACCTGCGGGAAATCCCGCTGCGCCGGCGCCGGAGAAACGTTTTTCCCACCCCGGGGTCCGCAGGCGCAAAGGAGGGAAACGGCTGTCAGGATCAAGTATTTACGCATTTTCCTTGACGATGGCTTCGGAGACATTGATGATGAAGTCGCCCATCTTCTCGAGCTCCGCGACGATGTCGATGTAGTACACGCCCGTCTGGTAGTTGTACTCGGAGTTCTCGAGGTTGACGATGTGCTCCTCGCGGAGGTTGTTCCGGCACTCGTTGATCTGGTACTCGGCGTTCTGCGCGTTGGAGATGTCCTTGAGCTGGCGGTACGGGACCTTGAGGTTCTCGTTCATGGCCGTGTAGGCTCGCTCCACCGTATCCAGCATCAGGCCCAGCTTCTTCACCATCTCCGGCTCGAACTTCTTGCCGTGGGCCTGGGCGCGCTTGAGGATGCGGCCGATGGACTCGCCGGAGTCGCCGAGGCTCTCCATCTCGCCGATGATCTTGTACATCGCCTTGATGCGGGTGGCGGAGATGTTGGAAATCTCGCCCTTGGACACCTCGTTCAGGAAGGCCGCGATCTCGTACTCGATCTTGTCGGTGATCTCCTCGTATTTCACGAGCTTCTGGATGCGCTCCTCGAACTTCTCGGGATCCGTCTCGTCGATGGCCTCGCGCACATGCCCGAAGCCCTTCAGGACCACCTCGCCGAAATGGACGATCTCCTGCTTGGCGGCGTCCAGGGAAAGCTCGGCCGTGGACAGGGGACCGCCGGTGATGTACTGCAGGTGGACTTCCTTCTCGCCTTCCTGGGACGGGAAGATCATGCAGCAGAGCTTCGCGATGAACGGGATGAACCACACGAGGATGAGGGTGTTCACCACGTTGAACAGGGTGTGCATCGTACACACGCTGTACAGGAGGGAGGTCTGGATGGCATCGGCATTGGCCACGTCCGTGAGGTCGGCCGTGTTCGGGTCCGGCAGGCCGAAGAGTGTGACGACGGAGCCCACGAGCTTCAGGAACAGCGGGAAGATGCACAGCACCCAGCACACGCCGAAGGTGTTCATGATCGTGTGGGAAATCGCTGTCCGCTTGGCGTTTACGTTACCCACGGAGGCCGCGATGTTCGCCGCGATGGTGGTGCCGATGTTCTCGCCGAGGATCATCGCCGCCGCCAGCTTGAACGGAATCACGCCCGTGGTGACGAGGATCATGATGATGGCCATCGTGGCCGCCGAGCTCTGGAAGCATACGGTGAGGATGATGCCGATCAGGAGGAACACAAAGATCGAGCCCACGCCCCACTGCGTCCAGGTGGTCAGGAAGCCCAGGCGTTCGGGGGTGATGAGCACCTGCGCCGTGGCCCGCAGCTGCGCGAAGCCGATGAAAAACAGCGCGAAGCCGATGATGATGCTTCCGATATCCCGCGTCTTCTGGTTCTTCTTGTTCTGCAAGAGGACGTAGCCCACCAGGATGAGCGGGTAGGCGAAGTCCGCCATGTTGAACGAGAAGCCGAAGACCGCCATGATCCACGAAGTGATGGTCGTGCCGATGTGCGCGCCCATGATCACGCCGATCGCCTGCCCCAGGACGAGGAGGCCGGCGTTGACGAAGCTCACGACCATGATGGTCGTCGCCGTGGAAGACTGGATGACGGCGGTGACGCCGATACCGGTGAGGATCTGCTTGAAGGGGTTGGAGGTCATGGAGGCCAGGAAGGCCCGCAGACCGTCTCCGGCCACTTTCTGGAGACCGCCGGACAGGAGGCTGAGGCCGAACAGGAACAGGGTGACGGCGCCCAGCAGGGTCAGGATCTGGAGAAGAATGTCCATTCTGGTTCAGGTTTTTGACAATTGGGACAAAATTAAACAAAAATTATTAGTTTTGTAACAGGAACGTAACCGCGTCCTGCGTATTTTTGAGAGACATGACGACAAGGCAACGCATTTTCCTCTTCCTCGCCGCCGGAATCCTTTCCGGCGGGGCTGCGCACGCCCAGTTCTACCAGAACGGCTCGGACCCGTTCGGCCGGTGGTCCACCATGGGCACGGAACATTACCGGATCGTCTATCCGGCGGGGATGGACTCCCTGGCCCGGGCCTATGTCCTGGACCTGGAGAGGTGGCAGCCGGCCGTGGGCACGAGTGCCGGCATGGCCCCCGGCAGCCTCCAGTGGGGGCGGATGCCCGTCGTCCTCCATCCGTACCACCCCTATTCCAACGGATCCGTCGCCTGGGCGCCCAAGCGCATGGACCTGTACACCCATCCGGAACCGTACGGGTCCCTGCCCCAGTCCTGGATGACACAGCTCACGGTCCACGAGTCCCGCCACGTCGCCCAGATGCAGCTGGCCTACCGCCGGCCGTTCCGCTGGGTGAACTTCCTGGTGGGCGAGATGTGGCCCGGCGCCGTCTCCGCCCTGTTCACCCCGCCGGCTTTCCTGGAGGGCGACGCCGTCGTCGCGGAGACCGCCCTGACCGCCTCCGGACGCGGCCGCAGCGGCGATTTCCTGAATTACTGCCACGTCGCCTTCGACAACGGCGACTGGCGCGACTGGTACAAGTGGGTGTACGGCTCCTACAAGCACGCCGCCCCCGACTACTATACCGTGGGCTACATGACCGTCGCGGGCATGCGGTACTTCCACGGCCGGCCGGACTTCACGGCCGGATACTTCGACTACGTGACGCGGAAACCCTTCCCCGTCACCCCGTTGCAGGGCTACGTCCGGAGCATTTCCGGCAAGTCCTTCAAGAAGACCTTCCGGGACATCCAGGAAGGGTTCCGCGACATCTGGGCGGAGGAGGCCGAAGCCCGGGGCCCCTTCATGCCCATGGAGCAAGTCACCCGGAACCCCGCTTTCGCCACGGATTACACCGACGGTTCCTGGATCGACGGGAAGTATTTCTGCATCAAGGAGGGAAAGACCACTTCGCCCCGGCTCATCCGCCTGGATCCGGACGGGACGGAACGCGACCTGGGCCCCTTTTCCGGCAGCGCCAGTTCCTTCTATGCGGGCGAGGACCGCATCTGGTGGTCCGAGACGCTGCCCGGCATGCGGTGGACCCTGGACGGGGAATCCGTCCTCCGCTGGATGGACCTGGAGGGAAAGAAACGGCATGACCTGACCGCCAAGGGAAGGATGTACAACCCGCAGCCCGGACCCGACGGGGTTCTCGCCGTGGTGGAATACCCGGTGGAGGGTGGAAGCAATCTCCTGATCGTCAGCGGGAAGGACGGCTCCGTCCTCCGCCGCATACCGGCGCCGGAAGGCGTACAGCTCACGGAATCGGCCTGGATGGGCGACGACGTGTGCTGCCTGGGCGTGGACGACCGCGGTTTCGGGATCTGGCGGCTCCGGGACGGCGGGTGGACCTGCGTGCTGGAGCCCAGCGCGCAGATGATGGAGAACCTGGACGGCGGCGACATGCTGGAGCTGGTCAGCGACCGCAACGGCGTCAAGGAACTGTACCGTTACGACCCGGAAACCGGCAGGGCGTGGCAGCTCTCCAACACCCGTTATGGGGCCAACGACTTCTCCTGGAGCGACAACGGGGAACTATGGTTCCGGTCCATGACCCCGCAAGGGACGGCCATCTTCAAGGCCCGGGCGCCGGAGCCGGTGGAGGTGGACATCCGCAATGTCCACAGGGACCGGGTGGCGGAAACCCTCTCCGCCCAGGAGCAGACCCTTCTCGCGGCCTCCGGAACCCGGAAAGCGGAGGCGCCGGCCGTCAGCGGGCCCCGGCGCTATGTCAAGCCGCTCCACTGGATGAAATTCCACTCCTGGGCTCCCCTGTGGTTCAGCTACGACCTCATCGAGTCCCTGAGCGGCGACCTGAGCTATGACACGGCGTCGCCCGGAGTCATCGGCCTGTTCCAGAACGAACTCGGAACCACCTGGGGGACCGTCGGTTACTCTGTGCATCCGGATCCGGACCGCGCGGGAGAATGGCGGCACGGCGGGCACCTGCAGTTCACCCATTCGGGACTCTATCCCGTCCTGGAAGCCTCCTTCGACCTGTATGACAAGGGCGGTGTGCAGTACTCCTTCCAGGACCGGACCTACGACGACCATACGGGCTACGCCATCCTCCGGCGGAACCTGGACCAGGTCGTCTGGTCGGGCAAGCTGTCGGCCTATGTCCCCTTCCGGTTCCACAAGGACGGCATCCAGCGCGGGCTCATCCCGCAGGTGAGCTGGACCATCACGAACAACCTCTTCGACACCGGCACCACCTACCTGAAGATGGTGGATGACCTGGTCAAGAATACCGACCATGCGGCCTACCTCGGCTTCGAACCGGGAAAGGCCGTCCTGATGCAGGCGCTCCGGGGCTCCCTCCGCGGCTATTGGATGCTTCCCGCCGCCGACAGCCAGGTGTATCCCCGCTGGGGCGTCGGCGCGGAAACCGGCGCCATCGTCCGGCCCGGACTCGCGGATATCTATTCCCCGTCCTGTTACGGCTACCTGTACGGCTACCTGCCGGGCCTGACCCGCACCCAGGGGTGCCGCCTGTCGGCCATCGGCACGCAGCAGCTGCCTTCCGGCGCTCCTTTCGGCGAGAATGGCGTATCCGTCGTCCCGCGCGGATTCACGGCCGCCGACGGGACGGCCATCGCCCGGAAATCGGCCCGTGCGCTGCGCCTGACGGCCGATTATGCCATCCCCATCTACGCCGGCGACATCTCCTGGCTGTCCCCCGTCGCCTACATCTCCCATTTCCTCCTGGTCCCGCACGCGGACTGGACCACCTTCGGCGGTGCCCGGAACGGAAAAGGATCCGCCACGGCCTCCTCCCTGGTGAGCGTCGGCGCGGACCTCACGGTGGAACTCGCCAATTTCCTCTGGGTCCCCTTCCCCTGCTCGGTGGGCGTCTCCGCCTCCTGGCTCGGCGGCCCGTATTTCTCCACCCTCGCGACCGACGGCCGCAAGCCCTACAGCATCGGGATGGTCTTCAGTTTCGACATGTAGGAAATATTTCCTATATTTGCAGGTTATGAAAAAGGGTTTGCTGCTTGTGCTGCTCGCGGTTTCGTCCTGCCAGCTGGTCCACCGGGTCTCCGACACGGCGGCCGAACTGTTCGGCGACGAGGTCGTAGCGCGCGTGGGCGACCACAAACTGTTCCGGTCGGAGCTCGCCGGGTACATTCCCGCGGGCGCCTCGTCCGAGGACAGCCTGGCCCTCGCCCAGCAGTACATCCACTCGTGGGCGGAGGAGCTCCTGTTCCTGGACATGGCCGAGGCGCAGCTTTCCAAGGAGGAGAAGAACGTGGACCGGGAGCTGGAGGAATACCGCCGCACGCTCCTGAAATACCGCTACGAGGAGCGTTACATCAACGAGCGGCTGGACACCCTCATCTCCGATGCGGAGGTGCGCGCCTACTATGAGGCCCATGCCGACCGCTTCACCCTGGACCGTCCGCTCCTGAAGACGCGCTGGATGGTCATCCCGTCCGATTCCCGGAGCCTCCGGACCATCAAGGAACTCATGGGCTCGGACGAGGCGATGGACGCCCTCGCAGCCGACAGCCTCGCTTTTACCGCCGCCCTCCGCTATGCGGACAGTTCCGACAACTGGATGGACGCCCTCCTGCTGGCGCGCGAACTGGGAACGGACGAGGAGTCCATGATGAAGTCCCTGAAAAACAAGTTCATCGAGTTCAAGGGGGACGACGGCAACCTCCGGGTGGCCTATGTCGTGGACCTCGCCCCCAAGGGGAAGCCGGCGCCGCTGGAGTACTGCGCCGACCGCATCCGGGACATCATCCTGAGCGCCCGCAAGCACGATTTGGTGTCCGGTTTGGAACGGGACTTGCTGGAAGACGCCCGGAACAAGGAAAAATTTGTGTTTTATTGATATGAAGCTTAGAGTGATCGTCCTCTCGGCGGCCCTGCTCGCGTGCACGGCCCTTTCCGCCCAGAAGTACCAGGGCGGCCTGGTGGACAAGACCGTCGCCGTCGTGGGCAACGAGGTGATTCTGATTTCCGACATCGAGAGCGAAGTGCAGCAGATGCGCATACAAGGCCGGTCCTCCGACCGGGACATGCGCTGTAGCATCCTGGAAAGCATGATGGAATCCAAGATCTTCCTGATGCAGGCCCGCATCGACTCCCTGACCGTGAACAGCGACATGGTGGAAGGCGAGCTGTCCAACCGCATCGACAATGCCCGCACCATGCTGGGCGGCGACGAGGAGCTGGAAAAGTACTTCGGCAAGCCCCTGTACCGGCTCCGCCAGGAATGGCGCCAGATGTTCGAGGACATGAGCCTGACCCAGCAGGAGCAGGCCACCATCGCCCAGGCCATCCCGGAGATCACCCCCTATGACGTCCAGCAGTTCCTGGACACCGTCTCCGTGGAAGACCTGCCGGTCGTGCCCATCAAGTACCAGCTGAGCCAGATCTGCATCTATCCCGACCGGGAAGCGGCCAACCTGGCCGTGAAGGAGCGCCTCCTGTCCCTGCGGGAGCGCGTGATCAACGGCGAGAAGTTCGCCACCCTCGCCCGCATCTATTCCGAGGATCCCGGCAGTGCCCGCAAGGGCGGCGAGCTGGGCATGGCGTCCAAGTCCATCTTCTGGCCGGCTTTCTCCGACGCCGCGATGGCCCTGCGCCCGGGCACCATCTCCCAGATCGTGGAGACCCCGGACGGCTTCCACATCATCGAGGTGATCGAGAAGAAGGGCGACATGTTCAACGCCCGCCACATCCTCCTCAAGCCCCAGTACACCGCGGAGGACCGCGAAAAGGCGTTCTCCCGCCTGGACAGCCTGCGGACGAAGGTCCTCGAGGACGAAATCAAGTTCCCGCTCGCGGCCCGTTTCTTCTCCGAGGACCCGGCCACCCGCACCAACGGCGGCCAGATGGCGGATCCCGGCACGGGCTCGTCCTACTTCGAGATCGACAACCTCAAGCCGGCGGACTACGCCGCCATCAAGGACCTCAAGGAAGGGGAGATTTCCGAACCCGTGGAATCCACCGACAACGAGGGCGCCCAGCAGGGACGCCAGGGCAACACCGTCTATAAGATCATCAAGGTGGACAAGATCATCCCCGCCCACCCCGCCTCCTTCACGAACGACTATACCGAACTCCAGGACCGCGTCCGCAACCAGCGGCAGATGAAGGCCATCGACGAATTCCTGGAGAAGAAGATCAAGGACACGTACATCGTCATCGACCCGATGTACAAGGAGTGCGCCTTCAACCGCGAAGTCTGGCAGACCAAGTTCCAGTAGCGTGCGCCGGCTCCTTCCATATTTCCTGGCGGCACTGTCCCTGTGGGCGGTGTCGATGCCGGTATCCGGCCAGGAGAAGAAGGATTCGCTGGTGACCCTCGTCAGCGCGAAATCGGCCCAGCTCATCGAGAAGAACGGGCAGAGCTTCCGGAAGGTCGTGGGCCCGGCCCGCTTCCTGCACAACGACACCTACCTCCTCTGCGACACGGCCCTGTGGAATGTCACGACCAACATCATCGACGCCGTGGGCCACGTGCAGATCATCCAGGACCGTACCCGGCTCACCTCGGGCTCCCTCCAGTATGTGGTGGACGACGACCTGGCGAAGTTCCGGGGCGGCCTCGTCCAGCTCGAGGACAAGGACAAGAACACCCTGAGGACCCGGTACCTGGACTACAACACCAAGGACTCCGTCGCCATCTTCCAGAACGGGGCGTCCATGCGCGACAAGGACGGGCAGATCATCGAGAGCCTGTACGGCTCCTACGACTCCAAGGCCCGGCTTTTCGTGTTCAACGACCAGGTGAACATGTACATGGACACGACCTTCGTGAAGACCTCCCGCCTGGAGTACCGCAGCGACATCAACACGGCGTACTTCGGCTACGGGACGGACATGTGGCAGGACGACAACATGCTCTCCGCCAACGACGGCTGGTACGACCGCGACAAGGAACTGTTCTTCTTCCGGCGCAACGTCCACCTCCTCACGAAAGACCAGGAAACCTGGTCGGACACCCTCTACTACCACCGTGCCGTGAACGACGTGGAGATGCTGGGACAGGTGGAACTGATGGACACGACGCGGAACGTCTTCGCCCTGGCGGGCCGGCTGGAATACACCGACACCCTTTCCCGCGTGCGGATGACCCGGACCCCGGCCGTGATGAGCATCTCCGAGGAGGAGGGCAAGTCCAGGCAGGACACGGTCTGGTTCGGGGCCGACACGATCGTGTACCGGGGCATCAAGCGCCACCTCGTGGACTCCCTGTGGAAGGTCGATGCCGACAAGCGGCTCAAGGACCTCAAGGGCGATCCCGTGACGGAATACCGCCGGAAAGCGGCCGAAGAGGCCGCCAAGGCCGCCGCAGAAGCGGCGAAGAACGACCCGAACGCCCAGGGGCGCGACCTGGGACCGGAGGGAGCGAAGGCCGGGAACAAGGGCGGAGCGCCCGATAAGAAAGACGGGGCTCCGGAGAAATCGGAAGGCGCGCCGGAGAAGAAGGAGGGCGCGCCGGATGCGCCGGGACAGAAGGATGCCGCCCCCGTCGATTCCACGGCCGCCGCAGCGCCCGCGGACACGTCGCAGATCTCGTTCATCTGGGCCAACAGCCGGGTGAGACTCTTCCGGGAGGACATGCAGATGGACTGCGACTCTCTGGCTTACAATGATCTGGATTCCCTCGTCCGGCTCTACAAGGATCCGCTCGTCTTCAACGAGGGGAACCGGCAGTACGCCGCCGACAGCATCTATGTGGTCATCAAGGACCGGAAAGCCGACCGTGCGCGGCTCATGTCCAACGCCTTCATCACCACCCAGGAGGACACCCTCTGCTACGACCAGATCAAGGGAACGGAGATGATGGCCTACTTCGACAGCACCCGGACACTCCGCCGGTTCGACGCCCTGGGCGGGGCCACGGCCCTGTTCTTCCTGACGGAGAACGACGCCCTCGCCACCGTGAACAAGGTGGAATCCAAGATGCTGTACGCCCTCTTTGACAAGGGGAACCTGGACAAGATCTACTACTTTGACAACGCCAAGAACGACGCCTATCCGGTCGTGCAGCTGCCCAAGGACGAGCGGTACATGAAGGGGTTCCGGTGGGACCCGGAGCGGCGGCCCCGCGGGCCGCGCGACATCACGCCGCTGACGGTCCGCCCGAGCCAGCGCACTTCCTACCTGGCCCGGCCGCATGCCCAGTTCAAGGAGACGAACGTCTACTTCCCGGGGCATATCAACAAGATTTACAAGGACATCGCCTATCGGGATTCCATGGAGGTCGTGAAGGCCCGTCAACCCAAGGAAAAGCCGGCCGCCGTGACAGCGGAAAAGCCGCTGTCCGCCGCGGACGATTCGCTGCGGGTGGCACTGGATTCCCTGGGGACGGAGCCGATGCTGGACTCGCTGGGCGTGACTCCGGCGCTGGACTCGCTGGCGGCCTCCCCGTTTGATGCCGTGAAGGATTCCCTGGCCGCGGAAAAACAGGCCGTCCCGAAGGAAGAAACCTTGGAGGAGGTAGCCGGGGAGAACGACGTTCCGGAAGTGGAAGAACCGGCCGACAACCTGGACCCGCTTTCCCAGAAGGCGGAAATGGAAAAGGCCCGGAAAGCGGAAGAGAAGGCCCGGAAGGCCGAGGAGAAACGCCTGAAAGAGGAGGAAAAAGCCCGTATCGCCGCCGAGAAACAGGCCGAACGCGAAGCCAAGTGGGCCGAGAAGGACAAGAAGTACGAGGAAAAACAGGCCGCCAAGGCCCGGAAGAAGCTCGAGAAAGAACGAAAGCGCAAACTCAAGGCTCTCCGGAAACTGGAGAAGAAAGCCCAGAAGGAGCGCAAGCTCTTCGAGAAGTATCTGGAGCAGGAGCGCGCGAAGGCCGAAAAGAAGGCCGCCCGTCAGGCGGAAAAGGCCGCCCGTCAGGCGGAAAAGGACCGCGAGAAGGACGAGGTTCCTATTGAAGCCCCAGATAAGTCAGGAAGCGCTCGGGATCGTAATTGACGATCAGTCCGTCGGGGAATTCGGCCTCGGCGAGGAGCGGGTACAGGTATCCATAGTTCGCAATGTCCGGGGCGAAGTGCGCGTCGCTGCCCAGGATCACCGGAACGTCATACTGTTTGCACAGCCGGAGGATTTCCAGGTTGTTGGTCCGCGCATTCGGGAAGTTGCGCATGGGACGGAAAGTGGAATTGTTGATTTCCAGGAGGGTATGCGTCTCCTTCGCGGCCAGGACGATGGGCTCGTACAACAGTTCCGCCGTGCCGTCGCCGGGATGGGAGATGATATGGGTCCACGGGTTCCGGATGGCCGCGACCATGCCCGCCGTGTTCTCCTCCACGGTCCCGCCCGTCCAGCACAGCCGGTGGATGCCGGCGATCCGGATGTCCAGCCGCCTCCAGGTCTCCTCGTCCATGTCCAGGGTTCCCTTCGTGTCCAGGATGTTGAGCTCCGCACCCAGCAGCAGGCGCAGGTCGCCCCACTGGCGGGGAATGACATGCATGTTCCTGAAATAGAGCCGGTGGCAGGTGCCAGGGATGGCTTCCCCATGCTCGGTGATGCCCAGGATGGACAGCCCTTTCCGCTGTCCCTCGGCAATCATCTCCGACAGCGTGCTGTAGGCATGTCCGGAAGCAATGGTATGGGTATGGATGTCCAGTTCAATCTTTCTCATGGCTGTTGTCGATTTGGGAGTGCAAAGATAGCGGTTATTTGTCAGGTTTCTTAATTTTTTATTGTTTTTCAATATATATCGTTATCTTTGTCCAGAAACATTTGATTGGAAAGCCATGGTTCCCACCGCCTCCATCCTCATCCTTGTCCTGAACCTCGTCCTGGGGTTCGCCGTTCCCGTCGCCCTGGCCTGGTGGCTGGTACGGAAGTACCACGCGAAATGGTCCACGATCCTCATCGGCGCGGCGACGTTCGCCGTTTTCGCCCTGGTGCTGGAGGCGCTGGTGCATCAGGTGGTCCTGAAGGGGCCGCATGGAGCTGCCATTCAGGGAAATCTCTGGTACTACGCGCTGTACGGCGGTCTGATGGCGGGGCTCTTCGAGGAAACCGGCCGGTTTCTCGCCATGAAGTTCCTCCTGAAGAAGGAACCCTCAAACGTCCTGCCGGGCGTCGCTTACGGCATCGGCCACGGCGGGGCGGAGATGATCCTGATCTTCGGTTTCTCCATGATTTCCCTCCTTTCCATGGCGGTGCTGATGAAGACCGGTCAGATGGACACGGTCCTTTCCCAGACGCCCGATGAGGCACAGGCACAGGTCCGGCAAGTCGTATCCACCCTGACGGACTCCGCTCCGGGGACCTTCCTGTATGGCCTGTGGGAACGGGCGTCGGCCCTCCTCCTCCATCTGGGACTGTCCGTCCTCGTATGGGCGGCTGTCCGCAAAGGCGGCAAGTGGCTCTGGCTCTTCCCGGCGGCCATCCTCCTGCACGCGACCGTGGACGCCCAGGCCGTCATCCTTTCCAAGTCCGCGGGCATGGCGACCGTCGAGACCGTCCTCTTCGCCGAATCCCTCGCCGTCGCCGCCTTGGCCTGGATGGTCGCCCGAAAAGCGTTCCGGTAGGTTTTTCCGGCCGCCTTGAAAACAAGCTGACGAATGCGTACCTTTGCAGGAGCTATGAAAAAGAACTGTATCGAGGTGCGCGGAGCACGGGCGCACAACCTGAAGAATATCGACGTGGACATTCCCCTCGGGAAGATCGTGGGGATCGCGGGCGTGTCGGGCTCGGGGAAGAGTTCGCTGGCCCTGGGGGTGCTGTACGCGGAAGGGTCGCGGCGATACCTGGAGTCGCTGTCCACCTATACGCGACGGCGGATGACGCAGGCGGCGCGGGCGCAGGTCGATGACGTGCGCTACGTGCCGGCGGCCCTGGCCCTGCACCAGCGGCCGGGCGTGCCGGGCATCCGGAGCACGTTCGGGACGATGTCGGAACTGCTGAACAGCCTCCGGCTGATGTTCTCCCGCCTCGCCAGCCACCGCTGTCCCAACGGGCATTACCTGGAACCCACGCTCTCCGTCGCCGCGGAGCAGGAACTGGTGTGCCCCGTGTGCGGCGCCCATTTCTATGCGCCTGGTGCCGAAGAACTTGCGTTCAACAGCCAGGGCGCCTGCCGCACCTGCGGAGGAACGGGCATCGTGCGGACCGTGGACGAATCCACCCTGGTCCCGAACGAGAACCTGACCATCGACGAAGGGGCCGTCCTGCCCTGGGGAACGCTGATGTGGTCCCTGATGAAGGACATCGCCCGGGAGATGGGCGTCCGGACCGACGTCCCATTCAAGGACCTCACCCCCGAGGAAAAGGAGATCGTCTATCACGGCCCCGCCGAAAAGCGCCATATCATCTACAAGAACGAGAAGACGAACGGCTTCGCGGAGATGGATTTCACCTACTACTGCGCCGTGTACAGCGTGGAAAACGCCCTCTCTAAGGTCAAGGACGAGACGGGCATGAAGCGGGTGGAGAAGTTCCTGCAGGAAGATCCCTGCCCGGATTGCGGGGGTTCGCGCCTTTCCGAAGCGGCCCGCGCGCCGCGGCTGCGGGGGATTTCCCTCGCCGAAGCCTGCCGGATGACCCTGTCCGAACTCATCGGATGGGTCGATGGCGTCCCGGCCTCCCTGCCGGAGCCCCTGCGGCCGATGGCCGAGCGCATCTGCGAGTCTTTCCAGGACACGGCCAAGCGGCTGGTGGACCTGGGCCTTTCCTACCTGTCGCTGGACCGCGCCGCCTCCACCCTGTCCACGGGCGAGCGCCAGCGGGTGCAGCTGGCCCGGTCGGTGCGGAACCGCACGACGGGCGTGCTGTATGTCCTGGACGAGCCCTCCATCGGCCTGCATCCCTCTAATCTGGAGGGACTGGCCGGGGTGATGGACGACCTCGTGGCCGACGGCAACTCCGTCGTGCTGGTGGACCACGACACGCAGGTCCTCTCCCATGCCGACTGGATCATCGAACTGGGCCCGGAGGCGGGTGCCAAGGGCGGAAACGTCATCGCGGAAGGAACGGTGGAAGACATCCGGAAGAACCCCGGATCGAGGATCGGGAAATTCCTGGGAGCGAGGGGAGATTCCTTCGCTTCGCCCGGAATGACAGAGGAGGGCATCGGAACGGAAAAGGAGGTTTTTGCCCATAGGGCGATCCGGATGCGGACAGGGGCGATCCATACGGTGAAGCCGCTGGAGGTGGTGTTCCCGAAGGGGCGCCTGAGCGTCGTAACGGGCGTTTCCGGCTCGGGAAAGACGACGATGGTACTGGAGAGCCTGATCCCCGGACTTCAGGCGCAAATCGCCGGAAAACGGCTGCCTGCACACGTGCTGGAGGTCCAGGCGGAGGGGATCGGACAGGTCAAGCTCATCGACGCGACGCCTATCGGCATCAACGTCCGGTCCACGGTCGCGACCTACAGCAACGTCCACGACGAACTCCGGAAGGTCTATGCGCGGAGCGAGGAGGCAAAGGCGCGGGGATTCAAGGCCGGCGACTTCTCCTACAACACCGGCAACCTCCGGTGTCCCACCTGTGACGGAACAGGTTCCATCAGCCTGGACGTGCAGTTCCTGCCCGACGTGGACATTCCCTGCCCGGACTGCCACGGCTCGCGCTACGCCCGCGACGCCTTCCGCATCCACCGGAAGAACAAGGCCTGTTCCTTGCCGGAACTGATGGATCTGTCGGTCGATGAGGCGCTGGCGGAATGCGACGACTTGTCGCTCGTGCGGAGCCGCCTGCAAGTCCTCCACGACCTGGGGCTGGGCTACCTGACCCTTGGCGAAGCTACCCCCAGCCTGTCCGGCGGCGAGGCGCAGCGGCTCAAGCTCGCCAGCGAGATGGGCCGCGGCCAGGCCGACACGGTGTTCGTCTTCGACGAGCCCACCATCGGCCTCCACCCCCTGGACGTGCAGACCCTTCTCGGCGTGTTCCGTCACCTGATCGGCCTCGGCGCCACCGTCATCGTCATCGAGCACGACCTGGACGTCATCCGGAGCGCCGACTGGATCGTGGACATGGGCCCCGGCGGCGGCCTGCAGGGCGGACGCGTCGTCGCTTCCGGCACCCCGGCGGAGGTTGCCGCCTGCCCCGAAAGCCTCACCGGGCGCTATCTTTGAAAATAATCGTTATCTTTGCAACCAAACGATACTGAACATGAAACGAATCCTCACCTCTCTCTGCGCCGTGCTGCTGGTGACAACGGCGGCGTTCGGCCAGGACGCGGCCCTGTTCGAGGTCCCGAAGTTCTAGCGGAAATACCGTCCCAGCCAGGCCGCGTCGATCTGCGCGAAGCCCGGGCCGGGATGCACCGATGGATGGCGCCCGAGGATTCCCCGGGCGTCTTCATATACATGGAAGCCCACGTTGACCGTTTTCATCTCTCCGTCCAGCGGGAAGGAGAACACGAGGTCGTTGTCGGGGCCGTCCATGCGGTAAAATTTGAGCGGAGCGTCCAGGATGGCCGGGTTCCTGTGCTGGTCGGAAAGTTCCATCCGCGTGACGTACTTGCACATCTCCACGACGACGTCATCCAGGCCGGCGGCGTGGATGCCCACCTTTTCCACCAGGTCGCCCACCTCGCGGACAAGCCGGAGCGTGTAGCCCTCCAGGTCCTTGACGGCGTCAGCCACCTGGATGGGCGGAAGCGCCGTCCCGGGCAGGAGCCAGACCATCAGCCTCTCTCCCGGATCATGGTACAACGTTTCGTATTTCAGGAGGTTCCGGGCTCCGCAGTACGGGCACTCCCAGACGAATAAGGAACCGTCCCGGACCCGGGCCTTGAGCTCCGGATCCAGGGCGGTGTTGATGCTGGGAAAGGTTTCGACGGAATGGGTTCCGCCGCAGCGGCTACAGCTTGCGGGCACCATCGGCAATGACCACGTTGTAGATCTTGGGGGCGTGGCCGAACTTCTCGGTGAACTTGCCCACAGCCGCATTGATGAAGTTGTCGTACAGTTCGTCCTTCACCAGGTTGATGGTGCAGCCGCCGAAGCCGCCGCCCATGACGCGGGAGCCGGTGACGTCCATCTTGCGGGCCAGCTTGTTCAGGAAGTCCAGTTCCTCGCAGGAAACCTCGTAGAGGCGGCTCAGGCCGAAGTGGGTCTGGTACATGAGTTCGCCCACGGTCTCGTAGTCGCCGCGCTCCAGGGCGTCGCACACATCCAGGACGCGCTGGACCTCGCCGATCACGTACTCCGCACGGAGGAAATCCTCCTCGGGGATCTCGGTGCGGACCTCGTCCAGCCACACACGCTTGGCGTCGGAGAGGAATTCCACCTCGGGGTGGTTCTTGCGGATGGCAGCCGCCGCGTTCTCGCAGGACTCGCGGCGCTTGTTGTAGGCGCTGGAGGCGAGCTCATGCTTGACGCAAGAGTCGATGAGGACCAGACGGTAGCCTTCCGGCTTGAACGGGAAGTACTTGTACTCGAGCGTCTTGCAGTTCAGGCGGATCAGGGAGCCGGCCTTTCCGAACACGGAGGCGAACTGGTCCATGATGCCGCACTTGACACCGCAGTAGTTGTGCTCGGTGGCCTGGCCGATCTTCGCGAGGTCGAACTTGTCGATGCCGTTGCCGAAGATCTCGTTCAGGGCGAAGGCGTAGGTGCTCTCGAGGGCCGCGCTGGAGCTCAGGCCGGCGCCCAGGGGAACGTCACCCGCAAAGACGGTGTTGAAGCCTTCCACCTTGCCGCCGCGCTTCTCCATCTCGCGGCAGACGCCGAAGATGTACCGGGCCCAGGACTGTTCCGGCCTGTCCTCCTCGTTCAGGCCGAACTCCACGAATTCGTCCTTGTCAAGGGCGTAGGCCTTCACTCTCATGGTACCGTTGACCTTGATCTCGGCCATGATGCCGCAGTCGATGGCGCCCGGGAACACGTAACCGCCGTTGTAATCGGTATGTTCGCCGATGAGGTTGATACGGCCGGCGGAGGCGTACAGGTCGCCGGGCTCGCCGAACAGGGTCTGGAACTTTTCCTGGATTCTTTCTTTCATCATATCGGTGTTTTGTTTAGTGTCGATTTACAAAGATAATGATTTTTTATCGCTTGCGGATGCCCCACACGGAGAAATCGTAACGGGATTCCGTATCGTCCTCGATATCGTCCGGAAGGGCAGGATAGAAGTCGAGGCCCGTCCTCTCCTCCAGTTCGTCGATGGTGAGGGCGCAGTCCTGGAGCCAGTAGCGCTCGGCGTCGTTGCCCATCACGAAGGCGATGCTCTGGTAGCGGCGCCCGTCATGGACCATCACGGCCTTGAAGAAGGCGTCGGGAACGACCACATGGTCCCGGCCGATGGTTCCGTAGATGTTGTCCCCGATGATGGGCCCGGACACGACCCAGACCTTGCCGTAGCGGTTGGCCCATTCACGCACCTGCTTTTCCAGGTACTGCCAGTCCTTGTTGTTGAGTTCCTCCCGCTGCGGACAGATGTTCAGGAAATAGAACGTCTCCGCCATTGCGTCGTCGTCCCAGAAGAAGTCCGCCGCCGGCGCCATATGCCCCCGGGTCCAGCCGGAACCGTTGTAATCCTCCCGCATGGCCTGCTTTCCCTTGAAGCCCATGTCCATGGAGAAGTTCTTGTCGGCCCGCGTGGCCTCGCCACGGGTTTCCTCCGCGGTAAGTTCGTACGCAACCCAGTCAGGGATCAGCGTTTCCGTGTTGTAGGAGGAGACAAAGCCCTTGTATTGACGAATCCGGTCCCCGGTCCGTTGCGCCGGCAGTTCCAGCAGGGTGTCCGGCTCCAGGTCCGCTACGGGCACCGGCACCTCTCCGGTCAATACGCCCGTCCGCTGTAGGATGAGCCAGACGGCGAAGACGGCGACCAGCGCCAGCGCCGACAGGAGATTTTTCTTGTTCTTGTTCATCGTCTTGCGTTTGACTGCGAAGATACGAATTTTTCCCGGGATACGGGTGATGCCGTATGTACAAGTCTCGCTTGTACAAGAGAACAGCCGTGCCTTGGCGATTTCCTGTACATGTCCTTAGGAATTAGGGCGAAAACCGCTCCTTTCGCCAAGACTTGTACAGAAAAACGCTGCGAGAGAATCAAAACAGTGTACATACGAGACTTGTACACAAGGGCCGGGGTGGTGGATGGAGGACAGGGGGGGTAAGAAGGGTGATGGGTGGAGGGGGTTGGGTGGAGGGGGCCGACGGGGAAACTCCGAAAAAAACACGGAATACTCCTAAAAAAATTAGGAGATGCGGTTTTTTTGTCTATCTTTGCACCATGAAGCAGAAATTGACAGCCAAGGAAGAGCAGCTGATGACCCTGTTCTGGGAGCATGGCGACCTCTTCATCCGCGACCTGGTGGCGCTGCTGCCGGAGCCGCGGCCCCATTACAACACCGTGGCCACCCTCGTGAAGTTCCTGGAAGAGAAAGGCTTCCTGGAGCGGGAGCCGATGGCGAACACCTTCCGCTACCACGTGAAGGTCTCCGAGAAGCAGTACCGCGGGGAGACCGTGGGCGAAATGGTGGCCCAGTATTACAACAATTCCTACGCGAGCCTGGTCTCGCAGTTCGTGGAGGAGGACCGCATGGACCTCCAGGAGCTGAAAGACCTGATCGCGCGGATCGAAAGTGCCCGGAAATGAGTCCCTTCCTGTTATACATCGGCCGAAGCAGCCTGTATCTGGCGATGTTCTACGCCTTCTTCCTGCTACTCATGCGCAGAACGACCTTCTTCCGCCTGAACCGGATCCTGCTGCTCATGGGAACGCTGGCTTGCTTCCTGCTGCCGGTCCTGCGCATCCGGACGGTGACAGTGCCGCTGCTGGCGGCGGGTCCGCTGGTGGAGGCAGCCTCCGATCCGACCACCGCGACCGCTCCCGCCGCGACTCCGTTCCCGTACCTGGAAATCCTGTACGTCATCGGTTTCCTGACCGTCCTGGGCTGGACCGTCGTTGCGGCGGTCCGGATGTACCGGACCATCCGGAAAGGCGTCTCCACGCGCCTGGAAGACGGGACCAGGCTGGTCTTGACGGAGGCCGATATCCCTTCCTTCAGCTGGGGCCGGACCATCGTCATGAGCCAGAAGGATGCGGAGACGAATCCGGCCATCCTGGTGCACGAAAAGGCCCATGTCCACAAGGCCCATACCCTGGACATCCTCCTTTTTACGGCCGTCACCCTGGTCCATTGGTTCAATCCCCTCGTGTGGATTACCCTCGGCGAGCTCAAGCTCCTGCACGAGTACGAGGCCGATGACGCCGTTCTCAACCATGGCATCGATGCTACCCAATATCACCTGTTGCTCGTGCGGAAGGCCGTCGGGGAAAAGCGCTTCTCCCTGGCGAACGGTTTTCAGCACGCCAAACTCAAAAACCGTATCGACATGATGCTCCAAGCCCCCTCCTCCGGATGGAAACGCCTCTCCTGGCTCGCCATCCTTCCCTTCCTCGCCGGAACCATGTTCCTGTGCAACCCCGTCCGCGCCAAGGTCGTCACCGCCGGCCTGCCGGAAATTCTTTCGGAAACAACGTTGGATGCCGTATCCGATACGACAAAAGGCCTCCCCTTCAGCCTCGTCGAAGTCAAGCCAACCTTCAACGGCGGCGACGCCAATGCGTTCTCCAAATGGGTCAATGAAAACCTCAAGTACCCGCTGGCCGCCAAAGACGCCGGTGTCCAGGGGCGTGTGACGTTGCAGTTCGCCGTGTACCCCGACGGCAAGGTCCGGGACACCAAGGTCCTCCGCGGTGTTCACCCCGACCTGGATGCCGAGGCGCTCCGCGTCGTCTCCTCCTCCCCGGACTGGACCCCCGGCTATGAGAAGGGTGAGCCCGTCAAGGTTACCTACACCTTCCCGGTCATCTTTCAGCTGAAAGGCAACAAAACCGAGCCGAAAACCGCGTCCATCCACTTGACTGGCGAAGCCAGTGACGTTTTCATCCGGGGCGCCCTGGCGGATTCCGTGCTCTTCGTTCTGGACGGGAAACCCGTCAACCGGAAGGACATCGACCTGGAGACCATAGAATCCATCCAAGTCCTGAAGGAAGAAACGGCCATCGAGAAATTTGGCGATAAAGGACGCTACGGTGTCGTAGAGTTCAAGTCCAAGAAGCAATGAGACGCCTCGTAACCGCCGTCCTGCTGGTCTGCGCCGCAACCCTGCAGGCGCAGACCACGCATCGCGATTCCGTCCTGGCCGAGGCGCGCTATCTCAAGGGCATCTACCGGACGGACGATGCGATCGAGAGGCTGTCGGCCCTGGTGCTGCCGGGCGCGATGGACGAAGGCGTGCTGGCGGAACTGGCCGACTGCCATTTCCAGAGCGGAGCGTACGGGGATGCCGCCGGGACCTATTTCCTGCTCTCGGCCAAGACGCCGGATAACCTCCTTTACAAGATCCGGCTGATGCAGGCCTATTCCCGGCTGAAAGCCTATCCCCAGAGCGTCCAGGCGGGACAGGCGGTCCTGCAGCGGGATTCCATCCCGGCGGTCCTGAGTTTCGTGGGGGACTCCTTCCGGCAGCTGGAGCAGGCCGATTCGGCCCTCTGGTACTATCGGCGGTCCCTGGCCCTGAAACCCCGGAACGAAACGGTCCTGTCCAAGGCGGTGGGCATTCTCATCGACAAGGAAAAGTATGACGAGGCGATCGCCCAGAGCGAACCCTTCCTGGCTGAAGATCCTGACAACATGACGATTGCGCCGCTGAAAGGACTCGCCCTCTACCGCAAGGGCGATTACGAGGCGGCGAGCAAGGTGTTCCAGCGGCAGGAGGATATCGGCAACGACACGTATCCCATCCACTACTACCTGGGACAGAGCTACTGGCACACCCTGGTGATTTACCGCGCCGAGCAGGAGCTGCTGACCGCCTGGCAGATCGACTCGAGCGACGTGAACCTGGCCTACTCCATCGCCGCCGTGAAAAAGGAGGCGATGCGCCCGTTCAAGCGGGAGGTCAAGCCCTGGCTGGACAAGGCCCTGGAAATGCTGGCGCCGGACCCGGTCCTGATGTCCCGCATCCATCAGCAATATGCACTGGGCTACTACGGCCGGGAGGACGCCTGGGACCAGGCCATCGCCCATTACAAGGAGGCCTACCGTTACAACCCCAAACTCATTTCGGCCCTCTCCACCATCGCTTACTGCTACCAGCAGAAGAAAGAGTACAAGACGGCCATCGAATGGTACGAGAAGTACCTGCAGGTCGCCCGCCCCGGCTCGCGGGGCTATGAGTTCGCCGCGGACAACCTCAAGTATCTCCGGGCCGAGAAATTCATGGAAGAGCCCTAGGGGGACGACGTGTTCCGGGGCCGGATGAGCGAGATCAAGGCCGCCGTCTTGGATTCGCTCACCAACGAGCCCCGTTCGGCAGCTATGTTTTCCTCGTGGAGATGATGGGGTACAAACCGTTCGTGAAGGAGAAGTATTTCCGGGACGAGCATGTGGACATGGGCACGATCCGGCTGCAGGTGGACCAGCAGTTCCTGCAGGCGGCCACGGTCACCGCCAACTACGAGGAGGACACCTACCGCCTCGTGATGGGCCGCTACGTCCTGTTCGGCGTCAAGTGGAACTTCGGCAAGATGAACGCCGCCCACAGCGCCCGCGCGCAGCAGGCCGCCATCAACATGATTTTCTAAGGGGCGGGACGGCTTGCCCTTGCCCCGCGCCGGTGTACAAGTCTCGTATGTACACCGTTCTGCGCTTTCTGTTGCGTTTCTATGTACAAGTCTCGGCGATAAGGGGCGATTTCGACCTTTTTCCGCAAGACTTGTACATTATATCATAACAACAGGGACATCCAGTTGCACAAGCGAGACTTGTACATAGGGGCCGACCTACGGAAAACACTCCGCTCGGAGCCTTCACCTCGGAGAGCCTTCCGAGAATCACAGGACGAGGCATCGACGGATCTGTGCCTCGCCCGCCAGGCGGCAGCGAAAGAGTTCACTGGCAATGGTGTTCTTTTCGCGGGAAGACAGTTGATAGACCGACCGTGCCCGATACTTAGGAACATATTGATTGTCAATCAGCTCACATAGTTGCAAGTCATTGAATCCCAGTGGGGTGCCGCGGTTCTTCTCGTTGCGGAGCATCTCGGCGATGGTCTTCTCGCGAGAGGAGGCTCGCTGCAAGACCAGTTCTTCGAAGCTTTCCAGGGTGATGGGCGACTGACCGTTATTGTCGGCCTCCTGCTCTTTGGACCAGTCTTCCCCGCTCTTCCGGGTGACCAGGTAATTGAAGGCCTGCGGCGTGGCGAACAGGTTTTCGACCACGGCCGTTTCAATGACCGTTTCGCGCAGAAACACACCCTCCACTCCCATCTTCCATTCAGGTTCAAAGTCCGCCCGGCGAGGCAAGGCCGCCTTGATCTGGGCGGGCGTCAACAGCAGATCCGGCACATACAACTTACCAAGCTCCTTCCGGAAATAGGCATTGGCCGAACAGAACGGCCACTCGAACGGTGTCGATGTGATTCCGTGATGGACGGAATTCCTGATGGTATAGGAAAAGGCGGTCAACTTATGCTGCAGGCCGTCCAGTTCCATTTCAAAGTATCCTGGTTCGCCCAACGGCCCTTTCCGGCCGTACTTCTCGTTGAAATAGCAGGTATAGGCCTGCCGCTTGATCCGGATGAGTTCTCCTGGACATTCCGTTTCATAGCAACCGTGATGATGGTTGGGGATGTCGGTCTCCGCCAGACAGCGGCTTCCCGTCTTCTTCAAGGCTGAACATAAGCAATTGAAGGAACGATTCATGTCCTCCACATTCCGGAACATCACCTCCTGATGGGAAGTGTAACAAAGGTGGTAGGTTTTCAGCATGGCTATTCTTTGATTTATTCTGGGCGCTGTACAAGTCTCGCTTGTACAACTATTTGGCAATAGAATCATCGTTCTATGTTCATATCTCCGGATTATCCGGGAAAACAAGGGGAAATCCGAGAGACTTGAACACGGTTTACGCCTCTGGCGACACTCTCTTGGTACAAGCGAGACTTGTACAGCGCCTGGGGATGATGGAAGGAAGAAGGATCATCATGATCAGGGAGGAATACTCACTTCCAGCAGGACGGGCAGATGATCCGAGACGCCGCCGATGTGGCGGGGGCCGGTGTAGGTGCGAAGGGGTTTCTCGCCGGAATGGATGGTGTCGCGCGTGAGCAGGAAAGGGATCCGGAGGATTTGCATCCGTGCACGGGTCGATAACACCGGGGACACATAGATATGGTCGATGAGGTCCCACTTCCCTTCGTACTTGATGGTGCCGAGGCCGCGGCGGAAAAGGTCCATGTGCATGGGTACCAGCGTCGGTTCCAAGAGGCGGAAGACGGGATTGTCGGGGGTGTCGTTGAAGTCTCCGCCGGAGATGATCCGGTCGATGCCGAGGGCGGCGAGGGAATCCGCCAGGAACCGGAGCCGCTGCACGGCGATGCGCCGACGAGGCTCCGACAAGGCCGCTCCGCCATATTTGGAAGGGTGGTGGTTCACCAGCACGGCGAATTCCACACTGTCCCGGGAACGGAACCGGCAGAGCAGGATATCGCGGGTCGCAAGAACGGTATCCGAAGGAGATATCGATCCATCTGATTGACTGTCAATGCTTCCGGAATACAGATGGCACGGTCTGGACGCCAACAGTTCCAAGACCGAAGACCGATACAGCAGTGCGACGTCAATACCCCGCCGGTCCGGAGAATCATAGTGGACATACTGGTAATCCAGTTTCCGGAGCAAGGTCTTCTGAAGCACCTGCCTGAGAACGAAGGCATTCTCCACCTCCTCCAGGCCGATGATATCCGGCAACCTGCCCGATTCCGACCCGATCCAGAGCAAAGCCTTCGCAAAAGCGTTCGCCTTGGCCTGAAAGCGTTTCCAGGTCCAATGCCGCTCCCCCGCAGCCGAAAACTCCGCATCCGAAACCGATGTGGAATCATTCCGCCAGTCGAAAAAGTTCTCCACGTTCCAGAATAGCACGGTCAAGCCTCTTTCTTCCGCCACTTCCTCTTTTTGTACATGTCTCGCTTGTACGTCGCGAGTGGCTTCGGGTGGCACATTCGTGCTCAAGTCTCGCGATTTCGGGCCCATTTTGTCGTTTTCCACGAGACTTGTACAGAGAATCTGTGATGGGGAGGAATTCCTGTGTACAAGTGAGACTTGCACAAGCGGGGTCGTTGATACGGCAAGGGCCGGACAAACTCCAGCCGACAGGTAAAAGGAAACAACAAGGCCCCGAAATACTGGGGCGGGCATTATCTGCGTTCTCATGCGCCCAAGTTAGGGCGCCCTCGCGAAAACGGGGACCGGAAACGTAAAATTGTGGCGAAATGTTTTCCGGTTGTTTTAAAGAATAATAACGAAAACCGCCGTCCTGCAACAACAGAACGGCGATTGTGAAAGGTTTAGGATGTACTTACACGTTGAACAGGAAGTGCATGATATCACCGTCCTGGACGACATAGTCCTTGCCTTCGATGCCCATCTTTCCAGCAGCGCGGACGGCCGCCTCGGTACGGTACTGGACGAAGTCTTCGTACTTGTTAACCTCGGCCCGGATGAAGCCGCGCTCGAAGTCGGTGTGGATGACACCGGCGGCACGGGGTGCCTTGTCGCCCACGTGGATGGTCCACGCGCGGCACTCGTCGGCACCGGCCGTAAAGAAGGTGCGGAGACCCAGGAGGCGGTAGGCGCCCTGGATGAGGCGGACGACGCCGGACTCTTCCAGGCCCATTTCCTCGAGGAACATCTGGCGGTCCTCGTACTCCTCGATCTCGGCGATCTCGGACTCGGTCTTGGCCGCGATGACGAGGATTTCCGCATGCTCGTCGGCAACGGCGGCGCGGACAGCATCGACATAGGCGTTGCCGGTGGCGGCGGAAGCCTCATCGACATTGCACACGTACATGACCGGCTTGTTGGTCAGGAGGAACAGGTCATGCGCCATCTGCTCCTCTTCCGCATTCTCGGGAACGACCGTCCGGCAGGAACGGCCCTGGAGCAGGGCGGCGTGATACCGCTGCAGCAGCGCCAGGAGTTTCTTCGCTTCCTTGTCACCGCCCGTCGTGGCCTGCTTCTCCACCTTCTTGATGCGGTTTTCCACCGTCTCCAAATCCTTGATCTGGAGTTCCGTGTCCACGACTTCCTTGTCCCGGACCGGGTCCACGGAACCATCGACATGGACGATGTTTCCGTCATCGAAGCAGCGGAGGACATGCAGGATGGCGTCCGTCTCGCGGATGTTCGCGAGGAACTGGTTCCCGAGGCCCTCTCCCTTTGAGGCACCCTTCACCAGGCCCGCGATGTCCACGATCTCCACCGTGGCGGGAATGGTGCGCTTGGGCTGGCAGATGTCCGTCAGCACCTCCAGCCGCTTGTCGGGCACGTTGGTGGACCCCACGTTGGGTTCGATGGTGCAGAACGGGAAATTGGCGCTCTGGGCCTTGCCGGAGCTGACGCAGTTAAATAAAGTGGACTTCCCAACATTGGGAAGTCCGACTATTCCACATTTCAGAGCCATAGACTAGAAGAATCTCGCACGGTTGTCCTTCACGTCGGCGTCCTGCATCATCACGGGGACGATCATCTGGACGGCGTAGTTGAGGAGCTGGGAGTTGGCGTTCTTGGCATCGGAATCGGTGTAGAAGGAACCTGTCTCGCGGCCGAGCACCTTGAACACATAGACCCCGTAGGAACCGGCGACCGGGCCGCAGACCTTTCCTTCCGGAGCGGCGGCGATGGCACCGACAAACTTGGGATCCAGGCTGCGGGCGGACATCGCGGCGAAAGCGACGTCACCCTGATGGCTCACGGACGTACCGAGCTTCTCGGCGATGGCCTCGAGATCCTCCATACCGGCGATCTGGGCGGCCACATCGGCCCGGCGCTTCTCGGCGTACTTCTCGGAGTAGAGCTGGTTCTTGATCTGGTCGGCGACCTCGGAAACCTCGGCATAACCCTCCTTGTGCGCACCCTTCACGGCGACGACGAAGAAGTAGTTGTTGTCCACGGTGATGATGTTGGACACCTTGCCCGGCTTGTTGTCGAAAGCCCAGCGGGTAACTTCCTTCGCATGGCCGATGGAACCGTAGGTATCGGTACCCTCGTTGATGGTCAGGCTGTGGGAATACGTGCCGATGGAATCGCAGGCGGCGCGGTAGTTCGCATACTTGCCGGCGGAAAGGGTGGCGAGGCGGTTCGCGTCGTTGTAGTACTTGTTGAAGGTCTCCTTGCTGGAGAGGGTCTCCTTCTGGAAGACGGCGACCTGCTTGAACAGGGCGGGAGCGCCGGCCTCGGTCACCTCCACGATGTGGGTGGCGACGTTGGACTGGAGGATGAACGGCTCACCCTTCTTCGCGGTGAAGATGGCGTCGAAACCGGTGGGCAGGTAGGAAACGGTGGCCTGGGAGATCTCTCCGATCTTGCCGAACTCGCCGTCCGCGTTGGAGCCGCGGTCCAGGGAGTGCTCCTGGGCGAGCGCAGTGAAGTCACCGCCCTTGCGCAGAACGCCGAGCAGGCTGTCCGCCAGGTGCTGGCCGTCCTCGTTGCTGTAGAACATCATGTGACGGATGGTCACGGTCTCGGGCATCGTGGCGCTGGCCATGATGCGGCCGGCATAGAAGGTATTACCGGCGGTGTACACCGGGGAAACGCCCTCGCTGTGCTCGGAGACGAAGGTGTCCAGTTCCGCGTTCACGGACTTCAGGTCACCGGCCTTGTACCAGCGGTCGCTCCACTGGACGTCGGAATGGCGCTGCAGGAAGGAACGCACGTTGTCGGTCACGGCGAACTCGTCGTACTGCTTCACGAAGTCGCTGTTGGTCGCGGCCACGTCGGCAGCGGAGGGAACCACCTGGAACACGGCATACTCGATGTCGCGGGTGGCCACCTGCTTGAAGAAGTCCTTGTGGTCGTTGTAGAAGGCCTTGATCTCGCTGTCGGACACGACGATGGAGCTGTCGGTCGCGAAGGTGAACGGGCTCATGACGAAGTCCACGTCGGCGGTGGTGTTGTTGTCGGCGATGGTCCGGTTCACCTGGATGGCGTTCTGGATGTTGGAGCCGCTGAACAGGCTGTTGTACTTGTTGTAGTACTGGTTCGTGATCACGGCATCCTGGAGATAGTTCCAGATCATGCGGGCGTTCTCGTCACCGTCGGCCACGTTCTCCAGGAAGTTCCGGAGAGCCGCGGAGGAGAAGTTGCCGTCCTGGTCGGAGAAGACGGAAGCGATGACCGGGGAAATGTTCTCCCCGTTGGTGAGGTCCAGGAGTTCGTCCTTGCCCACGTTCAGGCCGGCGGCCTTGGCATTCTTGATGAACAGGTTCTGGTCCACGAAGTGCTGCCAGACGGCGTTGCGGATCTGCTGCTGCTGTTGCTCGGAGGAAGCGGAGTTTCCGGTCAGCTGCTCGTTGACACGGGTGTACTGGTCCACGGCCTGCTGGAAATCCGTATAGGAGACGGACTTGCCGGCGATCTTGCCCACATCATACTTGGAGGAGACGGACTGGACCGTCTGGATGATCTGGCTCGGGTCGATGATGAACAGGAGGAGCGGGAGGGCCACCAGGATGGAAAGGACAATGCCCCAACCGCGGAGTTTCTCTAAAACTGCCATTTTATCGTTACTTTTTTAAAATTTCCGTACTTTTTCAGTCAAGGGTGCGAATTTAGTGATTTTCTTTCAATTTACCACTATTTTTTCGCATAACAGCCGTTTTTGCCCCCTTGGGCCGGGGAAACGGGCCGATGAAATTGACCGAATCCAGGACGACCTTGGTGGAATCCTGCTCCACGACGCCATAGCTGTTGAAAGGACGCTGGATGATGGCGTTCCGGGCCATGTCGTCGGAGCGCATGCCGAATCCCTGCATATAGCCGGCCGGGGAATACATCTTGACGTAACAGTCTGTCCAGATCTCCTTCTTCTGCTGGTCCCAGTAGATGGTGTCCGTCTCCATCGTCTCCTGTTTGACGATATTCCGGATGACGACATTGCCGAAGGCCGACCACTTGTCCTCCCCGCCCTTGCGGGTATCGTGGCGGGCCTTCTGGGAGCGGATGGTCGTCTCGAGGGACCCTTCCTCCGTGTATCCGAATACGGATATTCCTTTCGGGAACAGCTCATAGGAGAGGCTGTCATGGTCATAAACCTCCATTACAGGCGCCTCCACGCGCATTTTCAGCTTTCCGTTCTCCGTCTGGACGAAGAACATGCTGTCCACTACCTGGAGCGGCGTCACGGACAGGTCCAGCTTCTCCGCCTCGGACAGGTTTCCCTTGCACGAAAAGACAACGAAAGCAACCGCAAGCGCGGTTGCCATCGTCGTCAATATGCGGAACTGCTTCACAGCTTCCTACCGGGTACGGACGGTCGTGGTGGTGGTCATGCCACCGCAGGAGACCGTATAGATCTGACCCTTGCCCAGGTCGTACATGAAGATTTCGCTGGCCTCCGGATAGTAGATGCTCACCTTGCCGATGGCGGCGTTGGCATCCGCCGTGAGGGACTCGTCGGCGGCCTTCGCCTTCTGGTAGTAGTCCGTAGCGGCCCAGTAGCGGGCGTACTTGTCCACGTCGCCGCCGCAGGAAGCGGAGGACCAGAGGTTGCCCATGATCATGTAAGCCTTGCCGGCATAGCCGTTGTCCAGGCGGACCGCCTTGCCGGCGGCGTCGAAGGCGCGGCCGCGCATGTTGTTCGCATAGCAGAAGCGGGCGAGCTCGTACAGGTACTGGGCGTCGGTGGCATCGTCGGAATCCTCGGAGTCGATGGCCTCGTCCAGGTAGCGGCAGGCGTCGGCGACATTGCCGCGGGCGGCGTTCAGCTTGTACAGGCCATAGGCGCTGCGATAGGACGGATCCAGCTTGTGCATCTGGGTGACGGCCTTGAAATAGAGGTCGTTGGTGGCGCAGTCGTCAGCGGCGTTCATGAGCTTCACGATGTTCGCGACCACGGAGATGTTGTCCGGATCGGCCTCGAAGCGCGGGGTGAAGATGGAAATCAGGTTCTCGCAGGAAGCAACCTTGCTGTCGGCGAAGACGCTCTCGATGGTCGCCTTGGTCTTGAGGTTGTCCTCGGCCTCGGCATCGCTCTTGGCGGTGGCACCGGCGATGGCGGAGGAAACGGTGTCGTACATGTTGATCACGTCATCGGCGGAGAGTTTGTTCTCGCGGTACAGGTTGATCGCAGCCTGAAGGTTGTTCACCAGGATGCCGCCCTTGGTATTGCTGCCCAGCTCGTTGATAATCGAGGTGAGGTTGTCATACAGGTACTGGGAATCCTCGCTGCGGAAGTTGATCATATACTGACCCTTGTTGTTCAGGATCGTGGCCTTCTGGTCCACGCCCTTGGCCGTGCGCGGATAGTACTGCAGACGCTGGTCCTGCAGGGTGAGCAGGGTGTCCACGAGGGCGTTGAAGTAAGCGACGTTCTTGCGGTTCTTGGTAATCTCCCGGTTGATGAGGGTGGAACCGTGGACGAACAGGTTCTGCGATGCGGTAGCCGGGCAGATGGAATAGGCCTTTCTCCAGTTGGGAAGGGCGGAATCGTAATTCTTCTGCTTGTAGTACTCCTGATAGTAGGAGAGGTACTTGATGCACTCTGCGCTGTCAGCACCATACTTGCCTTGGGCGGAGGCATTCTGGCCCAGGAAGGCGGCCACGGCGGCCAGCAGGATGAAGGTTAACTTTTTCATATCGTCAGAATTTTGTATTTGTCCTTATTATTACTGGTACTGCGGTTTACGGAACCAGATGTCGAAGATGTTGAATCCGATGTGGAATCCCAGGTAGTTTTCCTTGACGAATCCGCTTCCGATACCCCTTTGTCCGGCATCCAATGCAAAGGTAATGCCGTTATAGCCCTGATACACCGGAACCGTCATTCCGAGGGTGATGCCGGCGGAGATGATGTTCTGTCCATCGACCTGGAAATAGGACTGGTCCATGTAGGCACCCGCCCGATAAGTACAGCGTTTCCAGCGGTAGCGGATGTCGTTCCGGTTCGGGGTGATTTCAAAGCCCGCCTTGACGGACTGGGCCACGCCGGAAGCGAAGGAATGCGTCCCGTTGTTGCGGAAACCGCGCACTGAGTCGAAGTTGCTGCCGCGCCAGTCGCCGCGCAGGTAGTCCAGTTCCACGGACCATTTTTCGCCCTGGGAATAGGCGATGCCCGCGCCGATCTCGTCTCCGAAGGAGATGTTGTCCTCCTTCAGGGAGTGGTCGCCCAGGTCCATTTCCGAAACGTTGCTGTATTCCACGGCATAGCCGCTGACCTTCGCCTTGAGACGGTAAGTGGCTCCGAAAGTGAACTTTCCGGTTCCGACGGGCTGCTCGTACTGGAGGCCGAACTTCGCCGTATGGGCCCGTACCTGAAGGGTGTCACCGAGGGTCTGGCTCCGGTAGCTCGCATCGCTGAACGTGCTGGAGGAGTACTTGCTGATGGTGCCGAAGAACAGGTTGTACTGGGCACCCACGGAAAGGCGGTTCCACAGGGTGGCCGACGCACCGGCGAACAGCTGGTAGATGCCGCCGTCACCGAATGCGCCGTAGGCGCGCTGGCCGGTATAGCCGATACTCTGGTCACCGGAAGTGATCTTGTCCACATAGGACATGGAGAAACCCGTGTCGCTGAACGGGGCGATGCCCACCATGAAGGCGGTCTTGCGCCACATCGGGAAGGAAATCACGAAGTCGTTGATGTTCGCCAGCGTCTTCACACCCTTCTTGTCACCCTCGGTGAAGAGGGAGGCCTTTCCGGAAATGCCGAAATCCGCCATGAAGGAAAGGGAGTCGCGGGCGGTCGCCGACGCGGGATTCATCGTATTGACGAAACGGCGGTTGCGGGTGGCGATGCCTACGCCGCCCATCGATGCGTTGAAAGCCGTTCCGGCGGCATGGAGGTCGCCGATGCCATAGACAGAATACGGAGAATAACCGTTGTAGGTGCCGTTCTGGGCACATAGCGGCAACGCGGCCACAAGAAGGGCCGCGACAGTGATCCATAGCCTGTCAATCCAGTTTCTTGACATATTCGTCAGCTATTAAAGCCAACCCCATCATCACGAGGTTACAAATTACAAAGATGGAACTTTTCATCCGTTTTGCAAAATAATTCGCGTCCCCGCCCGTAAACACGGGGACGTTTCCCGGATGAAGCGCCAGGTATCCCTCTATTTCAAATTGTATGCCTGAAACCACGCCGCTTTCGATCGAAGACTGTTCGGAACTGCCTACCGTCCCGCAGGAAGCGGGGGTGTTCACGAGCGGAAGGGCGCGGGAATACCGGTTCAGCGCCTTGAAGCGGGTGCGGCAGCCGAGGGATACGTTGCCGCCGGTATAGGCGCCGTCCTTGTCCGTGAAATCCACGCTCAGGGTCGTCCCGAAGTCCACGATCGTGCAGGCCATCCCGCGGAACAGGTAGCGTGCCGCCAGGACGGAGGCCGCCCGGTCATAGGAAAGGTAGGACGGAAGTCCATGGCCCAGAAGGATTTCCTTATGGTCGCTGTCCAGGACCACCAGATGGCTGCATTCCTTCCCGAGCAGGTCCGTATCGGCAGGGGACAGGGGATAGACCGAAGACACCACCATCACTTCCGGCTTGTCCCGCCGAATGACCGAGAGGATGAAGTCCATTCCCTTTTCCCCCTGGTAGCGGAAAGTCTTGCCGAGAGTCATCCCCTCAGCCCAGGCCGCTTTCAGCGCCGTATTTCCGATTTCCACCAGCAGATTGGACATAGCCTGCAAATGTAACAATTTTACAGGTTTATTGCAACTTCCGGAGGGTGACGAGGGCCTTTTCCATGGAATCTACTCCCCGGGTCACCGTCCGGAGCTTTCCCTTGTCCTGGTTCACCTTGAACAGGGCCGGCTGCTCGTTGATCCGGCCGACGATCCGCTCGAACTGCCTGGACTTATAGAAGGACGACATCGGATTGGATACGAAGAACATGATCTGCATCCCGTTCTTGACGATGATCTTCTCGAAGCCGGACAGGACGCCGAGATTCCGGATTTTCACCACGTCGAGCAGGTTCCTGACCTCCGCGGGCATCGGTCCGAAGCGGTCTTCGAGCTGGCGGCCCAGGCGGTCGATCTCCCGGTCGTCGGTCAGGCTGTCCAACTGCTTGTATATGCGGATCTTTTCCGCGGTTACGTCGATGTAATCGTCCGGGATGAGGGCCGGCTGGTCGGTTTCCACGGTGCAGTCCTCCACGAAGGTTTCCTGCGTTCCGCGGGTGACGATGCCCGTTTCCATGCCCAGTTCCTCCATCGCCTCGGACAGGATTTTCTGGTAGGTCTCGAAACCCATGTCGGTGATGAAGCCGCTCTGTTCGGCACCCAGGAGGTTGCCGGCGCCGCGGATGTCCAGGTCCTGCATCGCAATGTTGAACCCGCTGCCCAGGTCGGAAAACTCCTCGATGGCGCGGAGACGCCTCCGGGCATCGTCCGTGATGGACACGAGGGGAGGAACCACCAGGTAGCAGAAAGCTTTCCGATTGGACCGTCCCACCCGGCCGCGGAGCTGGTGCAGGTCGCTCAGGCCGATGTTCTGGGCCTGATTCACGATGATCGTGTTGGCATTCGGGATATCCAGTCCGTTCTCGATGATGGTCGTGCACAGGAGCATGTCATAGTCCCCCCGCATGAAGTCCAGCATCTTGTTTTCCAGTTCCTTCGCCTCCATCTGTCCATGGGCGACGCAGATGCGCATGTCCGGCACCAGCCGGTGCAGGATGTCGTGGATGGCCGGCAGTTCCTCCACCTTGTTGTGCAGGAAGAAGATCTGGCCGCCGCGGTTGAGTTCGTACCCGATGATGCCCTTGATTTCCTGCTCGTCGAAGAGGATGATTTCCGTCTGGATGGGAATCCGGTTCGGCGGCGGCGTGTTGATGATGCTGAGGTCGCGGGCACCCAGCAGCGAGAACTGGAGGGTACGGGGGATCGGGGTCGCCGTGAGCGTGAGGGTATCGACCGAAGCCTTGAGCTGGCGGAGCTTCTCCTTCGCCCCGACGCCGAATTTCTGTTCCTCGTCGATGATGAGAAGACCCAGGTCCTTGAATCCGAAGCCGGCACCCAGCACTTTGTGCGTGCCGATCAGAATGTCTATCTGACCTTCCTTCAACTTTTTCTTGATGTCCGTGATTTCCTTCGCCGTCCGGAGACGGCTCACATATTCCACCGTGCAGGGGAGGTTCTTCAAGCGCGCCTTGAAAGTCTCGAAATGCTGAAGGGCAAGGATGGTTGTCGGTACCAGCACGGCCACCTGCTTGGAGTCGCACACGGCCTTGAAGGCGGCCCGGATGGCCACTTCCGTCTTTCCGAATCCCACGTCGCCGCACACGAGCCGGTCCATCGGGCAGATGTCCTCCATGTCCTCCTTGACCGCCTTGGTCGCCTTTTCCTGGTCCGGCGTATCCTCATACATGAAGGAAGATTCCAGCTCTTCCTGGAGGTAATTGTCCGGCGAGAAAGCATATCCCTTCGAGGCCTTCCGGCGGGCATACAGCTGGATGAGTTCCTTGGCGATGTCCTTCACGCGGGACTTGGCCGAGGACTTCATCGTCGTCCAGGCCTTGGACCCGAGCTTGTTGATCCGGGGCATCTCCCCCTCCTTGGACCGGAAGCGGGAAATCTTGTGCAGGGAATGGACGGAGACGAAAACCACGTCGTTGTCCCTGTACATGAGTTTCACCACTTCGTGGATGCGGCCCTTGTCGTCGGCCATCTTCACCAAACCGCCGAACACCCCCACGCCATGGTCGATATGGACGATGTAATCGCCGATGTTGAAGGCGCTGAGGTCATTGAGCGTGAGCTGTTCCGACTTTTCCACCGTCCGGCGGAGGCGCACCCGGTGAAAGCGGTCGAAGATTTCATGGTCGGAATAGCAGCATATCCTGTCCTGGTTGTCGATGAACCCCGCGTGAATGACTTTTCCCTTCACGAATTCCGGAAGAAGCGCATGCTCATCCTGGAGGATAATGGACCGGAGACGTTCCAGCTGCGCCTCCTTCTCGCCGAATATCTGAACCTTGTACCCGTTTTCCATCCGGGTCCGGATGTCCGACAGCAGCAGTTCGAAGTTCTTGTTGAAAACCGGCTGCGGCGTGATGTAGAAGGCAACGCTCTCCTCGTTCTGCCGGGAAAGCGGAATGTCCAGATACACGTGGCGGAATTCCGTCAGCAGCGGAAAGAAGTCCCGTTCCCGGTACATGTCGGACGAATCCAGCCACACCGTCGCATCCTTTTTCAGGAGCGTCAGGACGCTGACGCCGCCTTCCTCCGGATTCCCGGCGATGATGTCCGGGTAGATATCGGCCCTGTCCATGGTCTCCTTGGACAGCTGGGTGTTGCAGTCGAAGGTATGGATCTTTTCCACCTCGTTTCCGAAGAAAGTCAGGCGGTAGGGATATTCCAGGGAATAGGAGAAAATGTCGATGACCGCGCCGCGGATGGCGTACTGGCCCGGAGCCGATACGAAGTCCACCCGTTCGAATCCCTGGTTTCCCAGGATTTCCTTCACTTTTTCGTAGCTGATTTCCTCCCCGGTCCGGACGGTGAAGAGCGCGCCGGCGAGTTTCTTTTCCTCCGGGACCGGCTCTTCCAGCGCTTCCGGATAAGTGACGATGAAAAGTTTTCCTTCCCCCGGATCCATCATCTTACCCACGGCAGCCGTCCGCTGGACGCCCAGGGACGACTTGTAATTGCTCCGTTCCACGGCGCCGCCGCTGTCGGGAAGGAAGAAGACGCGGTCTCCCTCCACGAGGTTGTATAGATCGGAAGAGCAGTATTCCGCCGCTTCCTTGGTAGGAAGGACCACCAGGTGGACGCCTTTTTCCGCCGCCTGGGATACGACGAACCAGCGTGCAGACAAGAACAGCCCGCTGCAGAACGTTTCCTTCCCGGATTCCATCCTGCGGCGGAGCAGCTGTGTCGATGTTGCGCTTATCAACATATTGCCCAAAATGCCTGTTGAAAACCTGTTGATAACCCTGTTGACGGAGATGTTGATAACCTCACCGGAAAATTCCGTCCCGGTTATCCACCGGTTTTTCCATCGGAAAGAACAGCGTTTTCAACAGCTTTCAAGGAGCTATGTAGGATGATTATCAGGTGTTTATGGAGTTTTCAACATTTCCACACAAACATCATTATCATCCAATTTCAAATAAAATAAACTATATTTGTACCAGTAAAGACCGGACCCTGACGATGAGCGAATTCGATCCCCGCAGCACAGTTGACCGCAAAGATAGTGAATTGGACGGAATTATCCGCCCGCAGGAGCTGGATGATTTCACCGGACAGAAGGAAATCGTTTCCAACCTGGAGATTTATATCAAGGCCGCGAAGATGCGCGGCGAAGCCTTGGACCACACGCTGTTCCACGGTCCTCCGGGACTCGGAAAGACCACCCTGGCGCATATCATCGCGAACGAGATGGGCGTGAACATGAAGGTGACGAGCGGCCCCGTGCTGGACAAGCCGGGCGACCTGGCGGGCCTTCTCACCTCCCTGGAGAAGGGAGATGTGCTGTTCATCGACGAAATCCACCGGCTTTCTCCGGAAGTGGAGGAATACCTGTACTCCGCGATGGAGGACTATGTCATCGACATCATGATCGACAAGGGACCGGGGGCGCGGAGCGTCCGAATCTCGCTGAATCCCTTCACCTTGGTGGGGGCGACGACGCGGAGCGGCCTCCTGACGGCTCCCCTTCGCGACCGGTTCGGCATCAATTGCGCGCTGGAATACTATGATACGGACGACCTCCGGAAGATCGTCATCCGGAGCGCCACCATCATGAATATCGAGATCGACGGGGATGCGGCCTATGAAATCGCCCTCCGCAGCCGCGGCACGGCCCGTATCGCCAATGCGCTGCTCAAGCGGGTGCGGGACTTTGCTCAGGTGCTCGGGGACGGGCGCATCAACCTGGAAATCGCCCGCTTCGCCCTGAACAAGCTCAAGATCGACAAGCGCGGCCTGGATTCCATCGACCACAAGATCCTCCGGACGCTGATCACCCTGTTCAAGGGCGGTCCGGTGGGCGTGGGCACCCTCGCCACCTCCATCTCCGAGGACGCCGGCACCCTGGAGGAAGTGTACGAACCCTTCCTGATCAAGGAAGGCTTCCTCATCCGCACCCAGCGCGGCCGCGTCGCCACCGAACTCGCCTACGCGCACATGGGCCTGGAATCCCTCCTGCCCCAGCGGAAATACAACCCGGAAGAAAGCGGAAGTTTGTTTTGATATGAAAAAGCTGTTTTTACTGTTCATCTTTTCAATTTTAACCCTTCCGGCATTCTGCTGCACGTCGGTGATTGTCAGCGGGAAGGTGCGGGCCGACGGGAAGCCGGTGATGCTCAAGCACCGGGATACGAGCCATAAGACGAACGATATCAAGTGGTTCCAGGGGGAGAAGTACAGTTTCATCGCCCTGGTCAATACGGACGGTCCGGCGGAGCGGGAAGCCTGGGCCGGGACCAACAGCGCCGGGTTCTGCATCATGAACACGGCGACCTACGACCTCAAGGAAGACGATGTTCCGGCGGAGAAGATGGACAAGGAGGGCGTCCTGATGTTCCGGGCGCTGGAAGTGTGCGCGACCGTGGAGGATTTCGACCATTTCCTGGACACGCTTTCCAAGCCGATGGGCGTGGAAGCCAACTTCGGCGTCATCGACGCGAAGGGCGGTGCCGTTTATTACGAGGTTGATAACTGGCGCGTCCGGGCCCGGTACGATGTCAATGAGGAAGAGAAGGGATACCGTGTGGTGACGAACTTCACCTGGCAGGGCCGCGAGGCGGACCGCAAGGGTGTGGACCGCTACGAAAAGGCCTCGGAACTCCTGGCCGAAACCTGCATTCCCATCGCCGAATGGGACCATGATTTCCTGATCAACAAGATTTCCCGCAGCGGCGCTCCCATCCTCCGTCCCATCACCACCGCCGCCGTCGTCTTCGAGGGAGGCACGATGTGGGCATCCCTCGGCTCCCCTGACAAGAATCCGTATCATCCTTATACGGAAAAAGGAATGAGGCCGTAGAAATTCCGGATAAGTCCTATAATTAATTGGATTTATCCGGTTTTTTGCGTAAAATTGCAAACTATTTGAAACTTACAACAAAAATCCTTAACCGATATGGCCGATACTAAACTTATCTCCAAGATTCCGGAAGGCCCCCTCGCCGAGAAATGGTCGAAGCGCAAGGCCGAGATCCGGATCGTCTCTCCGAACAACAAGCGGAAGCTCGAGGTGATCGTGGTGGGAACCGGTCTGGGCGGTGCGTCCGCAGCTGCGTCCCTGGGCGAGCTCGGATACAACGTCAAGATTTTCTGCATCTCCGATTCTCCGCGCCGGGCGCACTCCATCGCCGCCCAGGGCGGTATCAACGCCGCGAAGAACTACCAAAACGACAATGACTCCATCTATCGTCTGTTCTACGACACGATCAAGGGTGGCGACTACCGTTCCCGCGAAGCCAATGTGTACCGTCTTGCCGAGGTAAGTGCGTCGATCATCGACCAGTGCGTGGCCCAGGGCGTTCCTTTCGCCCATGAGTACGGCGGATATCTTGCGAACCGCTCCTTCGGCGGCGTGCAGGTGTCCCGTACCTTCTACGCCCGCGGACAAACCGGCCAGCAGCTCCTCCTCGGCGCCTACGCGGCCCTGAACAAGGAAATCGCCGCCGGTACCGTGAAGAGCTATCCGCGCCACGAGATGCTGGACCTCGTCGTTATCAACGGCCAGGCCAAGGGTATCATCGCCCGCAACCTCGTGACCGGTGAACTGGAGCGTTTCGGCGCCCACGCCGTGGTCCTCGCCACCGGTGGTTACGGAAACACCTACTTCCTCTCCACCAACGCGATGAATTCCAACGGTTCCGCCGCCATGCAGGCCTACCGCAAGGGCGCTTTCTTCGCGAACCCCTGCTTCGCGCAGATCCACCCGACCTGCATCCCGGTCCACGGTGACCAGCAGTGCAAGCTTACGCTGATGTCCGAGTCCCTCCGTAACGACGGCCGTATCTGGGTTCCGAACAACATGGAGGATGTCATCAAGCTCCGCAAGCACGAAATCAAGCCTTCCCAGATCCCTGAGGAGCGCCGCGACTACTACCTGGAGCGCCGTTATCCGGCCTTCGGAAACCTGGTTCCCCGTGACGTCGCCTCCCGCGCCGCCAAAGAGCGCTGCGACGCCGGCTATGGCGTGAACGAGACCGGCCTCGCCGTCTTCCTGGACTTCGCCGACGCCATCAAGCGCCTCGGTCACCAGCGGGTTGAGGAGCGCTACGGCAACCTGTTCCAGATGTACGAGAAGATCACCTCCTCTTCCCCTTGGGAGGAGCCGATGATGATCTATCCGGCCATCCACTACACCATGGGCGGTCTCTGGGTCGATTATGACCTCCAGACCACGATCCCGGGCCTGTACGCCATCGGTGAGGCCAACTTCTCCGACCACGGCGGAAACCGTCTCGGCGCCTCCGCCCTCATGCAGGGCCTGGCCGACGGTTACTTCATCCTCCCGTACACGATCGGCGACTACCTGTCCCACAAGTTCGCGGAGCCCAAGACCGACATCAACGCCCCTGAGTTCGCCGAGGCCGAAAAGAAGGTTCGCGAGCGCATTGACAGGATCTTCGCCGTCAAGGGTACCGAGACCGTGGACAGCATCCACAAGAAGCTCGGCCACATCATGTGGGAGTATGTGGGCATGGCCCGCAACGAGGCCGGCCTGAAGAAGGCCATCGAGGAAATCGAGGCTCTCCGCAAGGAGTTCTGGAAGACCGTCCGCGTCCCCGGTACGAACGAGGAGTTCAACCAGGAGCTCGAGAAGGCCCTTCGTCTCGTGGATTTCTTCGACATCGGCGAGCTGATGGCGCGCGACGCCCTGAACCGTCGGGAATCCTGTGGCGGTCACTTCCGCGAGGAAATGCAGACGGAAGAAGGCGAGACCAAGCGTGACGACGAGAACTTCATGTATGTGGGCGCCTGGGAATACAAGGGCGAAGGCAAGGAGCCGGAACTCCACAAGGAGCCGCTCAAGTATGAGAACATCAAGATTGCGACCCGTAACTATAAAGACTAACGACGATTATGGAATATAACGTGAAAGTGTGGCGTCAGAAGAACGCCAAGGCAAAGGGTCACTTCGAGACCTATCATGTCACCGATGTGGAGGAGGATGCCTCCTTCCTCGAGATGCTGGACATCCTCAATGACCAGCTCATCCGCCAGGGTGTGGAGCCCATCGCCTTCGACCACGACTGCCGTGAGGGTATCTGCGGCGCCTGCTCCCTGTATGTGGACGGCCGTGCCCATGGTCCGGACGACCAGGTGACTACCTGCCAGCTCTTTATGCGTCATTTCAAGCCGGGTGCCACCATCACCGTGGAACCTTGGCGCTCCGCCGCCTTCCCGGTGATCAAGGACCTCGTCGTGGACCGTCAGGCCTTCGACAAGATCCTCCAGGCCGGTGGTTTCGTTTCCGTCCGCACCGGTGCCGCGCAGGATGCCAACACCATCCTCATCCCGCACGATGATGCGGAACTGTCCATGGATGCCGCCGCCTGCGTCGGTTGCGGCGCCTGCGTCGCCACCTGCAAGAACGGCTCTGCGATGCTGTTCGTGGCCGCCCGTGTGAGTTCCCTCGCCCTGCTGCCGCAGGGTAAGCCGGAAGCCGCCCGCCGCGCCCGCGCGATGGTCGCCAAGATGGACGAACTGGGCTTCGGCAACTGCACGAACACCCGCGCCTGCGAGATGGAGTGCCCGAAGCATGTCACCATCGACCACATCGCCCGCCTGAACCGCGAGTATCTCGCTGCCCGCTTCAGCGAGTAAATTCTCCTGTCAGATAAAAAAAGGTTCCCCGGATCGAAACATCCGGGGAACTTTCTGTTTGTAGGGAAGGTCAGGCTACTCGTCCGCCGTGAAGATATCGTCATCGTATCCGAGGTTGCCCGCACTCACATAGTACTGGGCCCAGATGATCACATAGTTGTAATCCGGGTAGAAAGTATTGTACTGGAGATAAGCGTCATTGCCCTGCCAAGTGGCGACGTCTCTGACGGAGATGTTGCCATAGGAGCCATAGGTGAGACCGATTTCCTGACCGGCCACCGTGACATAGTAGAACGTGTCCCCGTCGGCATCCGTCTGGGCTTTACCCTGCGTCTTGAACACATAGTGATAACCCTTCTTGTACAGGTCCTTGAAACGGTAGGTTCCTTCCAGCTGTTCACACTTCTGCAGCGAAGTCTTCATAGCCGGTATGCCCAGGGCGGACATCTTCTTGGACTCGAAGGTACCCGTGGCAAGCGTAACCCACTGCAAACCGGAGAACGTGGTGGAAGCCAGATGCTTGGCGCTGCCGTTGCTGGCGACGACGGAAATGGTGTTGTCACCGAAGAGCGACTGCAGGACCACGTCCGCGGACTGGGAACCGTCGATCTGGTTCACCGAAGTCGTTACCTTCGTTCCATTGCTTACGACGTAATCCGCATACTGTTCGTCCGACATGTTGCGGGCATTCTTGTCCGCCGTCTTTTCAGCCAGGTAGTACAGGTCGGTGGTGACATCGTTCGCCGTGAAGCGCACGGCTACGTCGCAGTCGGAATCATATTCGTCGCCCGGGGCGAAGGTCGTGAGCACCGCATGCGGAGCCGTATCGTTTCCGGCCAGGGTTCCCACTTCCTTCTGGCAGGAAGACAGGGATAAAGCGGCTGTAGCAGCGAGAATGATATAGATATACTTTTTCATAGAATCTGCTCTTTAAAATTACCAAGTATATTCATCGGAATCCTGCGTGGGCTTGATCGGCGTAGGATTCTGCTCGCAGGCCTTGTTGTAATTAGTCTCGGTACGGACGATGCAGAGCGTCATCCACTGCGGGGTGGTTTCGGAATTCCAGCGGTTGTCCTCGGGGTGGTTGGAATCCGGATAGCTGCGGATGATACCCTTCTGGAGACGCTTGATGTCGAAGGTGGCGAAACCTTCACCCCAGAGCTCGACGCGGCGCTGCCACCAGACTTCGTTCTGGAACATCGGGGTCTTGGAGTTGTAATAGGTGTCCGTGTGGTCACCGTACTTGTAGGAAGCGTCGCGGGTCTTGGCGAAGGCCTCGAGGAGGGCCTTGCCCTCGCCCTCGTTCATCATACCGGCGGCCTCGGCCTCGATCAGGTACATCTCTTCCACGCGCATCAGGGGAACGGCCACGGTGAAAGCCTTGTACTGGTCGGCGTGCTCACCGTCCTTGGGACGGAACTTGACAGGCATGCCGCCTACGTAAGACTTGGTCGTGGAGTGGGTGTAACCCGTCGCATACAGGCCTTCCGGAGAATCGGAATAGGCGGAGAGCGCCTCGACAATGGCGGCTTTGCTGCCCAGGTCGTCGATATCGAAGTCCACCCAGCAGGTCTTGCGCCAGTCCGTATCCGGAATGGTCTGGAACAGATGGTAGTCGATGCGCTTGGGACCCACATAGTTGGCGGAATAGCCGCAACCGGACTCGGACACCTCGATAATCATCTGGGAACCCCAGCAGGAGTCGGCGTCGTTATTGAGGATATTGGGGTCATCCGCCTTGAAGGTAAGGGCGAACATCCAGGAATCGTTGGGCGTGTTGAAACCGGTCTTCTGGTCGTGATACTGGGCGCTCGTCATGAGCGTGTAGCCGGACTGGGCCTTCTTGGCGTAGTTCCTGGCCTCGCTCCAGTTCTCCATGGTCAGGTAGGCGCGGGCCTTGAGGCCGTACACGACGGAGAGGTCCGGGGTGTACTTGTCGGGACGGCTGTAACCGGCGATCAGCTTTTCGGCCTCGTCCAGGTCGGCGATGATCTGGTTCCACATGACCTCGTTGGTCGCGCGGGGATTGCTCATGAGCGCGGAAGACTCGGTGTCATCCAGCACGAGCGGAACGGTGATGGCTTCCTTGTCGGCACCATAGGTGGTCGGGCAGAACATCCGGGCCATATCCATGTAGAACATGGCGCGCATCGCATAGGCGATACCGGCTCCGGCTTCCTTGTCCTCGGTCGGATCGGCCTTGTACATGGAAAGCACGACGTTGCAGTTCTTGATCCACTTGTAGTAGTAGGTCCAGGGAAGCTGGCACACGGCATAGTCCGGTCCCAGACCGGTACCGCAGGCATACCAGGTGGAGTACCACTCGGAACCCGAAGTTTCGCAGACGATATCGTTGCCCATCACGTCTCTCATCAGGAAGAAAGACGGATAACCGAAGTCCCAGGGATAGTTGTTGGAGCCGCCATAGGTGAACTGTCCGCAGAGCGAGCTGGTGATGGCATCCACGAAATTCTGGTACGCACCGGGGGCGGCCGCGGCCTGGGCGACGGTCACCGTGCTGGTCATCGGATTGGTTTCCTTGATGCAACCGGTGGTGAAGAAAGAGGCGGCAAGGGCGATAACGGCTATGATCAATGATTTTTTCATATGTTTATCCTCCTTATTTTAGAAAGTGACTTGAACACCGCCGGAGATGGTACGGACGGGGGAGTAAACAGCAACGTAGGTGTTGCCGGAGTAGGAGTAACGCGGGTCGAGACCGGTACGGGCGGACCAGAAATAGAGGTTTTCGCCGGCGGCATAGATGCGGATCCGGGAGATGCCCTTGATGACCTTGTTGAACGTGTAGCCCAGGGAGAAGGACTGGAAGTTCAGGTACGAGGCGTCGGTGAGCCAGCGGTCGCTGGATGCGGCGGTGTACTGGTCGCTGTAGTACCAGCGGGGAATGTCGCTGGAGGTATTGTTCACGGACCAGGACTTCACCCAATCCTTATGGAAGGTGGAACCGGCGTCGCCGCTGTCGGCCCAGGCACCCATGAAGTTCTGGTAGCGGGAGTCGTACACTTTGCCGCCGATCTGGTAGTCGAAGGTGACGGAAGCGTCGAAGCCGCCGATCCGGATGCCGGTGCCGAAGCCGCCGAAGAACTTCGGAAGCATGGAGCCGGTCTCATAGTAGGTAGCCACGTTCGGGTTGGTGGTGGTGTCGTCGGTCTTGGTACCGGGACGGTCGGTCTTGCCCTTCAGGTCGGTATCGATATAGTACAGGGCTTCACCCTTGTCGTTCACGCCGGCATATTTGTGATAGAAGGAGTTGTAGAGGGGACCTCCGACCTTGAGCCAGCGGCTGCTCTCGGTGAAACCGTACACGCCGTTCTCGGGATCCACCATCTTCGCCTCAGGCAGGGAGATGATCTTCGTGCTGTTGTGGGAGATGTTGAAGTTGATGTCCCAGTCGATCAGTCTCGTGTGGACGGGCTGACCCTTCAGCGAGAGTTCCCAACCGAGGTTCCGGATATCGCCCATGTTGCCGTAGTAACCGCGGGCACCGGCGCTTTCAGGAACGGAGAGCCAGAACAGCTGGTCGGTCGTGAGCTTGTTGTACAGGTCCACGTTACCGGAGAGACGGCCTCTGAACATGCTGAATTCGGCACCGACGTTCATGTTGGTCGTGGTTTCCCAGGTGATCTTGACGTTACCCAGGGCGGAGAACGAAGGAGACATCGTGTAGGTACCGGAGGTCACGAGGGTGTACAGGTCGGTATAGCGGTAGCTGCCGATGCTGTCGTTACCCTGCTGGCCGATGGAAGCCTTGAGTTTGAGGAGGTCGATGAAGTCCACGTTGCTCATGAAGTTCTCCTTGGACAGGATCCAGGCGCCGCCCACGGACCAGAAGTTACCCCAGCGGTGATCCTTGGCGAAGTAGGACGTGGCGTCCCGGCGGAAGGAGGCGGACAGGTAGTATTTCTCCATCAGGTTGTACTGGGCGCTGGCGAAGTAACCTTCCACGTTGTACTCGGAGGAGTAGCCGGAGGAATCGGCCTTCTTGGCGGACGCGTTGATTTCCTGGATGTCCGGGGAGAAGAGACCCTGCGCGGTGGCGCTGAGATAATAGGTCTTGGAATTGTAGTACTCATGACCCGCCAGGACATTCACGCTGTGCTCGCCGAAGGTCTTGTAGAAGGTGAGAGTCTGGATGTTGTTCGTCCGGAAGCTGTTGCTCTGGTACTTGACCAGTTCACCGTTGATGCTCACCTTGGGACCGTACAGGGCATTGTCGTAATGGTGGTACATGGTGTTGCCCCAGTTGATGTTCGAGGACACGTTGAACTTGAGCCAGGGGGTGATGTCGGCATCGGCGGTAAAGGTTCCGTTGAACTGGTTGCCGATGGTGTAGTGGGTGTTGTAGCGGTTGCTGCCCAGCGGGTTACCGGTCTGCAGGAAGGCGCGGTTCACCGGATAGTCCGCACCGGCCACACCGTAGTCGTACTGCTGGTTTCCGTTGGCATCGGTACGGATGACGGGGTTGCCGCTGGCGTCCAGGACCCGCACGAAAGCCGGATAGATCGGGGCGATGGCGGTGGCATAGTACATCAGGTTGGTGGAACCCAGGCTGGTGTCCATGTTCGGGTTGGACTTGGTGTCGGAGTGGACGTAACCCACGTTGCCGGCCAGCTTCAGCCACTTCTTGATCTTATAGTCGGCCTTGAGGCGGGCCGTGATGCGCTGATAACCGGAATAGTGGATGACACCATCCTCGTTGAGGTAACCGAGGCTGGCGTAGAAGGAGGAACGGTTGGTTCCGCCGTTCACGCTCATCGTGTATTCCTGACGGAGGGCCTTCTTGTAGGTCTGGTCCTTCCAGTTGTCGGGCTGGAGCCAGTAGGTCTCGAGTACTTTGCCGGCCTCGTCCTTCACGGGAATCGCGTATCCCAGGGTGGCCTTGGGATTGAGCTTACCGTCAAGACCGATGAGCTGCTCGCCGGTCGGAACCGTAAATACCTGATAACCCAGGTATTTGATCATGTCTTCGTTCGCCTTGAGGTTGGCGGCCTCGGTAGCCAGGCCGTTCTCATAATAGTTGCGGTTGAAGAGCATGGCATAGGCGGCCTCGTAGTATTCGCCCGGATCGGAAATGGTCTCGTAATCCTGGATACTGCGGGTATTGACGCCCCACTTGGCATCGAAGTTCACGATAGCGTTCCCGGTGTTCGTACGCTTGGTGGTCACGAGGATGACACCGGCCGCACCACGGGCGCCGTACAGGGCGGCGGAGGCCGCATCCTTCAGGACGGTGATGCTCTCGATATCACTCTGCGGGATGTTGGAGAGGCTGGCCGTGTAAGGGGCGCCGTCCACGATGATGAGCGGATCGGTTCCCGCATACATGGAGGCGATACCGCGGATGTTCATGGAACCCGCGCCGGCACCCGGAGCGCCGGAGGCACCTCTCATCTGGAGGCCGGCCACGTTACCGACGAGGGCGTTCGCGACGTTGGTGGTCTGGCGCTTCTGCAGGTCCTCGGACTTCATGACGGAGGCGGAACCGGTAAAGGCTTCCTTGGTGGTCGTACCGAAGGCGACAACGATGGTTTCGTCCAGAAGCTGCGCATCCTGCTCGAGGCTGATGTTCAGCACATTCTGTCCATTGATGCCGACTTCCTGGCCCACATAGCCGAGGCAGCTGACAACGAGGACACCGTTGGAAGGGGCATTCAGCCGGAAGCGTCCTTCGATGTCTGTCAAGGCATAGACACTGGTGTTCGACTTGAGAACCACGCTGGCTCCCACGATCGGGTCACCATTTCCGTCCGACACGGTACCGGCGACAGGAACGTTCTGCGCCCAGGCGACGGAAGCGACGAGCATCCATACCATTGCCGAGAAAAAAACAAGGATTTTTTTCATAAGCATGTTAAGATTAGTTAAACATAAATATTATGATACAAGTTTTTTCTTTTGTATCTTATACACTACTATACGGTCGTTAATTGCGAAACGACATCGGGTGCAAAGTTTGAAAACAAAATTCAAATTTGCAAATCCGGCACGAGGCTGACAATTTACGAATAGTAAAGTCTTTAGGGCGTTTATGAATATAGTTTTATTTTGTTTTGCCGAAATATAGTAAAAAATTATTAATAAAAATATCAAATACCCGATAAATTATAATAATAAAATTTTTAAACAAATTTGGAGTTTATTTCTTTTTTAGGCAGGATTCCCCTCTCAGATACCTGTACAGCGTATTTTCGTGAACACCCACGAATTTGGCTATCAATTTGAAAGACACCCCTTCTTCCCGCATTTTATTCACTTTCGGCAGCAAGGCGTCGAACCGCTTCCGTTTGTCGGACGTCCCTACCGGCCTTCCGAGCTGGATTCCGGCTGCCTTCTTGGCGGCAAGGGCTTCCCGGGTCCGCTGGGAAATGAGGGTCCGTTCGATTTCAGCCGCCAGGGAAAAAGCGAAAGCCAGGATCTTCGACTGAATGGAATCTGACAGTTCGAAACCATCCTTGATGGACCGGACTTGGATTCCCTTTTCCGAGCAGATATTCAGAATGGACATGACCATCATCATGTTCCTCCCCAGCCGGGAGAGTTCCGTACAGATCAGAAAGTCTCCCTTGCGCATTTTCTTGAGGGTCTTCCCCAGCGTCCTCTTCTCGAGGTCTATGGTCCCGGACACTTTTTCCAGGACCCATATATCGATGGAAAGCTGATTCCTTTCACACCATTTTTCCACTTCGAACCGTTGCCCTTCATAGGACTGCAGTTCCGTGCTCACGCGGATGTATGCGTAAATCATGACACACTTTCATTTTTTTTGTTCAAGTCGTTTCACGGCCACCACATAAAAACGACCGTATAGTAGTGTATCCGATACAAAGAAAGTGATTTGTATCAAAATATTTATGTTTAACTAAACTTTTCATGCTTATGAAAAAAGTAAAACTGTTCATGGCGTGCCTTCTTGCTGTCGTCACGACTGCACTTTACGCGCAGAACAGGACAGTAACCGGCATTGTCACGGACACGAGCGGTGATCCGATGCCGGGCGTCTCTGTCTTCGTGGAAGGCACCAATGTAGGCACAGTGACGGATGCGAAGGGAGCCTATTCCCTGAACATCCGGGGAGGAAACACCATCAAGTTTTCCTTCTTCGGAATGCGTGACGTCACCGAGCCCGTAGGTAACCGGACCCGGATCGACGTCCAGATGGAAGAAGACACCATCGGCCTGGACGAAGTGGTCATCACCGCGACCGGCATGACCCGCCAGGAAAAGACCCTCGGTTATGCGTCCACCACGGTCCGTTCCGAGGAAATCCTCAAAGGACACGCTGCCGACGCCATGTCCGGCCTTTCCGGCAAGGTGGCGGGCGTGCAGATTTCCTCCGCCGGCGGCACCGGAACTTCCCAGAAGGTCATTGTCCGCGGTTATTCCTCCTTCTCGAGCAACTCCCCGCTCTATGTGGTGGACGGAGTTCCGATGTCCAACAGCACCATGGGCTACCAGGGCCTGAACAATTCCATTGACTTTGGTAACCAGGCCGCCGACATCAACCCCGAGGACATTGAGTCCATCACCATCCTCAAGGGCGCTTCCGCCACGGCCCTCTACGGTTCCCGCGCCGGCAATGGCGCCGTCATCATCACCACCAAGCGCGGCGAACAGAACGAAGCCGTGAAGGTGACCTATGACGGTTCCTTCCAGGCGAGCAGCGTCCTCCGCATCCCGAACATCCAGAACAAGTTCGGCCAGGGATGGTTCTATTCCTACGACGGCTACGTGTTCGACAACTATTCCCCGACCGAGAATGGTTCCTGGGGCAATCTCCTGGACGGCCGCGATGTGATCTGGCGTCCGGGTGCCGCGAATGCGGGCTACAACCCCGGGAATTACGCCGATGTGTTCGACAATCCCGAATACCATACCAGCTACTCCTATAAGGAGAACTCCCTGAAGAACTTTTACACGACCGGCTTCGAGACGAACAACAACATCACCGTCCAGGGCGGCAGCAAGAGCACCGGTTTCGTGGCCTCCTACGGCAACATCTACTCCGACGGCATCCTCCCCGGAAGCAACGACTACTACAAGCGTAACAACTTCTCCTTCCGCGGCAACACCAAGATCAAGGACGGTCTCGCCTGGCTCAACTACAGCATCAACTATGTCCGCAAGGATGTCCGCAATGCCATGACCGGCCAGGGCGGCAGCGGTTCCACCATCTACCAGGACATCCTCCAGTATCCGGTCAATGTCGATTATGCCGACCTCAAGGACTGGACCAGCATCCTGAACAATGCCGACAACTTCTACACCCCGTATGCGCAGAACCCCTGGTGGACCCTGGACAACAACTACTCCACCTACCAGGACGACCGCGTGTATGGCAGCGCCGAATTCGGTCTCCAGCTCCTGAATGGCCTGCAGTTCATCGCCCGCGGCGGTGCGGACGTGACCAATTTCATCCGCAAGGACTTCAACAACATCTGGACCTTCAACCCCGGTTCCTACGCCGCGAACGAAGGTGCTTCCGTGGAGAACGGTAACTACTATGAGGTTTCCCAGCGCAGCGCCCAGCTGGACGCCAACTTCCTCCTCAATGCCGACTACCGCATCGGAAAGGACTTCTCCATCCACGGGGTGGCCGGCCTGAACGTCAACCAGCGCTCCGCTTCGGCCATTTCCGGAAACATCGACGGAATCGCCGTTTCCGGATGGTCCAGTTTCTCCAACACCAGCGGTGCGACTCCGACCGCCTCTTCCTCCACGTCCAAGCGCCGCCTCATGGGCTTGTACGGCCAGGCCGACTTCGGCTGGAAGGATGCGGTATATCTCACGCTCTCCGCCCGTAACGACTGGTCCTCGACCCTTCCCCTCGCGAACAACTCCTACTTCTACTGGGGCGCCAACGCATCCGTCATCCTGACCGACCTGTTCGACATCAAGAGCGACGTGCTGAGCTTCCTCAAGGTGAGGGGCGGCTACGGCCAGACCGGTAACGACGCGCCGGCCTATTACACTTCCAGTTACTATTACCTGGCTTCGGCTTCGGCCGCCTTCGGTTCGCTGACCTTCCCGCTGAACAGCTTCGTGGGACTGAATAAGAGCTCCCGGATTCCTTCCTCCGACCTGAAACCGGAGATTTCCACGGAAGCCGAGTTCGGACTGGACGTCCGCCTGTTCAAGAACCGGCTGAACTTCGACTTTGCCTGGTATAACAAACTTACTGAAAACCAGATTGTTTCCGCTACACTCGCTCCGGAGTCCGGTTACACTTCCGCCGTCCGCAACGTGGGTAAGATCCGCAACAAGGGTATCGAACTGTCCGTGGGTGTCGTGCCCATCCGTACGAAAGACTTCGAATGGAGCATCGGCTACACCTTCTCAAAGAACGACAACAAGGTGGAGGAACTCTGGGACGATGTGACCGAGTATTCCATCTACGGCCTTTCCTCCGGCCCGCAGCTGAAGGCTATCGTGGGTGAGTCCGTCGGTACCTGGGTGGACTACAAGATCAGCACGGTCGAGGACGTGAGCAGCCCCTACTACGGCTACACCATCGTCAACGCCACCACCGGTCTCCCGACCTATGACAACACGAAATACGAGACCCTGGGCAAGGCCGATGAGGACTATACCATGGGCTTCAACACCAACCTGCGGTGGAAGAACTTCTCCTTCGGCGCCAGCCTGGATTACCGCAAGGGCGGCCTGATGTATTCCGCCACCAAGGGAATCGCCCTGTTTGACGGAAACGCTGAGGAGACCATGTACAACCTCCGCGACCCGTGGGTGTGGCAGCATGCCGTGTACAAGAGCGGGGACACCTACGTGGAGAACGACCTCCCGGTGAATTCTTACTACAACATCAACGGCGCCTGGTATCCGAACTACAACTATATCCGCTACCGCGACGAATTGCTGGACAAGACCTACCTGAAGCTCCGTGAAATCACCGCTTCCTACCGGTTCCCCACCAAGTGGTTCGACTCAGTCAGCTGGCTGTCCACCATCGAGTTCGGTGTCTTCGGCCGCAACCTCCTCATGTGGACGCCCAAGCAGGGTCTCATCGATCCGGACATGACCAATTACGGAAATGACATTGAATCCCTCTACGGCGAATACTATTCCGCTCCCTCCACGCGCAACATCGGTTGCAACCTCAAGATTGTCTTCTAACAAGAAAGGGGAAAACAGTATGAAAAAATTCTTTGCTTTTATTGCCCTTGCCGCGGCCCTCGTGTCCACAAGCTGCAACAAATGGTTGGATATCAACACAAATCCCAACTATATCGCCGAGGCGGACATGTCCATGCTCCTGCCGACGGTCCAACTCATGACCGCCGACAAGGTGGGGTATGAACTTTCCCTGTACGGTTCCTTCTGGGCCCAGTATGTCGTCCAGTGCAGCACGACGAACCAGTACTATACCGTGATGACCTACGACGTGACCAATTCCACGTTCACCGGCCCTTGGTCCTACTTCTATGCCTCCATCCTTCCGCGCATCAAGGAAATCATCGAGAAGGCCGAACAGGCCGGCGACGCCTCCAACTACATCCTGGAAGCCAAGTCCATGCTCGTGTACACGCTGTACCTGCTGACATCCCTGTACGATGAAGTGGCGTATACGGAAGGCTACGTGACTGAATCCCAGACGCCGCACTTCGACTCCGGAAAGGACATGCAGGCCATCATCATCGCCCTTTGCGAGGAAATCCGCGCGATGGACGCCCAGAAGGCCGCCCAGGACGAAATCATGAATGTGACGGCTTCCGCCGACATGGTGTTCGGTGGGGATACCGACGCCTGGTTCCAGTTCGTGAACACGCTGTACCTGAAGGTGCTCCTGCGGGATTTCAGCGCCAATTCCTCCAAGATCAGCGCCCTGCTCGCCGAAGACAACTTCCTCGCCGAAGACGCTTCCTTCGACAACTTCCAGGACCAGGCCGACAAGTCCAATCCCTTCTATGAGAGCGACCGCCGCCAACTGAACACCACGAACAACATCCGCTGCTGCAGCGACATCTTCGGCGTGCTGGACGCCTCCGACCCGCGCCTTACCTATTTCTACGACAACAACCCGGGCGGCGTGGTCACTGGCGGTGCGTACGGCACGGCCGCCGATCCGACCGAGACGAGTCGGCTCGCGCTGTATGCCACGGAACCCGTTTACTTCGCCACGGTGGACGAGGCTGAATTCCTGAAGGCCGAGGCCTATGCCCGTCTCGGCAACGCAGCCCAGGCCCAGGCCGCCTACGAGGCCGCCATCGCCGCCGCTTTCGACCGCGTCGGAGCCAAGGGCGCCGCGGATTTCATCGCCGGTGCCTATGCCTTCGATCCCGGCACCACCGAACAGATGGTGGAGCAGATTATCAACCAGAAGTGGGCTTCCCAGGTCCACGGACTTCCCTGGGAAGGCTGGTTTGACCTGAACCGGACAGGCTACCCAGTCCGCGGAACAACCATCACGGACAACCACGGTGTACTGGACAGCGGCTATCCGCAGCGTTTCATCTATTCCAAGACCTCTGCCGACTATAATCCGAATTCCCCGACGCCCGTCGCCCTGAATGTGAAGATGTGGTGGCAGAAATAAAACCCAAAGAGCATGAAAAAAATAATCAAACTTTCAGCGTTTGCCGCTGCGCTCGCCTGCCTGTTCTCCTGCGAAACCTACAAAGTGGACGAGCCGGACATGACAGCCATCAGCGGAGTGGATGGGAAGTATATGGCTTTCGCCTATGAAAACGGTTCCACGGATCCCACGACGATGTTCGGCATCGTCATCACCAACACGACGGACAACGCTTCCGATGCCGCTTGGATCACCATCTCCGACATGGATTATTCCACCACGCACTGGCAGCGACTTTTCGCCGTCCGTTTCAAGGTGAGCGTGGATGCGAAGGCGCAGACCTTCCAGGTCTCCGAATCGGCCGTCACCGAACCCCGGACCGCCTGGAATCCCTACGTCGAGGGGGCCTACGGCAGTTACGGATCCTATTACACCGCTTCTTACCAGTGGGGCAGTTTCGGCACCAGCACGGCCACCATCACCGGCGGAAAGGTGGTCACCGACGGAGTCACCACTCCCTCCGGCTACAAGGCCGATTCCATCGAATTCAACTATACCCTTACCTATAAGGACGGTTCTTCGGAAACCTACACCGTGAAGGGGCAGAAGAAGACCGGATGGGCCGAGGACGCCGATGAATATGAGACCTGGCTCTCCGAGCAGGGACTTTGGTAATCGCGGCTTTCCCGCAAAAACGCATTCGGGCGACCCTTTCCGGGCCGCCCGTTTTAATGATCCGTCTTAGATTATCCAAATCAGATAATCCAATTTGGATAATCAAGAAACAAGTGCTATGCACAATGTTTTCCATGAGATCTTCGCCTTTGACAAGAATCAACGGATAGACGGAAACACCATTCAGGAGGCCATCGACGTAATCATCGAGGAAAACAGCCATACTTACAAAGACGTGATGGGAAACTGACGCTGCCGCAAAAACAGACGCTGGCCGCGATTGCAAGGGACAGGAAGGTCTGTCATCCCACGTCGGGCGCCTTTGTCAAAAAACATGCGCTCGGATCACCCAGCTCGGTCCAGAAAGCGATGGCAGCCCTGCTGGACCAGCAGCTCATCACCTTCCGGGTGGAGGAAGATGAGAAGGAGTATTTCGTCGCGGACAAATATCTGGACTACTGGCTTAGGAAGACTTATTGAAAAAGTACGCTGCTCTTGGATTATTCTACGGCGACCTTTTCAAGCTTCAGATGATTCCGGGCGCCGGATAGCCGCTGTGAGGACGGGGTCAAAGCCTGCGAACCAGCTGCACCATCCACCACTGAAACCGTCGTTGTGCCGGGCACCATCAAATCGGGGATATTCTGTCCGTTGGCAATGTAGACCGTTTCAAGGGGGGAAACATAACCCTCCGCTCTGTAAGAGGTAACACAGTCCAGAAGGATCAGCGAGGGATTATGGCTTACATCGAGGGTGGTGAAATAATTACCGCCACAACTAAGTTTCTCGAGTAGAGGAATCCCACTCACATCCAAGGCTGTCAGATCATTGGTGTGGCATTCCAGCAAAAGGAGATTTTCCAGGCCGGAGAGGTTCAGCTCAGTCAGGAAATTGGCACTACAGGAGAGCTCCTTCAGCGCCGTGTTTCGGGATACATCCAGGGCTGGCAGATTATTTCCTTCGCAGTAAAGCTCTTCCAACCCGGGAAGAAGGCTCAGGTCCGGATCAAGATGGTTATTCCATGAATAATAAAGATATTTCAACTGAGGAATAGTCCTGACATCCAGGGATTCGATCCTGTTATTGTCCAATCCAAGCAGTTCCAGGGAGGAGCAGTCGGAGACGTACACCTTCTCCAAATTACATCTGTTGCAATACGCCCTTTTCAGGTTATTCAGTCCGCTCAGATCCAGTTCCACAAGCTCGCCATTGTCATCACAAAGCAGTCTGTTGAGTTTTAGCTGTCCCGCGAGGTTGAGTTCCCCTAAGGAATTCCTGTCCACCCAAAGATCTTCGAGGATGGATTCTTCTGGCAGAGCCAGCGAGCGGAGACCGGCATTGCGGCAATACAGGACGCGGAGTTTCCCAAGGCAAGAAACATCCAGCGTGCTCAGGTCGTTTCCTCCGATATCCAAATAATACAAATCGGGCGTATGGGAGAAATCCAACTTTGAAATCTGGTTGCTATAGCACTGAAGAGCCTGCAGTTTCGGGAAATAGACGAGGTCAAGATAGCCGAGGCCGCCTGCCCCGCGTTGATCCACTGAAGGGACCACCGTCAGTCTGGTCAAGTTTTCAAAATACATCAGTTCTGACAGGTCTCCGAAACTGAACCGAAGATGGTCCGTCTCATAGAACTTGATGCTGGTAACCGCGAGTGCCTCGGCATAGCTGATTTCGCCGTCACCGTCCGTGTCGAAGTTTCCGACACAATAGCTTTTGAATGTTTCGTCTTCAAAGGGGATATTTCCCTCAACCGGCTTGAATTCAAGCCCTTCGTCCCGGTTGAGTAGCTGACTGAAAACCGACCGGGTGATATCGAAACTTCCGGAAATCGTGTACGTGGCCTCCCGGCTCGGTGTGCGGTAAGTTACAGTCATACCCTCGGAGTAGGTTTTCGGAGGAAGAGCGACATAAAAGGGCTCCCCGGGAACAAAGAAAGGATAGTCGTCATCGTAGTAGCCCGGCCTCGTCCAGATCTCATCGTGACCGTTCTCAATGCTGCCGATGACCGGATGGCCTTCCATGTCGAATGTAACCTGTGCATCGCCGGCAATAGGGGTCCCGTCCAGATTCTTGAAAATCACCGAGAGGATCTGCTCGTTGGCCACGGTGAACCGGATTCCTCCACAAACGTTAAAGAAAGACAGCTCATTGTCCTGGGAGCGCGCCACCATGGGGAACTCATACAGGTTGTGCGGGATAACATACTGGGCGGCCAGGGTTTTCTGGATATCGCTATAAAAATCAATTTCTCCGCCGACTGGAACGGAAAGCACGCCGTTCCCGCAGGAATCCTCATAAGAGGATGGATATATCGCATAAATCCAGTCCCCCTCCTCCATCCCGGAGAGATCCAGTTTCCCGGTAAATGTAGCCGACGTCGCTTCCGTATTGACTTCTGCCCGGAATACAGCCCTCTCCGAGCTTCCCGCATAAACGGAAATCCGGTCATATTCACCCCAAAGAATCTTGCCGTCGGTTTCGCGCAAGTCGGTGCGGGTCCCGGAACGGTCCCCAATCTTCGCTGTCAAGGAGGTCAGTTCGCCGCCGGAGAACCTGGGTGTTGCCGTATCACTCTGATCGACAAAAGCATCTTTACAATTCGTCAGGCAAACAACCAGAAAGCAAAAGGATAGAATTCTCTTCATAAGTCAAGCTCTTTACAGTTCAGGACCATATATATCGACATCTTCCGTGCCGGTATCTCCCTCGAAGACATACGATGCCGTGCAAACCGGCGAGAATGGCAGAGGCAGCAAACGTACGACCAACGGCTGCAGATAATTCTTTCTACTTTCCATAATGGCAGATGTGATTATGATTGACTTTCGTAACGAAATCAAAAATAATAGGGTGTTAAGTTGTGATTCATTTTTGATTGTATGATGTCAGCTAGCTTGGCTCAATATCCGCACTCGTTTGGCGGCAAGGTTCTCCGGGAGCGTTTTGCGTTCCCAGGCCTTGACGTCTGCAATGCGGTTGTGTTCAA
>JAFUDV010000061.1 GCA_017464245.1 Bacteroidales bacterium | reverse complement strand
GTACTTGCTTGTACTTTCCTTTCAGTCTTTTCAATGAGCTTTTTTCATCCCCCGACTCGCCGCCGGGCGTTTAAAAACCCGCTCGTGTTCCGAACGGGATTGCAAAGGTACACCTTTTTTCTGAACTGACAAATTTTTTCGAGGAAAATTCTCGAAAAATTTGCAGCTATTTTTTCATTGAAGCGATAACATCCTGATTGACAGCACGAAGCCTTTCAGCGTCCATTTTGACAATTTTCCGGTCATAGGTCATCAGTCCGTTCACTTCCCCTTCCACATCGGTCGTCTGGGTATAGACGGCAGCGGAGACGCCCTTGCCGATGATGTCCTTCAACTGACCGGCATAGACCGTATACTGCTTCAGGACGTCCTCCCCGCTCTGGTACTCGATATAGCCCCAGTTCTTGTCAGTCTGCCAGAGATGGCCCTCCACCGGCCAGCCGATGCCGCCGTACTCGCCGAGCACGTCGATCTGGAGACCGCCGGAAGTGAACTTCATCTCCGGGTTGGGATAGTTATGGCTGTCGAAGATGTCGCCCACCGGATAGGAATTGCCGCCGGAAGCGGAATTGATGAGGCGCGTGGGATCGCAGGAACGGGTGAACTCGACCACCTTCTCCGTATCGAACTGCGACCAGGCTTCATTAAAGGGGACCCAGGCCACGATGCAGGGATGGTTCCTCAGCTGGGCGATGATTTCACCCCACTCCTTATAATAGGTACCCTGGGCCGTCTCGGTGAGCTGCCGGTCGTCCTCGGGCGAGGCCCATTTCCACATTTCCCACCGGCCGCCGCGGGTGCCGCCGATGGAAGGCATGTCCTGCCAGACGACGATGCCCAGCGCGTCGCACCAGTAGTACCACCGGGCCGGCTCTATCTTGATATGCTTGCGGATCATGTTGAATCCGAACTCCTTCGTCTTCTCGAGGTCGAACTTGAGGGCCTCGTCGGTCGGGGCGGTGTACAGTCCGTCCGGCCACCATCCCTGGTCCAGCGGGCCATACTGGAAATACGGCTCGTTGTTCAGGCCCAGGCGCTTGTATCCCTCACTGTCCACGACCTCGGAAGTTTTCCGGAGGGCCGTATAACCGCGGACCTCGTCCACGACCTTCTTCCCCTGCTTGAGACGGATTTCCAACTCATACAGGAACGGGGATTCGGGCGACCAGAGCTTGGGGTCGGCCACTGTCAGGCGGACCGTCTTGCCGGGCGCGACGGAGGCAAAGGCCACGGTAGCAGTCCCTTCCGGCTTCTCGGGGGAATAGCCCACGCCGCCTTCCCGGAGCCAGATCTCCACCTGGTCGCTCTCAGCGGCGCCGTCGGCATGGACCGTCACGTCCACGGCCCCGGCGTCCACATCCGGGACGGCGAGGTAGGAAGTGACCGCGGCGCTGTGCACCGGTTCCATCCAGACACTCTGCCAGATGCCGGTAACGGGCGTGTACCAGATTCCGTTCGGTTTCGTAACCTGCTTTCCACAAGGTTGTTCGCCGTTATTGGTACCGTCCACGACCCGGAGCTCCAGTTTCTGTTCACCCCGTTTTTTCAGGTAGGGAGTGGCATCGACGGAGAAGGCCGTGTAGCCGCCGGTATGATGACCGGCCAACTGATCGTTGACATACACCTCGGCGGCCCAGTCCACGGCCTCGAAGTGCAGCATCACCCGCTGCTTCTTCCAGGAGGAAGGGACCTTGAAAGTGGTGGAGTACCAGAGCGCCTCGTCTGCGGAAACCCGCTGCCCGACGCCGGACAGGGAGGACTCGATGCAGAACGGGACGAGGATCTGGCCGTCCCACTCGGCGGGCTTGTCCGCATCGGCAGGGACGACGGCGTAGTTCCACAGGCCGTTGAGCGAGGCCCACTTTTCCCGCACCATCTGCGGACGCGGATACTCGGGATGGGCGTTCGCCGGGGAGACCTCGGCGGCCCAAGGGGTCTGGATGGGGATGTCGGCCGGGGCCCACAGCGCAGGATCCACGGTACTTTTGTGCCCGCAGGCGACCGTAAGGGTCAATGCCAGGGCGGCGGCAATCGTCTTTCTCATAGGTATCAGAGTTTGGATTTCACTTCTTCCATGAAGGCCTGCGCCGCCTTGGAACGGGGCAGGATCTGCTTCGCGGCCCGGAGCCAGGCATCGTCCTCGCCGGAACCTACGCCCTTGACCGGCCAGGTGTTTTCCACGAGGACCTCCCCGTCGCGGAGGATGTAGGCGCGGACATTCACCGACAGGGCCGTCTGCGAAGCGGAGCCCGGCGTTTCCATCCGGTCGGAGACCGTCGCCTCGATGAAGAGGGTCTCCCCTCCCTCACCCACGGCGACGCCCGCTCCCTGGAGCATCTGGGTGAACCGCTGGACAAGGACCTCCCGCGCCGCCTCGGGCACGTTCTCGGGGACCTTCAGGGAAAGGGTCTGGGCGAAAACCGCCCCGGAAAACAGCGCAGCAGCTGTGAGTAGGATCAGTTTCTTCATCATAGCTACAAAAATAAGAAAGTTGCGCGGATTTTCCACGCAACTTTCCAACAATCGTCAGTTCACAGGACTACATCATCCCGCCGGCGGGCATGGCCGGGGCGGCCGGAGCCGGCTCGGGGATGTCCACGATGCCGCACTCGGTCGTGAGGAACATGCCGGCCACAGAGGCGGCGTTCTCCAGGGCCACACGGGCGACCTTGGTCGGGTCGATGACACCGGCCTCGTACATGTTCACGTACTCGTCGGTACGGGCGTTGTAGCCGAAGTCGTCCTTGCCCTCGCGGATCTTGTTGATGATCACGGAAGCCTCGACGCCGGCGTTCGCGGCGATCTGGCGGAGCGGCTCCTCGATGGCGCGGGCCACGATGTGGATACCGGTGGTCTCGTCCTCGTTCTCGCCCTTGAGTCCCTTCAGGGCCTCGGCGGCGCGGATGTAGGCGACACCGCCGCCCGGCAGGTAGCCTTCCTCCACCGCGGCGCGGGTGGCGTTCAGGGCGTCATCCACGCGGTCCTTCTTCTCCTTCATCTCGATCTCGGAAGTGGCGCCCACATAGATGACGGCGACACCGCCGGCGAGCTTCCCGAGGCGCTCCTGGAGCTTCTCCCGGTCATAGTCGGACTTGGTGGTCTCGATCTGCTTGCGGATCTGGTCGGCACGGTCCTGGATGGCGGCCGCATCGCCGGCACCGCCCACGATGACGGTGTTCTCCTTGGTGATGGTAACCTTCTCGGCCCGGCCCAGCATCTGGACGTTGGCGTTGGCAAGGGTGAAGCCGCGCTCCTCGCTGATGACGACGGCACCGGTAAGGGTGGCGATGTCCTGGAGCATTTCCTTGCGGCGGTCGCCGAAGCCCGGCGCCTTGACGGCGGCGACCTTCAGGGTGCCGCGCAGACGGTTCACCACGAGGGTGGTGAGGGCCTGGCCTTCGACGTCCTCGGCGATGATCAGGAGGCTCTTGCCTTCGCGGGCCACCGGCTCGAGAACGGGCATCAGATCCTCCATGTTGGCGATCTTCTTGTCGGTCAGGAGGATGTAGGCATCGTCCAGGACGGCTTCCATCTTGTCTCCGTTGGTCATGAAGTACGGGCTGATGTAGCCGCGGTCGAACTGCATGCCCTCGACAACCTTCACCTCGGTCTCGGTGCCCTTGGCTTCCTCGACGGTGATGACCCCGTCCTTCTTCACCTTGGACATGGCCTCGGCGATGAGCTTGCCGATGTAGGCGTCGTTGTTGGCGGAGACAGTGCCCACCTGCTCGATCTTGGAGTAATCCTCCCCGACGGGCTGGCTGTGGGCCTTGAGTTCGGCCACGACGGCGGCGACGGCCTTGTCGATACCGCGCTTGAGGTCCATCGGATTGGCGCCGGCGGTGACGTTCTTCAAGCCCACGTTGATGATGGCCTGCGCGAGGACCGTGGCGGTGGTGGTGCCGTCACCGGCCTGCTCGTTGGTCTTGGAGGCGACCTCCTTGACCATCTGGGCGCCCATGTTCTCGAAGCGGTCCTCGAGTTCCACTTCCTTCGCGACGGTCACGCCGTCCTTGGTGATCTGGGGAGCACCGAATTTCTTGTCGATCACGACGTTGCGGCCTTTCGGGCCCAGGGTGACCTTCACTGCGTTCGCAAGCGCGTCGGCACCGCTCTTCATCGCGGCGCGGACATCGGTATTGAATTTAATCTCTTTTGCCATAATTCATAAGGTATTTAGATTCCTTCACTTCGTTCGGAATGACAACGTCGTTACAGAACGGCGAGGATGTCAGACTGCTTCACGATAAGGTACTTCCTGGTGTCCACGGTGACCTCGGTGCCGGCGTATTTGCCGTAGAGGACGGTCTCGCCCACTTTCACCTCCATGGGCTCGTCCTTGGAGCCCGGGCCCACGGCGACGATGGTGCCCTGCTGCGGTTTCTCTTTTGCGTTGTCCGGGATGTAGAGGCCCCCGGCGGTCATCGTCTCGGCCTCCTTGGGCTCGATGACGACTCTTGTTCCTAACGGACGGATCATAGCTATTGTGTTTTGTATGTATCTGCATGCGCCCCGGAACAACCGGGGACGCCGGAGAACAATCAAGCCGTGTGCCAACCGGCGCGGACTGACAAATTGGCAGAGATGGTATTGTCGCAAATATTTCCTATATTTGTGAATTCAAAAGAACTGGTAACCATGGACATCATCAAAGACCAATATTTCGAGGGCGAGCGTCCCCTGTACGTGCGCCACGGACTGCGGATCGAGAACGTGAAGATCGGTCCGGGAGAGTCCTCCCTCAAGGAAGGCTCCGACATCGAGGCGGAAAACTGCGAATTCAACGGAAAGTATCCCTTCTGGGAATGCAAGGGATTCACCATCCGGAACTGCGTGTTCCGTGAAGGGGCCCGCGCGGCGCTCTGGTACACGCAGGGCTGCAAGATGTACGACACCCTGGTAGAGGCGCCCAAGATGTTCCGCCGCATCAAGGACGTGTACCTGGAGAACGTGAAACTGCCCAATGCCCTGGAGACTTTCTGGGACTGCGACGAAGTGGAACTCAGGAACGTGGAAGCCGCCCAGGCCAACTACATCTTCATGCACACCTCCGACATCCGGATCGACGGATTCCGCCTCCAGGGGAACTATTCCTTCCAGTATGCGAAGGACGTCGTCATCCGGAACGCCGAGATGGACACCAAGGACGCCTTTTGGGAGTCCGAGAACGTAACGGTCTATGATTCCCGCATTTCCGGCGAGTTCCTGGGCTGGTATTCCAAGAACCTCCGGCTCATCAACTGCAAGATCGGCGGCACCCAGCCCCTCTGCTACTGCGAGAACCTGTATCTGGAGAACTGCACCTTCGAGGAGGACGCGGACCTCGCGTTCGAGTATTCCGACGTCCAGGCGGGCATCGTCGGCCCGGTCACGAGCGTGAAGAATCCCCGCTCCGGCCGCATCATCGCCGATTCCTACGGCGAAGTCATCCTGGACGGGAACATCAAGGCCCCGGGCGACTGCGAGATCCGCACCTGGTCCGACCCGGACACCGACTTGGGACAGGAACCGCAGATCGTGGAGTATTAGACAGAATGACAGCATACAGTTTCGATGAAATCATCCCTCGCCGGAACACGGCGAGCGTGAAATGGGACGAGTTCGAGGCCGATGCGCTGCCCCTGTGGGTGGCCGACATGGATTTCAAGGCCGCCCCGGCCATCCTGGAAGCCCTGCAGCGGCGGCTGGACCACGGCGTGTTCGGCTATGAGCTGCTGCCGCAGTCCTATTTTGACGCCGTCTCCCGCTGGTTCGACCGCCGGCACGGCTGGAAGGGCATCACCCGCGAGCACATCATCCCCACGACGGGCGTCATCGCGGCCTATTCGGCCTGCATCAAGGCCTTCTCCCGGCCGGGCGACAACGTGATCGTCCAGACGCCCTGCTACAACGCCTTCTTCCCCGCCGTCCGGAACAATGGCTGCCGGGAGCTCTGCAACTCCCTGGTTTACAAGGACACCACCTACAGCATCGACTGGGAGGACCTGGAGCGGAAAGCCGCGGATCCCAAGACCACGGTCATGCTCCTGTGCAATCCGCACAACCCGGCGGGCCGCGTATGGACCCGGCAGGAGTTGGAACGCATCGGCCGGATCTGCCTGGCCCACGGGGTCTTCGTCATCTCCGATGAAATCCACTGCGAACTCACCTATCCCGGCCACGACTACACCCCGTTTGCCACCCTGCCGGAAGAGATGGTCCTGAATTCCGCCTCCTGCATCTCCCCCACCAAGGCGTTCAACATCGCCGGCATCCAGATCGCGAACATCTTCGCGGCCGATCCGGACGCCGTCCGGCGCATCGACCGGGCCATCAACGACAACGAGTGCTGCGATGTCAACGTGTTCGGCGCCACCGCCCTGGAAGCAGCCTATGACGGATCGGAACAGTGGCTGGACGACCTCCGCGCCTACCTTCACGGGAATGCGCAGACGGTGTACCGGTTCCTGGCCGAGGAACTCCCCCAGGTCAAGGCCCTTCCGCTGGAAGGCACCTACCTGATGTGGCTGGACTGCCGCGCCGCCCTGCACGAGGGCGAACCCTTCGAAGGCTTCTCCGCACGCTTTGCAGACCACCTGCGGTTCGACGCGAAGCTCGTCCTCTCCACCGGCACCATCTACGGGGCCGATGCCGAGGGCTTCGAACGCCTGAACATAGCTTGTCCCAGAGCCACCTTGACGGAAGCCCTGGGACGCTTGAAGAAAGGTTTCGAGACCTACTAGAACTGGTAGTTGATGCCGATGCCCAGCCACATGCCGGCATCCAGCGGCTTGTAGAAGCACTTGGCCAGTTCCACGGAGACGATGAAGTTCTGGTTCATCGCGACCTTGAGACCGGCACCGCCGCTGTAGATGAGGTCGCGGACCATGGACTCGTCATAGAGCTTGGCCAGCGGCATATAGGTGGCCGCATTGCTTGTTTTCGCCTTCTCAAAAGCTTCGGCCCGGTAAGGCTTCGTGATGATACCGGCATCGAAGAACGGATTCACGGCGATGTAGAAGTACTGGTTGAAAAGCTTGAAGTTCACGAGCTTGACGCGCAGTTCCGTATTGGCCCAGGCAAAACCCTCGGTCAGGATGCGGTTCTCGCGGAGACCCCGGATCGTGTTGGAAGAGCCGAAGCCTTCGGAAATCATGTTGCGCTGGACCAGCAGCGGATTGTTCTGGATCATGTACAGGGGCGTCTCACCGGCGATGGTCTGCTGCCACGCCAGGCGATAGGCGAACACGGGATCCCCGGCCTTGATGTGGATGGGGATGTCGATGTAGTGACGGAAATAGACGCAGGCCTTCAGGTAACGCTTGTCCAGGACATTGCCGTTCAGGTAGGCCTCCGCCCAGATGCCCCGGTTCGGAGCGGCCTCCATGTCGCGGGTGTCGTAAACGAGACCGGCATTCAGTTCCAGGGCCTTTCCGCCGGCCGCCTCGTCGGCGCCGATGATGCCCAGCTTCTGATAATCCTTGTACAGCGTATTCTCCTTGTCATAGAAGTGCTTGTCCGAGGAACCTTCCATCTTATAGCCGTTGTCCTTCATGTCTCCCAGTTTCCAGTTCCAGAAGTTGACGCCGGCGGCCCAGTTCAGATGGTCCACGATGCGGCCCTGGACATTGGCCAGCACACGCAGCATGTTGCGGCTCATGCCGAAATAGTTGATGCCGGTGGTCTGGTTGGACCAATACTCGGTATAGGGGTTGTCCAGATGGGCGAGGGAAGCTCCTCCGTTGAATCCCCAGAGGCTGTACAGAGGGTCGTTCATATAGGTGACCGACGCATTGATCCGCATGTTGGGGACCAGATACTTGGAGTCGTACGCCAGGTACAGGCGCATGCGGTGGCTATGCGTGAAATAGGACGCTTCCCAGCTGATCTTATGGAGCGGATCCGGATAAGTGCCTCCATCGCCGTAGTAATAGACATCACCGAAAGCACCGGCCTGGAAGCCATTGTCCACGGAATAGGTGGCCGTAGGGAGGACGCCGAAGCTCCAGCCCGTCTTCATCTCCTTCTCCTGCGCGGAAACGCCAAGCAGGGAACCCGTGACCAGGAGGACCAGGGCGGCAGATAGGAATTTTTTCATAATTTTAGTATTTTTGTAAATAGTTTCAGTGTCAAATCAGCGCAAATTTAGCAAAACTATTTATATTGACAAAAAGATGAAAGCAGCCCGTATCGGGGGAATCCTCCTCCTTCTGGCGGTCCTTGCCGCCTGTTCGGCCCGGCATGCGGACACTCCTGACACCGCATTCGCCTCTTACATCTCCGCTTATACGGGAGGCGTCGTCCCGGAAGGGACCGCCGTCCGCATCGAACTGGCCCATCCCGTGCCGATGGACCGGCAGGCCGACGGACTTTTCTCTTTCAAGCCCGCCCTCAAGGGATCCCAGCGCTGGCTGAGTCCGACCGTGGTGGAATTCGTCCCGGAGGGCCTGAAGGAAGGGACGGTCTATGAGGGAACGTTCCTCGTCGGAAAGGTGACCGACGTGAAAGAGAAAGAGTGCCAGGCGTTCCCGTTCCGGATCCAGGCCGCTCCCAAGACCGCCACCCTCACCCTGGACGGGGTCTCCCTCCAGGACGGAGCCCGGCTGGAAGGCACCATCCGGCTCAGCGTGCCGGCGCCTCGGGAGGACATCGAGCTGACGGTCGATCCCTCCGTTCCCGTGACGGTGACCGGAGAGGGGGACCTGTACCGGTTCGAGACGGCCGCCCTGGAGCGTTCCAATGCCGACGTGCCGGTCAGAATCAGTCTGAGAATCAATGGATTCCATGACATCGAGCCGCTGAAGGCCGTCATTCCGGCAAGCGGGTCCTTCAAGGTCATCGACGCACGCATCGTCCGGGACGGCAATCCCTGCGTGGAAGTGCGGTTCAGCGAACCGCTGGATGCGTCGGCCGCCCAGGAAGGTCTCCTGGAGGTTTCCGGCGCCGTCCGGCAGACGGTGGACCTCCAGGACAACTGCGCCCGGATCTACTTCGAAGCCCCGGACCAGAAGGAGGTCACCCTCATCGTCCACCGGGGGGTCAAAAGCGCTGACGGGCAGGCCCTGGCGGAGGATTTCCGGACGGACTTCCCCGCATCCGACCCGCTCCCGGCCGTGGAAATTCCCCTGAACGGGAACATCCTCCCGGACGAGAGCAACCTGGTCCTCCCGTTCCGTGCCGTGAACCTCTCGGCGGTGGACCTGAGGATCATCAAGATCTATGAAGACAATGTCCTCCTGTTCCTGCAGGAGAACGACCTGGACGGCGAGAACGAACTCCGCCGCGCCGGCCGGCTGGTGTACAGCCGCCAGATTCCCCTGACGGGCGACGCCGCCCGCGACCCGCACCGGTGGAACGACTACAGCATCGACCTGTCCGGTCTCTTCCGGCAGGAGCCGGGCGCCATCTACCGCATCCGGCTGTCCTTCCGGCAGGAGTACTCCCTCTACGGCGGGAAACAGGCCCCCAGCCTGCTCCCGGTCCGAACCGACGGAAAGCCCACGGAGGAAGAGGAGGCGGTCTGGGACGTCCAGCGCCCCTATTGGTGGGAGAACTTCTACGACTGGGAGACCTACGACTGGAAAGACCGGGACAATCCAGACAAGCCCTCCTATTATATGGATGCGGGCCGCTTCCCGGCGGTGAACCTCCTCTCGTCCAACATCGGGCTCCTGGCCCAGCATGCCGACGGCAATACGCTCTGGGTGGCATCGACCGACCTGCGCAGCGCCGCCCCGCTCGCCGGCGTGGACCTCACGGCCTATGATTTCCAGCTCCAGCGCATCGGCACGGGAAAGACCGACGGGAAAGGCCTGGCCCAGATCCAGGTCGCCCGCAAGCCCTTCGTCGTCCTCGCCCGAAAGGGCCGCACCGTGGGCTATCTCCGCCTCCCTGAAGGACAGGAGAAGTCCATGAGCCGCTTCGACGTGGGCGGGCAGCAGGTCCAGAAAGGTCTCAAGGGCTTCGTCTATGGCGAGCGCGGGGTCTGGCGCCCCGGTGACACCCTGCACGTGACGATGATCCTTTCCGACAAGCTGCAGCGCATTCCGGAGAGCCACCCGGCCACCCTGGAACTCTATACGCCGGAAGGACAGTTCTATACGCGCATGACGGCAAAGGGCCAGGACGGATTCTACGCTTTCCCGGTCGCCACCGCCCCCGAGGATCCCACGGGCTGGTGGAACGCCTACATCAAGGTGGGCGGTTCCGCTTTCCACAAGAGCCTCCACGTGGAGACCATCAAGCCCAACCGCCTGAAGGTGAACCTGGAACTGCCCGGCGAAATCCTTCAGGCCGGCACACGGGCGAAGGCGCGGCTGTCCTCCTCCTGGCTTACGGGCATCCCGGCTTCCGGTCTCAAGGCCAGCGCGACGATGACCCTGTCCAAGGGCCCCGCCACCTTCCCCGGCTTCGACGGATATGTCTTCCGCAACCCGGCATCGGCCTTCGAGGCCAGCGAGCATTCCCTGTTCCAGACCACCCTTTCCGCTGAAGGAACGGCCGATACGGCCTTCGACCTTCCGGCGGCGAAGGATGCGCCCGGGCTGCTGCAGGCTTTCATCGTCTCTTCCGTGCTGGAAAACGGCGGTGACGAGAGTTTCACCACCCAGACCGTTCCCTACTCCCCGTTCCCGGCCTATGTGGGCCTCAGGCTCCCCTCCGACGACGAACTGGAAACCGGCAAGGACCACACCGTACGCGTCGCCGCCGTGGACGCTTCCGGGAAACGCCTCGCCGGCCGCGAACTGGAGTACCGCGTCTATAAGCTGAAGTGGAGCTGGTGGTGGGACAACGAGCCCGGCAGTCTCCAGAGCTATGTCAGCGGAGAAGCCTCCGAGCCCTTCACCTCCGGGAAGCTCACCTCCGGCAGCAAGGACGCCACCTTCACCCTCCATGTGGACGACGAAGGCTGGGGACGCTACCTGGTGATCGTCCGGGACATCGCCGGCGGACACGTCACGGGCCAGACCGTCGTCATCGACTGGCCCACCTACCGCGGCCGGTCCGGCCGGAAGGACCCGGATGCCGTGTCCATGCTCACCTTCTCCACCGACAAGGACAGCTTCCGCGCCGGCGAGAAGGCGACCGTGTACATCCCCGCCGCCAAGGGCGGACAGGCCCTGGTCTCCCTCGAGAACGGGTCCGGGGTCATCGCCCGGGAATGGGTTTCCACCGCCGACGGCAAGGATACACCGTACACCTTCACCGTCACGCCCGAGATGGCGCCGAACTTTTATGTCCATCTCACGCTTGTACAGCCTTACGGATTCTCCTCCAATGATTTGCCGCTGCGCCTCTATGGTGTGAAGCGCCTCCTGGTGGAGAACCCCGCCTCGCACCTGGAGCCGGTCCTCAAGGTCGCCGACACCGTCGCCCCCGAGGAAAAGTTCACCATCCAGGTATCCGAGAAGTCGGGCAGGCCCATGACCTACACCCTCGCCGTGGTGGACGAAGGCCTCCTGGACCTCACGGCCTTCAAGACCCCGTCACCCTGGGAAGCGATGTACCGTCCCGAGGCCCTGGGCGTGAAGACCTGGGACCTCTACGACCAGGTGGTGGGCGCCAGCGCCGGACGCTTCGGTCCGATGCTCTCCATCGGCGGCGACCAGGAGAACATCGTCGCGGCCCGCAAGGACAACCGGTTCAACCCGGTGGTCCGCTTCATGGGCCCCTTTACCCTGGACAAGGGAACCGGAAGGCATGAAATCCGCCTGCCCATGTATGTGGGCAGCCTCCGGGTGATGGTCGTCTCCGGCCATGACGGCGCCTACGGAAAGGCCGAGAAGACCGTGGCGGTCAAGTCGCCCCTGATGGTGCTGACGACCCTTCCCCGCCAGGTATGCACCGGTGAAAGCGTCACCCTTCCCGTGAACGTCCTCGCCCTGGACGGCAAGGTCAAGGAGGCCCGGGTGACCGTAAAGGCCGAAGGTTCCCTCCAGGTGGACGGCGCTGCGTCCGGGACGGCCCGGTTCGGGAGCGAAAGCGACAGGGTGATACGCTTCGCCCTCAAGGCGACAGGCGAGGGGCCGGCCAAGGTGACCGTCACAGCCGAGGGTTCGTCTCACAAGGCCCATGAAACCGTCACCCTCGAGGTCGTCCCTCCGAATCCGGAGACCGTCGTGGTCCGTGAAGAGAAGCTGGCAGCAGGAGGGACCGTCTCCTTCGACGCCGGTGACCGGGCCACCCTTTCGCTGGCCGGATTCCCGGCCGTGGACGCGGCCGGCCTGTACCGGGAAATGAAGAACTACCCCTACGACTGCACGGAACAGCTTTCTTCCCAGGGTCTTACCCTGCTGCATCTGCTGCCGCTGCTGCCCGAGGCCGAGGCCCGGGAGGCACGGAGTCTCATCCCGGGCATCATCCGCCAGCTCTATGCCCGCCAGCGCAGCGACGGCGGCTTCGGCTACTGGCGGAACGCCGGCTCTTCCCAGACCTGGGCTTCATCCATGGCCGGCCAGTTCCTCTCCGAGGCATCGGCGGCCGGCTTCGAGGTGCAGCCGAGCGTCCTCGGGAACTGGAAGCGCTTCCAGGGAAGCCGGAGCCAGGCCTTCCGCCTGGCAGGCAATGTCTATGACCAACTGGACGAGTGCTACCGTCTCTATTCCCTCGCCGTCGCCGGCGCCCCTTCGAACGCAGCCATGAACCGGCTCAAGGAGAGCGGCGGGCTGGACAGCCGGGCCGGATGGATGCTCGCCGCCGCCTATGCCGTGAGCGGCAAGACGAAACAGGCGCAGGAACTGACGGTCAAGGCCCTTTCCGGCAGCTATGACACCGCCGACTACACCTTCGGCTCCAACCTGCGTGACCGGGCGGTCGTCCTCCAGGTCCTCGCCCTCACCGGCGACCTTGCCCAGGCGCTCCCGACCGCCGTCGAGGTGGCCGGGGCCGTCAACAAAGGCCATTGTTCCACCCAGGAAGCCGCCTTCGCCGCCATGGCGATGGACCGCCTGTTCTCGAAGGTGTCCACCCAGGCCATCAAGGCGACCGTCGGCGGCAAGGAGGTCGTCTCCGCCCAGTCCGTCCATGTCATGCCGGTCTCCGGTCCGGTGGAGGTGAAGAACACGTCATCCGACATCCTCTACGCCACCCTGACGACGGTCACCCGCGCCCCCGCCGGGACGACGGTCCCGGCCGAGGCCCATGGTCTCCGGATCTCCGTCTCCTACCAGGACGCTTCCGGGAAGGCCCTGAAGGCCACTTCCATCCCTCAGGGAACGGAGTTCACGGCCGTCGTGAAAGTCAGCAACCCGACTGCGACCCCGTACCGGTCCCTGGCCCTGAGCGAGCGCATCCCGTCCGGCTGGGAAATCCTGAATGAACGGATGCGGGGCGGTGCCGACAAGGAGGAAGCCGACTACCGGGACATCCGCGACGACCGCTGCAACTGGTTCTTCGACCTGCCGCAGGGCGCTTCCAAGACCTGCACCCTGCGGCTCCGCGCCGCTTACGAGGGATCTTACAGCCTGCCGGCCGTCACCTGCTCGGCCATGTACGCCCCGCAAGTCGCCGCGAACACGGAATCCGCGACGACCTCCGTCACCCGATGAACCGGCGACGGATCATCCCGGTCACGATTCTTCTGGTCCTTCTGGCAGGCTGGCTGTGCTGCCTGCCGGGGGACCTTTTCAAAGGTACGCCCTACGCGACGGTCGTCACGGACCGGAACGGCGAACTGCTCGGCGCCCGCATCGCGGACGATGGACAGTGGCGCTTTCCTCCGTGCGACACCGTCCCTTCCCGGTACGCCGCGGCCCTCGTCCAGTTCGAGGACCGGCATTTCCGGTGGCATCCCGGGGTGGACCCGCTCGCCATCGGGCGGGCGGTCCGGAGCAATCTCCGGGAAGGACATGTCGTCAGCGGAGGCAGTACGATCACGATGCAGGTCATCCGGCTCGCCCGCAGGAAGGAGAGAACACTCGCGCAGAAGTTCGTGGAAGCCATTCTCGCCACCCGCCTGGAATTCCGCTGCAGCAAGGACGAAATCCTGGCGCTGTATGCTTCCCATGCCCCTTTCGGAGGGAATGTCGTCGGGCTGGAAGCGGCGGCCTGGCGCTACTTCGGCCGTCCGGCCGGCGAACTCTCCTGGGCCGAGTCCGCCACGCTGGCCGTCCTGCCCAACGCTCCCTCTTCCATCCATCCGGGGAAAGGAAGGAAGCTGCTGCTGGAGAAGCGGAACCGCCTCCTGAACCGGTTGTACGAGCGGAAATACATGGACGCCTCCACGCTGGAGAGCGCCCTGGCGGAACCGCTGCCGGATGCGCCCTATCCCCTCCCCGGCCTGGCCCGCCAATATGTGGAGCACATGCCGCACGGCGTGGGAACCCGGACGACCCTGGACATCGACCTGCAGCGGCAGGTGGAGGATGCGACGGCGCGCTGGTCCGATGAACTGGCACTCGGCGGGGTTGCGGACCTCGCGGCCGTCATCCTGGACATCCGGAGCGGGGAAGCCCTCGCCTATGTAGGCAATGCCTCGCCGGGCCGTTCCCGGCCCGGGTCGGAAGTGGACATCGCTGCCGCCCCGCGCAGTACCGGAAGCATCCTGAAGCCATTCCTATATTGTGCCGCCCTCCAGGACGGAACCATCCTGCCCCGCACGCTCCTCCAGGACACGCCGGTGAACCTGAACGGATTCGCCCCGCAGAACTTCGACCTGCAGTTCCACGGGGCCGTCCCGGCCGACGAGGCCCTGGCCCGGTCCCTGAACGTGCCGGCAGTCCATCTGCTGCGTGCCTACGGAGCGCCCAGGCTGCTGGAAATGCTGCGGAACGCCGGGCTCACTACCCTGAACCGGAGTGCGGCGGACTATGGGCTTTCCCTCATCCTGGGCGGCGGCGAGGGGACCCTCGCCGACATCACCCGGGCCTATGCGGGCATGGTCCGGAGCTACGACGGGCTCCCTGCGGAATCGCCCTTCAAGGACCGGATCGCCCTGTGGTACACGTTCGAAGCGCTGAAAGAGGTGAACCGGCCCGACGAGATCGACTGGAAACTCATCCGCTCCGTCCGGAAGGCCGCGTGGAAGACGGGGACGAGCTATGGATTCCGCGATGCGTGGGCGGTGGGCGTGACCCCGGATTACGCCGTCGGGGTCTGGTGCGGCAATGCCGACGGGCACGGCGTCCCCGGCATGACCGGGGCCAAGACCGCCGGTCCCGTCCTGTTCGACCTCCTCAACCTCCTCCCGCCCTCGGCCGACTGGTTCGAGGAGCCGCTGGACGGAGGGGTCTTCCTGGACGTCTGCCCGGAATCGGGCATGCTGCGAAGCCCCGAGTGCCCCGGCCGGGAAAGCGTCCGGCTGCCCGACCGGGCCGTGGACAGCGCCGTGTGTCCCTATCACCGGGACGGGACTTTCCGGCTGCCCCCCGCCATGGAATGGTATTACCGGGCCTACCACCCCGAATACCAGGTCCGGTCCTCCGGAGAGGGGGCGCAGATCGAATTCCTCTATCCCGAATCCGGCAGCGTGCTCACGCTTCCCCGCCAGCTGGACGGTTCCCAGCCCGGGGCCGTCTTCCAGGCCGTCCACCGGGATCCTGACGCGGTCCTGTACTGGCACCTGGACGAGGAATACCTGGGCGAGACGCACCTGATCCACCAGATGCAGCTCTCCCCCTCCCCCGGAAAACACACCGTCACCGTGGTGGACGGTGACGGTCATTCGGTTTCTGCAGGATTTACGGTAACGGCTACTTCCCGGCCAGCAGGTCGATGATCTTCTGGCCCACTTCTTCGTTCCCCTGGACGCCGATGAAATCCTGGGCGTGCGGGCCGTAGGCGAAGAGGGGCACGGGAATGGCCGAATGCCACGTATAGATGTAGTTGCCGGCCGCTTCCCCCCGGGCGGGATTCCCCTCGGCGATGGTCAGGCCGCCGGTCTCATGGTCGGCGGAGATGATCACCAGGGTATTGCCGTCCTCATCGGCGAACTTGATTGCCTCGGCGATGGCCTTGTCAAAGTCCAGCATCTCCTTGACCATGCTCTCGAACTGGTTGGCGTGGCAGGCCTTGTCGATGCGGGCGCCCTCCACCATCAGGAAGAAGCCCTTCTTGCGGGCGGAATGGCTCTTGAGGAAGTCCATGGCATAGCGGGCGCTCACCGGAAGGAAGTCCGTGCGGCCGTCCACGATGTAGCCCGCCTCCACCTTTGTCGGGAGATAGCCCAGGCGCGAGGCCGTGGCGGCACGGGGATCATCCAGCCTGTCCACGACCGTGAACACGTCCCGGATCGCTTTCTGCGTAGAGTCGGGACGGCTCTCCATCCGCTCCTTGTCGCCGGCGGCGAAGAAGGAGAGGCAGCTTCCCGGCAGGTCCGCCCAGATCTCGTTCGCCATGCCGCGGTTGGGCTGGTGGGCGAAGAAACTGGCAGGCGTGGCGCCGTCCAGCGCATCCGTGGAGACGACGCCGGAGACGATTCCCTTCGCCGCGACGATTTCCGGGATGTTGGGAGCCGGTTCCTTGGAAAGGTCCACGCCCACGGCATAGTTATAGGTCTTGATGCCGCATGCATAGGCGGTGCCGGAAGCGGCGGAATCCGTGGTGAAGTCCGTCGCGGAGCGCGTGGTCACCAGGCCCAAGTGCTTGAGGTTCATGACCGTGAGCTGGTTGTTGTTGGCAAAGTAGCCGGAGGCGATCTGCGCGAGGCCGGTGCCGTCGCCGATCATGAGGATGACGTTGAGCGGCTTCTTCTTCGCCCCGTCCGACTTGAACGTCGGATGGTACGAGCCTTGGCGGGGAACGCCTTCGATGGAGCCTTTCACGATTACCTGGGCGCCCAGCGGCAGGACGGCCGCGATGGCGAGGGTAAGGAGGACAGTCTTTTTCATATCATTGCATGGGTTTATTCGACGGACAGGACCCCGTGGAAGGCGTCGTTGGCGCGGTAATGCGGGGCGTAGAGGGATTCAACGGTGAGGACCGGAGCGGTGAAGGTCCCGGCTTGGGTGACGAAAAATTCCTCGGTGAGGGTGGTATTCTCCTCCGGGAAGGAGTCGAAGTAGTACTCGGTGCGGTCGGACTTCACGTTGCGGTAGCCCTGCGGGGTGAAGGTCAGGGAGCGGCGGTTCCACCAGCCCCAGCCCGTGTGGCCGGAAAGCTGCTGCACCGGCCGGAGGGCCGCCTCGCGGAAGGCATCGACCTTCACGAAACTGCGGTTCTCCTGGTTCCAGATCCGGTACTCGGCGATGATCTTGTCGCCCACCGCGACCGGTGTGCCGGGTGCGATTTCCTCACGGACAGTCACCTGGTCGTTCTTTTCGGTGGTGCGGTCGTCATAGACCTTCTCCACGGTCTTCTCGCGGAAGAACTTGCGGACGATGGTGAAGCCGTTGCCGGCGGCCTGGATGCCGGCAAAGGGCTTGTCATAGGTCGCGCTGTAGGACAGTACGGCGGTCGAAAGGACCTCGTCGGAACCGTCCAGCACGGCGGTGATGGCGTCCACGAAGGCCGGACTCTCGTCCCACTTCTGCGATTCCTTCTGGAGCATGAGCCAGAGACGGATCCCGTCGGAAACCTGCGGCGCATACGGCTGCATCAGGCCGCACAGGAGGGCGTGGGCATCGGCTTCGGTCTCGAGCAGGCCGCGCCACGGTATGACGGCGTTGGGATAGTACCATCCGCCGTCGCGGTGCTCCACGGCGTATTCTTTCAGGGAGGCGATGTCGGCCTTCAGGGAGGATTCCATCCGGGACTTGGCGGCGACTTTCACGCCCCAGGCCTTCGCCAGGGCGATGCCCTCGGAGGAGGCGGAGAGGTTGAGCAGGGTCTGCACCCGGCGGGCCTTGGCCATGATCTGGCCCTGGAGGCCCCGGCCGTCCTTCGCGGACGGGACAAGGTAGCCCTTGGCATACTTCTGGAAATCGGCGAAACGCTTCTTTCCTTCCTGGGTCACAGGTTTCACCTCGAACGGGACGGAGGGGTACAGGGAGCGGACGAAGAGGTACTGCGCGTCGGTAAGGTAGCCGCACCAGTACGGCATCTCGACCGCAAAGTGCTTATTGTCCAGGAACTTCACGGAAGACGTCAGGTCCGGAACCTCGAAGCCGTGGTCGCGGAGCTTCGCGAACCGCTCCAGCAGGACGGCCGTGATGACGGCCGACGAGTTCATCCCCTCGAACCAGCCGAATCCGCCGTCTGCGTTGCGGCAGGCGAGGACTTTGCCGAGGAGTGATTCCTTCGCTTCGCTCGGCATGACAGTTCCCAGCCGACCCGCAATCAGCCGGACATACCAGGCCTCGGAGAGGGACAGGACGTCCTTGCCGTCCGGATCCACCTTGGCGGGGATGGCGGCGCGGACGAGATCCTGGAGGGTGGTTTCGGTCAATACAGCCTCGGAGGCGGGCACATTGACGAAGCGGGCGCGGAGTTCGGCGAGGAGCGTCTCGCGGCTCATGCCGGCGCGGAGCACGGCGGAATGGGCCTCGGTCAGGGTCTGGACGGGCTTCTTCACCGGGACGGGCAGGAACACGCCGTCGGAGAAGGCGTCGGCGGCGAAGACCGCCTTGAGGCCGAGCGTCTCGACGGCCGGCACGCGGACCGGGAAGCGGTGGCTTTCCGTGCCGCCGGCCGGGACGGTGACCGCGACGCGCTGGACGGAAACAGGCTCCACGCCTTCGTACTCGCCCGAAGGGTAGGTGTACAGGTACAGCCAGCCGGAAACCGGTTTGTCGGAGTTCGAGGACACGCTGGCGGCGACCTCGTAGGTGTCTCCCGCATAGAGGAACTGCGGTTCCACGACCGCCACTTTCACGGGCACGCTTACGACCATCTCCTCGCGGACATAGGCGTTGCGCATGCCCTTGTCATGGGCATAGACGGCTACATAGTAGGTGGAAAGCTTGTCGGAAGTCTCGAAGGTAAACGTCAGGTTGCCGGCACCGTCGGAGACGAGGTGCGGCTGGAAGGTGAGGGCGTTTTCGAACTTGGAACGGATGGGGACGTCGGCTCCGGCATCGAAGCCGGGTTTCTCCTCCACCAGCTGGAAAGGAACGGCCTCCGGCTCGGCAGCGTAGTCCATCACGGCCATGTTGACCGAAGACTTGGTGAGCATCCGGGCGGAGGCACCGAAACCTGCGACGGCCGTTTCCTCCATGACCAGGTCGTCGGCATACGGATCCTCCCCGTTTACCCGGCCGCAGACGGCATCGACCCCGACGTACGGGACGCTGAACTCCCGCAGGGTCACCACCGGCCACCAGTTGCCGGCGATGGCGTCAATGCTCTTGTCATACACCGCCGCCAGGGCCTCCACGCCCGGATCCGTCTGCAGGGTGAAAGTCAGGGACGTGCCCGGGAAGGCCTTATCCGTGAAGCGGTTGAAGGTAAGGGGAAGCGCAAGGCGGGTACGGGTGCGGGAGTATTCCTTGTCAAAAGTAACGGCTTCGCCCCGCTTGAAGTAGAAGACCTGCAGGCGGACGGCGTCCGGCCAGTCTGCCTTGTAGTCGAGCAGGACCGTCGTGAGGGAGCCTTCCTTTCCCCGGACGCCCTTGAGGACGACTTTCCGGGTATCCAGCACCTGGCGGGCCTTCCCGAAAAGGGTGACGATGGCATATTCGGCCCCGTCGGCCGTGCCCAGGGTCAGGCGGATCTTCCCGCCCATCGGGACGTCGGCCGGGCCGGTCAGGAACACCCGGCGGACCGGTGCGTCCAGCACGGGTGCATCTTCGGAAATCTTGAGGATGAAGCACTTCTCGTCATCCTTGACTTCCCGTTCGGACGCCTCCGCCCGAAGGGTATAGAGACCGCCCGGGAGGCCCTTGAGGTCGATGTCCACGACCTCGCCGGAAGCCGCCGTGCCCTTGCGGACCACGGCGCTGTCCTCCGCCAGCAGTTCATAGTGCACGGGGACGTCGATCCGGTTCCCGTCGCTGTTGTCCACCTGCATCCGCACCCGGGCGACATCCCCGGTCGCGATGTACTTGGACGGTTCGGGACGCCAGCGGCGGCCGATGTAGCGGACCGGCCCGCCTTCATTCTTCTCCTCCAAAGTCACGAACTCGCCCTCGGCGGTGTTCTCCATGGACAGGGAGACGGAAATCTCGTCGCTCACATACACGCCGGCGCCGAATTCCTGCATCTCACCGGTGGCGTCGGTCACGGTCACGCCGATGCTGTACCAGCCGGTTTCCTCCGCCGGGAAAGCGAAGGAGAACGTGCCGTCGGCCTCGGGGGCGACCTGCTTCTCCAGGACGACATTGCCCCAGCGTTCCACCTTCACGGCCAGGTCCGCCCCGGTCATGGCATGGCCGGAATAGCTCCGGACCTTGCCGCTCACGGCGACCTCGTCGCCCTTGAGGTACAGCCGGTCATTGGTATCGAAGGAGAGCGTGAAAGTGGGCAGGACGAACTCATCGACCCGGAAATCGTCCGTGGCGAGGTGCGTCTTGCCGGACGTGACCTGGATGTTGAAATACCCGTTCCGCTCCCCCTTGGGCAGGGTGAAGGAAGCGGAGACGGAGCCGAAGGCGTTGGTTCTGAGCTTCAGGCGCTCGACGGCCTTCCCTTCCGTATTGAAGAGGGAGACCTGCACTTCCTTGTCCGGGACTACGGACACGCGGTCCACGAGGTTGCCCTGGTACACGACGGCCTTGAACTGGAGCACGTCGCCGGGATTGTAGGCGCCGCGGTCCTTGTAGATGTTGCAGTAAAGGGCGTCCTTGCCGTCATAGGAGTCCTCCGCGTAGCTGAATTCGCGCACGCTCAACCGCTGGCTCCGGCGGAGATTCTTTCCCGTGCCGGTCTCGGCGGACAGGGAATAATAGACGTTCCTGTTGGCACGGAGAATCTTCAGGAACGAGGCCGGGAGCAGGGTGAAACCGTCCAGGCGCACCGTCTCGCTCAGGACCTCGGTGTCGCCTTTCCAGAGGATCAGCTTCGCCTTGTCCAGCGGCTTGCCGGATACGTGGTCGGCGACATAGGCCGTATTTCCTTCGCTGGTGCGGCGGACGGCGAGGGACAGCGTATGCTGGTTGTACCAGGCCTGGTCGCTGAACTTGCCGTTCACGGCTTCCAGGGTATAGGAGCCGTCACCCAACTGCGGGAGGGCCACTTTCACGGTGTCCCGCACGAAGAAACTGCCGGTCGGATTCACGAGGTTCCAGGTCTTTACGGACTTCTTGTCCTCGCGGAGGGTGAGCACGGCCTGGTCCAGGTTGCGGAAGGTGACGACGCCTTCATCGTTCACGATCCGGACATCCAGGTCCTTTCCTGTCAATGTGCTCACGAGGTTTTTCACGCCGCCCGCCGGCTTCGCGACCTTCGCCTCGTCGCCGCGGAACGCGCCGCGTTCCTTCTCGAAAGCCTGGCAGCGGCGGTACAGGTCCTCATAGGCCGGGGCCTTCGCCTTCTCCTCCTCCAGCGTGTTGAACTCCATCCGGAGCAGGTCCATGCGCGGCCAGAGCGAGACGGCCTTCCCGGCATACTTCGCGGCCGCAGCCTCCAGGGCGGCCTTGCGCACGGCCTTGTCCCCGAGCTGCTGGGCGGCATAATAGGCCAGACAGCCTTCGCCAGGGTACTTCCCGGCCACTTCATCCCGGAGCGTCCGGTAGATGCCGTCCTGCTCCAGGCTCTCATAGCGCCGGCGGCCCAGCAGGTCCCACAGCACGTATTCCAGGTCCGATGACACGAAGTCCTTCATGGCGCCGCCCAGATACGAGCCCATGTTCCGGTAGAACGGGGCGTTATGTCCGGCACGGAACGCCTCGGTACGGTCCTTCACGAAGGCCCAGCGCTCATCGGAGGAAGCGCCGCCCCAGTCTCCCATCCAGAGGTAGGTGACCATCGGGTCGGCAAAGGCCTCCACCTCCTTCCGGAGGTTCGTCCGGAGCTCGTCCCGCTTCTTCCAGTCACGGCGCTGCACCGTCTCCACGTACTTCGTGGCGGCGTCATAGAAGTCCACCGGAAGGTGCTGCTTCCCCGCCTCCGTCTTGATCTTGGAAAGGATCTCCGCCTCGGTTTGGGGGCGGTCGGCCTTGGCGGCGGCTTCATACTGTTTCCACAGGGCGGTGAGCACGTGGCCGTCCTGGTCCGTGGCGGGATGGGCATTCATCATAGGGGCAAAAAGCAGGAAAACGACGGCCGCAAGGGCTGTCCGGAAATATCGTAACATAACTATCACTATTCTGGGCGGGACTCCTTCAACAACCGTACCATCAGCGGAACAGCGGAAGGGCCTCGGCGACGACGAAAGCGGAGCCGCCGATGTACACGAGCGGGCGGACGGGTTTCGAGCCCGGACGGTCCGTGGGAGCGGAAAGGGTCTGGGCAAGCTGGAGGGCCATCTGGACGGCCTGGCGGACGGAATCGGCCGCAAAGGCGCGCAGCGGCGGGGCGACCGGCGCGCCGGAGGCGGCGGCCCGCTCCCGGGCGAATGCGGTATAGCGGTGGAGAATGTCGGCGGCGGGAAGGGCCCGGGGCGTATCCGGTGCCGCGAAAACGTAGGTGGCGTCGGCCGGCATGAGGGGCAGGATGCCGTCCAGGTCCTTGTCGGCCATCACGCCATAGACAATGATGAGCGAACTGCACCGGCCCTCCTCCACATAGCGGCGGAGCTGGTTGAAACCGGATGTGAGCGCCTGCGGGTTATGGCCGATGTCGGCGATGACGAAGGGGAGGTCGGAAAGCCGCTCCCAACGGCCGCGGAAACCGGTGCGGCGGGCGGCATGGGCAAGTCCGTCCAAGGCGGACTGCGTGTCGGAAAGGGCCTTGAAACCAGGGATTTCCTTCAGGATGTCAATGGCGGCGAGGGCCGTGCGGAGGTTCTTCTGCTGGACATCGGCCTGGAGGTCCATCTTCCGGAGGATCTCCTGATGCCGGTGCCAGAGGGAAGGCCGCACCTTGTCCGCATACGTGAGCGGGCACACCATCCAGGCCGCGTCGTCGAACACCGGATCCGTCTCGGGATTGCTTTCCCCGACGAGGGCCGGGACGCCGGGCTTGAAGATGCCGGCCTTCTCCCCCGCGATCTCCGCCAGGGTGTTCCCGAGAAGGGCGCAGTGGTCCAGGCCGATGGTGGTGACCACCGACAGTTCCGGCGTCAGGACGTTGGTCGAATCCAGCCGCCCGCCGAGGCCCACCTCGATGACCGCCGCATCCACGCCCTCATCGGCGAACCACTTGAACGCCAGCCCCGTCGTGATCTCGAAGAACGACAGTTCATGCTCGACGAAATACGGCTTCCACCGGATCAGGAAATCAAAGACATACTGCTTTGGAATCAGGGCATAATCCGTTTCGGGAAGGGACGCTCTTTCCTCCGCGTCGCTTCGCGACCCAATACGGGCATATGCTCCGGAAAGAGCGTCCCTTCCCGAGACGATCCGCGCCCTTTCCCGGAAATCAAGAAGATGCGGAGAGGTGTACAGCCCGACCCTGAGACCGCAGGAGGAAAGGGCCGACGCCAGCAGGCTGGAGACGGAGCCCTTGCCGTTGGTGCCGGCGACATGGACGGACTTGAAACTCCTTTCCGGGTGGCCCAGGGCGGCGACGAACGCTTCCATCCGGTCCAGTCCCGGCTTGTAGGCGGAACCGAAACCGGCCTTCTGGACCGTAGGGAAACGGACGAAGATCTCGTCCAGCAGCTGTCCGTAGGCGGACGGGGAGAATTCCATGGCGGGCATTTTTTTGATTTCATCACAAATTTACCTATTTTTGGGCATAAATAAAAACGGAAGAATGGCCCAAGAAGCCCCCAACCTGAACGACAGTTTCATCATCGACGGCATCCAGCAGCCCCTGACGCCGGCCGGCCTGCTGCAGGAATGCACCCTTCCGGGCGCCCTGCCACAGCCGCTCCCGGGCGGAACGGTCGCCGACGAGACCGTGGACATCGCCCCCACCCCCTTCGACTTCAAGGACGGGGAAATCGACGCCTACGCCGATGCCGTCGCCGCCCTTCCCCGACCGCCGTTCCCCCTGCCCTTCGCCGGCCCCGTCACGAAAGCGCGGGTGGCGAAAGCCCTCCTGGACGCCGTCTGGATGGGCGGGCACTTCCGGCTCGGAGACCTCACGCTGAAGGCCGACTGGCGGTGGAACTACGGCGCCATCGGCAACGGAGCCGCCTTCTACGCCTCGGTGGAGGCCGCCGCCGAATACATCGACGCGCTGGGGCTCCGGCTGTCCGAGGTCCGGACCGGAAGCGGTCCCTGTTCCGTCTCCTTCAAGGCCACGACCACGGCGGAGGAAGAGGCGCCGGACGAGGAGGAGAGCCTCATCCGGGAGCTTCCGTTCCGGACGGCCAATCCCCGCATCTCGCGCCGCCGGCGCTGCCCCGCGACCGTCCAGGACGAGGCGTCGGACTGGCTCATCTACATTCCCCTGGACACCTGCGACTACCGGCTGGGCGGTTCCCTGCTGGCCGCGGCGACGGGCGCCCGGAGGGGCACCGCCCCGGACGTGGGCGACGCGGACTACTTCATCGACGGATATGAAGTGATCCGGGAACTCGTGGAGGACGGCATCGTGAAAGCCGGCGCCACGGTCCTGGAAGGGGGACTCATGGCCACCCTCCGGGGCATGACGGGTACCCACGGGGCCGCGATCTCCGTCAACGACGTCTGCCGCGCCTGCGGCGGCGAACTCCAGGTCCGGGTCCTGTTCGGCGAGGTACCGGGCGTGGTCATCCAGATCGCCGACATCGACTATGATTACGTGGACGCCGAGCTCCTGCTCCAGGACATCGCCTACTATCCCCTGGGACATCCCGTTCCCGGCACGCCGGGCGTCTCCGTCCTCTCGGGCGGGAACAGCCTCACCGGCATCCTCGAATCCCTGATGAACTCCCTGGAGGGAGAAGATTAAACACCGGAACCATGGCCAAGATTTTTGTCCTCGACACCAACATCATCCTGCACGACCACCAGGCCATCAAGCACTTCCAGGACAACGACCTCGTCATCCCCATCGCGGTCATCGAGGAACTGGACAAGTTCAAGAAGGGCAACGACGCCCTTTCCTACAACGCCCGCGCTTTCATGCGTGACATCAACAAGCTCACGGACCGGAAGGAGTTCGGACCGGAGGGGATCTCCCTCGGAAAGCGCCTCGGCCGGATCAAGATCGAGCCCAACCATCCCTTCGCCCCCGAGTTCGCCGACCTGTTCAAGGACGACACCCAGGACCACCGCATCCTGTCCACGGCGATGTGGGTCCGCAAGAACAATCCGGGACGGTTCGTCGCCCTGGTGACCAAGGACATCAACCTGCGCCTCAAGGCAAAGGCCGCCGGGATGCCGGCCCAGGACTACCTGAACGACCGGGTGGAGGACGACATCCTGGAAGACCTGGAGCGCGAGGTCCTCGTCATGGAGGCCGACCCGGAAGTCATCCAGCAGCTCGCCTACGGGCAGGACAACAGCATCGACTGGAAGGCCGTCGCCCAGAAAGAGCCCCGGGCCAACCAGCTGTACAAGTTCGACCTGGGCGGCACGACCGTCTGCGGCCGGTATGACGCGAAACGGAAGCGGATCGTCTTCGTGCGCACGAAGGAGGCGTACGGCATCCGCCCGCGCAACGACGAACAGCGCTTCGCCCTGGACGCCTGCCTGAATCCGGACATCCCGCTCGTCTCCCTGACCGGCGGAGCCGGCACCGGCAAGACGCTCATCGCCCTGGCGGCTGCCCTGGAGCAGGAAAAGGACTTCGACCAGATCATCCTCAGCCGTCCCACCGTGGTGCTGGGCGGGCAGGACATCGGCTTCCTCCCGGGCGACCAGCGGAGCAAGATGAGCCCCTATGTGCAGCCGCTGATGGACAACCTGGACGTCATCAAGCGCTGCTTCCGGCCCGGATCCAAGCAGGCGCTCAAGATCGAGTCGATGCTCAAGGAGGAGAAGCTCCTGATCTCTCCCCTCGCCTATATCCGCGGCCGCTCCCTGGGAAAGGTCTATTTCATCGTGGACGAGGCGCAGAACCTCACCCCGCACGAAGTCAAGACCATCATCACCCGCGCCGGAGAAGGCACGAAGATGGTCTTCACGGGCGATATCTTCCAGATCGACCAGCCCTATCTGGACCAGTGGTCCAACGGCCTGACGCACCTCGGCGAGAAAATGAACGGGCAGCCGCTGTTCCAGCACATCTTCCTCCGGAAGGGCGAACGCTCGGAACTTTCCGAGATCGCCGCGAAGCTTTTATAGGCCGTCCCTCATATAATATTGGCATTTCCGCAGATTTTTTTGTAAATTTGCGGACTTACCGTGCTTTGAATTTAAAACTATTAATAATCTAATCAGACCAAACAATGGAAGAAATCAAGAAAAGAGTCTATCGTTTCGGTGGAAAGACCGCTGAAGGCGACGGCAAGATGCGCGAGCTCCTCGGCGGCAAGGGTGCGAACCTCGCTGAAATGAACCTCCTCGGGATGCCGGTTCCCGCCGGTTTCACGATTACGACCGAATGCTGCACCGAGTACTACCGTCTCGGTGGCGGATATACCCCGGAACTCAAGGCGGAGGTCGCTGCCGCCCTCGAGGCCACGGAGAAGATCATGGGCAAGAAGTTCGGCGATGCGAAGGACCCGCTCCTCGTGAGCTGCCGCTCCGGCGCCCGTTCCTCCATGCCGGGCATGATGGACACCATCCTCAATATCGGCCTGTGCTCCAAGACCATCCCGGGCCTCATCGAGAAGACCCAGAACCCCCGTTTCGTGTATGACGCCTACCGCCGTCTCATCATGATGTACTCCGACGTCGTCATGGAGAAGGCCGAGGGCATCGAGCCGGCCGACGGCCAGGGCATCCGCCAGCAGCTGGACCGCATGATGCAGGACGTCAAGGACGCGAAGGGCTACAAGAGCGACACCGAGCTCACCGCCGAGGAACTGAAGGACCTCGCCGAGGCTTTCAAGGTGCGCATCAAGGAAGTCCTGGGCGTTGAATTCCCGGACGATGCGAAGGCCCAGCTGTGGGGCTCCATCGGCGGCGTCTTCAAGTCCTGGAACGGCAAGCGCGCCATCCGTTACCGCCAGATCGAGCACATTCCGGACGACTGGGGCACGGCCGTGAACGTCCAGTCCATGGTGTTCGGCAACATGGGCGACACCTCCGCCACCGGCGTGGCCTTCTCCCGCAACCCGGCCAACGGTGACAACAAGTTCTACGGCGAGTGGCTCATCAACGCCCAGGGCGAGGACGTGGTTGCCGGTATCCGCACCCCGAACCCCCT